>CAZDEC010000001.1:0-157422 GCA_964504295.1 uncultured Thioalkalispiraceae bacterium
TAGGCCATGCCACTTGGATTGGACGGGCTATTGATAACAAAAAGCCGGGTTTTGGGCGTAATGGCCGCTTCTAGTTGTTCGGCGCTTATTTTAAAATTTTGCTCAATTGTTGTATTGATAATAACAGGAGTGGCATCCGCTAAAAGCACCATATCGGGGTAAGAAACCCAGTAAGGAGCTGGGATAATCACTTCATCTCCTGCATTCAGCAAGGCTTGCGCCAGATTATAAAAGCTTTGTTTGCCACCACTAGAAACCAGGATCTGATCGGCTGAATATTTGAGGCCATTATCGCGCTCAAATTTATCAATAATGGCTTTTTTCAGGCTCGCGGTGCCATCGACGGCGGTGTATTTTGTTTTTCCCTGTTTTATCGCATTGATTGCCGCATCTTTGATGTGTTGCGGGGTATCAAAATCGGGTTCACCTGCGCCTAAGCCTATAATATCCTGGCCTGCGGCTTTTAATTCTGCGGCTCGAGCAGTAACGGCTAAAGTAGGGGAAGGTTTTACCCGTTGAACGCGATCTGATAATTTAATGGCCAAGCGATGACTCCTAGTGCCTAATTATGTGACAAAGAGTGTAATATACTTGAAACTTTATCCAGACAATATCAAATGAGCAATCTTTTTCAATTAAATTCGCAATTTGCACCTTCCGGCGACCAACCCAGTGCCATTGAACAGTTAGTAAGCGGCTTAAATGCCGGCGAAACGGGGCAGACGCTTCTTGGCGTCACCGGTTCGGGTAAAACCTTCACCATTGCCAATGTTATCGAGCAGGTTCAGCGGCCAACCTTGATTATGGCGCATAATAAAACTCTGGCGGCGCAGTTATACGGTGAAATGAAAGAGTTTTTCCCCAATAACGCGGTTGAGTACTTTGTATCGTATTATGATTATTACCAACCTGAGGCGTATGTGCCATCGTCGGATACATTTATTGAAAAAGATGCCTCTATTAATGAACATATTGAGCAAATGCGCTTGTCGGCGACTCGTTCATTATTAGAAAGAAACGACACGATTACCGTTGCAACCGTTTCAGCGATTTATGGTTTAGGTGATCCAAGTGCCTACCTGAAAATGGTGTTGAAGCTGGAAGTGGGTGAAACAATCGAGCAACGACACATTTTGCGTCAGTTATCAAACTTGCAATACAAGCGTAATGACGTAGAGATGCATCGTGGTACATATCGAGTACGTGGGGAAGTGATCGATATTTTTCCTGCTGATTCGGAACGTGATGCGGTTAGGGTTGAATTATTTGATGATGAGGTCGAAAACCTGAGTATATTTGATCCCTTAACCGGTGAAGTAATCGATAGGGTAGCAACGTTAACGGTTTACCCAAAAAGCCATTATGTAACGCCCCAGGAAACCATTCGTAATGCGATTGATGATATAAAAAGTGAATTAAAAGACCGCCTGGAATTCCTTTATAAAAATAACAAACTCGTTGAAGCGCAGCGCCTTGAACAGCGAACCAAATTTGATCTGGAAATGATGATTGAAATGGGCTATTGCACCGGGATAGAAAATTACTCGCGATATTTATCGGGTCGGGAAGCAGGGCAACCACCACCAACCTTTTTTGATTATCTTCCCGACAACGCCTTACTTGTCGTCGATGAATCACATGTGTCCATTCCTCAAATTGGTGCGATGTATAAGGGTGATCGTTCGCGGAAAGAAAACCTGGTAAATTATGGTTTTCGTTTACCGTCTGCCCTGGATAACCGACCGCTTAAATTTGATGAGTTCGAAAAGCTAATGCCGCAGGCTATTTATGTTTCCGCAACGCCTGCTGTTTATGAAGCAGAGAATTCAGGCCAGGTTGTTGAACAGGTCGTGCGGCCAACAGGACTGATTGATCCTGAGATTGAAGTACGCCCAGCCACAACACAGGTAGATGATGTCTTATCCGAAATTAGTAAACGAGCAGAAATTAGTGAACGGGTATTGATTACTACGTTAACCAAACGCATGGCTGAGGACTTAACTGATTATTTAGCGGAGCATGGTGTACGAGTGCGTTATATGCATTCGGATAACGATACGATAGAGCGAATCGAAATTCTACGAGATTTACGTCTCGGCAAGTTCGATGTTTTGGTCGGCATTAATTTATTACGTGAGGGTTTGGATATTCCTGAAGTCTCCTTAGTCGCCATTTTAGATGCCGATAAAGAAGGTTTTTTGCGTTCAGAACGTTCATTAATTCAGACCATTGGCCGAGCCGCACGTAATGTAAAAGGTAAAGCTATTTTGTATGCCGATAAAATAACGGGTTCAATGCAGCGAGCCATGGATGAAACGGATCGGCGTCGTGAAAAACAAATAGCATATAACGTAGAACATAGTATAACCCCAACGTCGATTGTAAAATCTGTTGCCGATATTATGGGTGGTGTTTATGGCAAGAAGGTTGGGGGGAGTACATTTTCAAAAGTAGCTGAAGATACGGTGGACTATTCAGTTATGACCACTAATCAAATAAGCAAAGAAATAGAAAAACTTGAAAAGAAAATGTATGAACATGCGCAGAATTTAGAGTTTGAAACGGCCGCAGGGATTCGCGATCAAATCAACCAAATTCAAGAAAAATCACTTGGAATTACCTTCACTTAAGTCTCCTTAATTTAATCCTGCCTTTTTTTTGACATTCAATAATCCTGTGCTATTGTTCAACTATTGAACGATAAGGGTTTTTCATTTTTTGCAAGACGAAATTACATATAAGTTCTTGAAAATGATTGAGAATAATCCTCATTTAAGCCAACGAGAAATTGCGCAGAAAATGGGGGTTAGTCTTGGTAAAACGAACTATTGTCTAAAAGCTTTACTTGATAAAGGTTTCATTAAAGTTCGTAATTTTTACAAGAATAAAAAGAAAAAAGCCTACATTTACTTTCTTACTCCAAATGGTATTGAAGAAAAAGCACAAGTGACCTATCGATTTTTGCAGCGAAAAATGAATGAATACGAAATGATAAAATCTGAAATTGAAGGTTTAAAGATTGAAGCTGCTAGATCGAAAGATGAAGCAGGTAGATCGACTAAAAAGAAATAGATATTTGGTTTTTATCATTTAAGTTTCAAGGAAAAAACAATGACTATATGCAATTTAAGTCGTTGTGAAAATCAGGTTAAAGGTTACTAAATGGCTAGTAGGGCGGTAGCGTGCTTGAACAATAAATATCGAGTGGTAATTTATAATGACTGCATATGAAAATATAAAAAAAGAATTACAGGCCAGTCCAAAAACCTGGCTTATAACGGGAGTCGCTGGTTTCATCGGCTCTAATTTACTTGAGACGTTACTTAAGTTAAACCAAAATGTTGTTGGCCTTGATAATTTTACAACAGGTCATCAATACAATATTGATCAAGCGCTTGATGATGCTGGAGTAGGTTCTTCTACAAAATGCTTCAAATTTATTAAAGGTGATATTCGCAATTTAGAGGACTGTAAGAAGGCTTGCGCTGGTGTTGATTATATTCTTCATGAAGCGGCTCTGGGTTCAGTACCAAGGTCTATTGAAGACCCTATAACAACCAATCAAACAAATATTGATGGCTTTCTTAATATGCTGATTGCAGCTAGAGATAGTCACGTTAAACGATTCGTTTATGCTGCATCAAGTTCTACATATGGAGATCATCCTGATTTACCTAAAGTAGAAGATAAAATAGGTAATCCACTTAGCCCTTATGCCGTAACCAAATTAGTTAATGAACTTTATGCTTCAGTTTTTGCGCGCACTTATGATTTCAAAGCAATAGGTTTGCGTTACTTTAATATTTTCGGAAAGCGTCAAGATCCTAATGGTGCTTATGCTGCAGTAATACCTAAATGGGTTGCAAGTATATTAAATGGTGATGATGTTTTTATTAATGGTACAGGGGAAACGAGCCGTGATTTTTGTTATATCGATAATACTATTCAAATGAATATTCTTGCTGCGACTACGGAAAATCCTGACGCTACAAATCAAGTTTATAATACAGCACTGAATGATCGTACTAATCTCACTGAGCTATATGAAATGATTCAGGATAGGCTGATTTCTCTGAAACCAGAACTAAAAAGACAAGAGCCAATCTATCGAGATTTTCGTATAGGTGATGTAATGCATTCTCAGGCTGATATCTCAAAAGCTCAAAATTTATTAGGTTATGATCCAACTCATAAAATAGATGAAGGTATGGATGAAGCGATGGAATGGTATGTTGGCAATTGTTGACGTAAATAAAGCAAGCTTTAGATAACTGATAGAATAAGGTGTGAATTGTTGACTTAATTAGGGGCATCTCTATTAATTGACAAGAATCCAGTATAATCATCCCTTTAACAAGGAACAATAAATTCACCATGACAAACGATCTATTTGGCTCAATGTTTTCCCTTCTGGACACTCCGCTAGATAAACAAGGAAACCCATTACTGGTCCTAGATGAAACCATAGAGTGAGATAGGGTTTCGCAAGATGCCCAAGCGGATAAATAAGAACAAAATAAGGGTAACGCAGGCGACAAACCGAGAGATGTCGTGATGATGTTCAAAGGGCCGCTCATCCAGAATCTTTACGGTTTAAGCGATGATCAGCTGGAATATCAAATAGAAGAAGTTTCCAGCATTTTTTAGGCTTACACAACCGCCAGCGCTCACCCGATGCAAAGACATTCTGGGCATTTCGAAATTGCTTATCAGAGCTTAATATGGTCGATAAATTATTCGAAGAGCTATCGAAGCAGTTGAACAAAGCGGGTTACATTGCCCGCCACGGACAAATTATTGATGCGAGCTCAGATGAGCGTAGGTTGGCAACTTGCTAACCATATGCGAAGCTTTTTGGTCTGTGAAGCGATTGATAATGCACAAAAAAGACACAGTTGTTTGCCGTAACTGTTTCACTCCGACCGAGGCTCTCAATACGTTTCGGATGAAGTGGAAGCTAAGTTAAAATCGGTAACAATTCAGCATGAGCCGAAAAGGTAATTGTTGGGATAATGCGATTGCTGAAAGTTTTTTCGGTACGCTAAAAACAGTGCATGTAAACTATGAGCGATATAAAAATATTCAAGAAGCTTGCATAAGCTTATTTCAATACATTGAAGGATTTTATAATCGTAAACGCAGACATTCACACTTAGGTAATATTTCACCACTTAAGTTTGAACAAAGGGCTGCATAAATCTATGTCCGTTTTACGGGGTACAGGTCAAAATGAAAAAATCAAAATTATGGAGTCAACTTGCAAAAGAACGGTTTTCGAAAATTGATGAAAAATTTCTTGTTGATTTCAGGGAGACAGGAAAGCCTAACAATCGATTAGCTTCTTGGGACCCTTTTGATGAAACTATGCGGTATTATAACTTTTTGCTTTTCCATCAGCTTCAGACAAAAGATGACATTTTTTTTGATAATTATGAAAAGATTGGCAATACTAGTTTAGGTAATCCTGTGGAATTATCTGTTCGCTCAGGAGCGAAAATTAATCTGGATCATTTCTTTTCAATAGAGGAATATACCTTTCTAAATAAATATATTCACAGTGAAGAAATTAAAAATATAGTAGAAATTGGTGCAGGTTTTGGGCGTACTGCGCAGGCACTAATTAAATTAGTAAAGGGTATTCATAATTATACGATTATTGATATTCCAGAAGTTTTATCATTAAGCGCCTGTTATTTAGAAAAAGTACTAACTAATGAGGAATATCAAAAAATATCTTTCATAAATGCATATACTATCAATGATGAGAACTGCGATTTTAGCTCTACCAGTTTGGTTATTAATATTAATAGTTTTCAAGAAATGCCGAAAGAAACAGTAATGTATTATTTCGAAAAAATAATATATCACTCGAATTACTTTTATACTAAGAACGCCGTTGGAAAATATAAACCTGAATTAATTGGTCTGCATGGGGTTAACGAAGAGACATTGCAGGATGTTTTTGAGCTTGGATTATCAACAGATATTATAGATATATTTAACGAAGTCGATCTGCAAGAAGCAAGACTAAAGCATATTGAACTTTACCGACCAAATAAATCATTTTTAGTTATAGCAGAAGAACCATTAGGAATTTTTCCTTACTATCATAATGTGTTATATGCACGGCATAAAATTTCGTGATAGGGGTGATGTTTTAGATACCCCTAATACACTCCGTCCAGAACAAGAGCTGGTCGCTCTTAAAAAAGAAAATGCTTAACTCAAACAAGAGCGAGAAATATTAAAAAATTGGCATCCTACTTTGCGAGACACCAAGCATAATATATTCAGTTTATTGATACACATCCAGAATTCGACGTTCAACTTCAATATCGTATTTTAGGCGTATCAAAAAGTGGGTTTTATGACTGGCGAAGTAGGCCGCTAACAGACAACCTAAGTGACTTAGGTAATGATGTGAATCACAACCGTGCTGCAAGTTTAAAACAAAAACATGATATTTATCCTAAGCAACATAAGAAGTTTGTTACTGCCACAGACTTAACGCACAGCAGAGTCATTGCATAGAATGTACTTAATCGACAGTTCATGGTTAACAAACCGAATGCTGTTTGGGTGAGCAACATTACTTACTTTGTTACAGCAACGGGTTGGATTTACTTAACAACGATCATTAGTTTATATTCTCGAAGAAACATTGGTTGGCAGTTAGCCAATCATATATAAAATTTTTAGTTCGTGACTTGTGTAATAACTATATGTGAGAATATTTTATTGAGTTTTATTAAGATTAACTATTAATGTAGTCAATATTGATAAAGCTTATGATTGTTATAATTTTTTTTAAAAAGTAAAATGCAACCTACACAACCTATAATCTATCTTTTAAAGAAACTGTGGCAGCATATTAGTCCGCGACGACGTGGACAGTTCATACTTCTACTTATTTTGATGACCCTTGGTTCTGTTGCAGAAATTGTTAGCATCGGTGCGGTGTTACCATTTTTAGGGGTTTTGACAGCACCAGAAAGTGTATTTGAGCACGCCACTTTACAACCACTTATCCATATGTTCGGGTTCACTAGTCCAGAACAACTATTGCTACCTTTTAGTGTTTTTTTTGGTTTAGCTATTCTAGTTTCAGGTGCAGTGCGTTTATGTTTACTTTGGGTTAGTGTTCGCCTGGCTTTCGCAGCTGGGGCTGATTTAAGTGTAAATATTTATCGTCGCACCTTGTATCAGCCATACTCTATTCATACTGCCCGTAATAGCAGTGAAATTATAAATGGAATTATTAGCAAAACAAATAGTGTAATAGGTAATATTCGTAATGTATTAAATCTTATTGGCTCAAGCATATTATTGATGTTTATCATTACTACTATAGTGCTTGTTGCGCCAATTATCACATTTGCGCTATTTGGCGGTTTTGGTTTGATTTATGCACTTATCATCTGGTTTACACGGAAGCAGCTTTCAAGGAATGGTCAAGTTATTGCGCGTGAATCTACCTACGTTATTAAATCTTTACAAGAAGGATTAGGTGGTATTCGGGACGTTTTGATTGATGGTAATCAACATGTTTATTGTCAAATATATCGTAGTGCTGATATTCCTTTACGCCGAGCTCAAGGAACTAGTCAATTAATTTCCGCTAGTCCACGTTATTTAATAGAAATAATAGGTATGTTGCTTATCGTATTTGTTGCATATTTTTTGTCGCAACAAAGTGGTACTATTATTACGGTCATTCCTATTCTTGGTGCATTTGCTCTCGGTGCTCAGCGACTCTTACCTGTATTGCAACAAGCCTTTGCATCATGGGCTGGCCTTCAGGTTGGGCAAGTCTCACTACAAGATGCGATTGAATTACTTGAACAACCTCTTCCGTATTATGCAGATAATCCAAATTCTATGCATTTGGATTTTTCTCAAGATATATTTCTGAATAATATTTCTTTTCGTTATAGTGTAGAATTAGAAACACCTTTAGTTATTAACAATCTCAGCCTTCGTGTATTAAAAGGAAGTCGTACCGGCATTATTGGTACGACTGGTAGTGGAAAAAGTACTCTTCTTGATGTTGTAATGGGACTGTTGGAGCCTGCAGAAGGACAGCTTGAGATTGATGGAAAGCCAATTAATATAAAAAATCAGCGCGCGTGGCAATCTCATATTGCACATGTGCCTCAGGCTATTTTTCTTGCTGATACTACTATAGAAGAAAATATAGCTTTTGGTGTTCCAAAAGATAAAATTGATCTGAATAAAGTTAGGCTAGCTGCTCAACAAGCACAAATCGCAGATATAATTGAGACTTGGCCTAAGAAATATAAAACATTTGTAGGTGAAAGAGGCATTAGGTTGTCTGGTGGTCAAAGACAACGAATAGGTATAGCAAGAGCGTTATACAAGAAAGCAGATGTCATTATTTTTGATGAAGCAACAAGCTCTTTGGATAATAAAACTGAACAAACTGTAATGCAGTCTATTGAAAGCCTTAGAGATAATTTAACAATTCTTATCATTGCACACAGAGTTACAACTTTGAAAAATTGCGATCAAATAATAGAGTTATCTAATGGGAAAATTAATAGAATAGGAACTTACCAGGAAATATTGGTGGATAAAACATAGTTATGTTTAATATCATTGGTGTAATGATTAAATATAAGTACTCTATGTATCGTATTCAGAAGGGTTAAGATTGCCTAATCTAGGATTCCCTTATGGCCAATGCGAAAAATGTTTTATCTAAGTTTTAAGATATTTTTTAATGTCAGAATTTTTTTAGCTTTATGCTATATTTTTGCGAGATGATTTTAAAATGAAAATACTCGATAGACTATCAGATTTTTCAGAGGTGGTATCCAATATACAGTGTATAGATAAACTTGGAGATAAACTGATAACGGATAATTGTTTAAACACCATAGTTTCAGAATTAACGTTATTGCGTGAGCGTAAATCCCATGTGTATGTGATTGGTAATGGGGGAAGTGCAAGTATTGCAAGTCATCTGGTGATTGATTTGTTAAATATGTCTAAAATTAAAGCACATACTTTATATAATTCATCTATGCTTACCTGTATATCAAATGATCATGGTTATGAAAATGTTTTTAAAAAACCACTTGAGATAATGATTGAACAAGAGGATATTTTAATTGCGATTAGTAGTTCAGGAGAGTCTGACAATATTTTAAATGCGGTTGAGTATGCTAATTCGAAGAATATTTATACAGTTACATTATCTGGTTTTTCTGAAGGCAATCAACTAAAAACAATGGGTGATATCAATATTTGGTTGGATTCAACAGATTATGGAATTGTAGAAATTGGTCATGGACTTCTCCTTCATAATATAGCAGATAGGCTTGCAGTTAAGAGTTGAATTATTTTGAAGCCAATTAGTCTAAATAAAAATTTAAGTAAGGAGAATGTTTTTTGAAATGTTTAGTGACCGGTGGTGCTGGATTTATTGGGAGTCATTTAGTTGATGCCTTACTAGTAGAAAATCATGAAGTTATAGTGTTGGATAACTATAGTACTGGACGTAAAGAAAATCTTGGACATGTTTCAGAAAAAATCAAGTTAGTTGAATGTGATTTAGCAGTTTCTGGTGAATGGTATAAGGAATTTGTAGGTGTCGATTGGGTTTTTCATTTAGCATCGTTGGCAGATATTGTTCCTTCAATTCAAAATCCTGAGTCGTATCATCAATCAAATGTAAATGGTACATTTAATGTATTACAAGCATCAAGACATGCCAGTGTAAAAAGGTTTATCTATTCAGCATCATCTTCTTGTTATGGTATTCCTGAGCAATATCCAACACCTGAAACTTCTCCAATACAACCTCAGTATCCCTATGCTTTAGCTAAAAGGATGGGTGAGGAACTTGTTATGCACTGGTCCCAGCTTTATGCGTTACCGGCAATTTCGCTAAGATTTTTTAATGTATATGGTCCTCGTTCGCGTACTTCAGGTACATATGGTGCAGTCTTTGGTGTTTTCCTTGCACAAAAATTGGCTGGAGAACCTTATACAATCGTTGGTGATGGTGAACAAACAAGAGATTTTACTTATGTTACTGATATCGTAGAAGCGTTGATAAGCGCGGCTAAATCAGATAAATCTGGTGAAATTTATAATGTTGGTAGTGGTGCTTCTATATCAGTAAACCGTATTGCTGAGTTACTTGGTGGTGAAAAAGTACATATACCCAAACGACCTGGAGAACCAGATAGTACCTTTGCTGATATCACTCGGATACGAAAAGGTTTGGCTTGGACACCAAAAGTATCTATTGAAGAAGGTATATCTAATATACTTGAAAATATTGATTATTGGAAAGAAGCACCTATTTGGAATCCAGAATCAATTGCTTCGGCTACAGAAGACTGGTTTAAGTATTTAGGTAAATAAATTTTTGAAGGAGATTAAAGTACTCTTATTGGCAGCTGGTTTAGGGACTCGACTTCGCCCATATACAGAGCATTGGCCAAAATGCTTAATGCCAATTCAAGGACGCCCATTACTTGAGTACTGGTTGTCGATGTTACATTGTTCAGGCTTAAATCAAATACTAGTAAACCTTCATTCTCATGCAGATATAGTACGGTCATTTGTTAATGACTCACCGTTTAAAGATAGTATTCATACTGTATATGAAGAAAAACTTCTTGGAACAGCCGGTACCTTACGTGCAAATTTAGAATTTTTTAAAGATCATACAGTTTTACTGATCCATGCGGATAATTTATGTTGCTGTGACTTTCAGCGTTATATAGATTTCCATCAGAATTCGCGACCTTCAGAAACAGTAATGAGTATGATGACATTTGAAGCTCAGAATCCAGAAAACTGTGGAATTGTAGAGTTAAATGTAAAAGGTGTTGTACAAAACTTTTATGAAAAAGTTCAAAATCCTCCAGGTAACCTTGCGAATGCAGCAGTTTACTTAATTGAACCTGAAGTAATTGAATGGATATCTGAAAATCCTAAGGTTGATGACTTTAGCACAGAGGTGTTACCTCACTTTTTAAAAAAAATTGCGACATGGAAGAATGATGGTGTGCTTCGTGATATTGGTACGCCAGAAATGTTAGTTGCTGCTCAAACTGATGAATGTAATTCTAAAGCTTGGTCGAAAAATACATTACCAAATAACATTATTACAAATCCTGCGTATAAAAAATTATTACAAAGTCTATGAATGATACTTTAGAAAAAATATTATCAGCTAAACATAGTTCGTTTAATGATATGATAAATAGAAACGGAAAGCTGATTCTCTGTTATGGACATTTTAATATTATACACCCAGGGCATATGCGTTATTTCAAATACGCACGATCTCTAGGTGATATTCTTGTTGTTGCATTAAAAGATGACTCGAGTTTAGTGAATTCAGAGGCTAAACATTACTTTAAACAAGATGAACGCGCCGAGGGCGTGTCTCTTCTTCACATCATAGATAATGTTGTAATACTGGATGAAGGTAACTTAGAAGATTTTATTAATCAAGTTAAACCTGACGTATTGGTGATGGGAAGCGAACATGAAGCAATACATGATAATGAAATTGATGCTTCACTTAACGCCTTAAAGCAATCTGGTGGTAAAGTTGTCTACCATGCTGGTGAGACACGTTACTCAACTTCAGAATTATTATATGAAGGTCAAGATGCATTATCTGTCGAAAAATTAAATCTTTTTCAAAAAGCATGTCAGAATCAAAGTATAGAAATTAAAAGTATAAATAAAAGACTTGATGAGATTAAAGACTCTAAACTTTTAGTAATAGGCGATACTATTGTTGATCAATACGTTGCTTGTGATGCATTAGGGATGAGTGCTGAAGCGCCAGTATTGGTTGTACGAGAACTTGATTCACGCGAATTTATTGGCGGGGCAGCTATTGTCGCTTCACACATTCGTGCTCTTGGTGCAACGTGTCATTATTTGTCAGTTGTTGGCAAAGATGAACATGCTCGAAAAGTAGAATCGAAATTGAAAGAAAGAGGTGTGAATTCACATCTTATCAAAGATTCCAGTCGACCAACAACGTATAAAATACGTTATATGGTAGGAAATCAAAAGTTATTTCGTGTTAGCAAATTGAAAGAGCACAAACTTGCGAGTAATATTGAAAACAAAATAATTAAAAAAATAAAAGAACTTGCACAGCAAGTGGATGGTATTTTAATTAGTGATTTTGTATATGGCGTGGTCACAGAAAAAATTCTTCAAACTGTCCAATCAATAGCCAAGGAATATAATTTGAAACTATTTGGCGACATTCAGTGTAGTAGTCAAATGGGAAAAGTAACAAAATTCAATAATTTCAATCTTGTTTTTCCAACGGAACGTGAAGCACGCCATGCACTAGATAATAATGTTGATGGTGTTGAATGGATAGCTAATAGATTAATGGATGAACTTCATGCAAATGATGCAATTGTTAAGTTAGGGGCAGATGGGTTTATTGCATACAACAGACAACAAGATGGTTTTGTATTAAGGCAACATTATCCTGCACTTACTGTAAATCCTGTTGATGTCGCGGGAGCAGGGGATTCCTTAATGGCTGCTATGGCGGCAAGTATATCATCTGGAAGTAACTTGATGGAGGCTTCGGCGATTGGGACATGCATGGCAGCATTGGCAGTACGAGAAGTCGGTAATCAACCTATTAGTAGTGAACATTTAAGAAATTATATTAATAACACAGTCTTCAATTAAAAAGGTTATTCTATGACAGATCAATTTAATATTGATAGTCACAAATTAATTTATCATCCTCGTCGAGTCGCTCAACTACTTGATGTGGGTAATGATTGGGAAAAAGCTAAGTCTATTTATCCTATATATGTAGAGATGGCACCAGTCGGCGCATGTAATCATCGTTGTACATTTTGTGCGGTCGATTACATTGGTTATAAGGCTCGGATGTTGGATATAGATGTACTAAAAGAACGTTTACCTGAAATGGGTGAGTTAGGAGTAAAGAGTATTATGTATGCAGGGGAAGGAGAACCTCTGTTACATAAAAAAATTAATGAAATAGTTAAGTTAACAAAGAACGCTGGGATAGATGTTTCTTTTACGACCAATGCTACAGTATTAAATAACAAATTTATTGAGCAATCAATGCCGCTAATTTCGTGGATTAAGGTATCTATGAATGCAGGTACAGCTAAGACCTACGCAAAAATTCATCAAACTAAAGAAAAGGATTTTAATGTTGTTGTTGAGAATTTGAAACGAGCGACAAAGTATAAAAGAGAAAATAATCTGGATTGTATAATTGGAGCGCAGGCTCTTTTGTTGCCGGAAAATGCTGAAGAAATGGCTGAGTTAGCGAGGCTATGCAGGGATGATATGGTGCTGGATTACTTGGTAGTCAAACCATACTCCCAACATAATTTTAGTGAAACTCGAGTTTACGAAAATATTGATTATTCAGATTACTTATTTTTGGGAAAGGAATTGCAGCAATACAATACTGATAAATTCAAAGTTATTTTTAGGGAAAATACCATTAAAAAGTATTTGGATGAACATGCAGAAAGATACACAAAATGTCATTCAACGCCGTTTCTTTGGGCGTATGTAATGGCTGATGGTTCAGTTTATGGTTGTAGTGCTTACTTGTTGGACACACGTTTTGAATATGGAAATATTAATAAAAAATCTTTTTTAGATATCTGGCAGGGTGATAAACGTAAAGATAATTTTACTTATGTGTTAAATGAATTAGATATTAGTGAATGTCGAAGAAACTGCAGAATGGATGAGATTAATCGTTATTTATTTAATCTAAAGAATAATAATGTACCTCATGTTAATTTTATTTAATAAATATAACCGTAATTAAATGTTCAAAATAGATCGTTTATATGTTAAATGTAAAGTGAAATCTTAATTTATAGTAATGTATCTAAGTATTAATCATATATTATCATGAAAATTGGCATTGATCTTGATAATACAATTATTAGTTACGATAAGGTTTTTAAAATAGCAGCAAAATCTTTTGACCTAATATCTGATGACTGGTCTGGTAATAAAGAGAAACTTAAAAGTTGTATTCGGCAATTACCTGATGGTGAAAAGCGCTGGCAGAAATTACAAGGATATGTTTATTCAGAAGCGATTGAAAATGCTGATGCCTTTCCTGGAGTAATAAGATTTTTATGGAGAGCGAAAAATAAAGGACATCATGTCTTTATTATAAGCCACAAAACTGAGGTAGCTCATCACGATTCTAAGATTAACCTTAGAAATCCTGCTCTTAGGTGGCTTAAAGAACAGCAGTTACTTCCAGAGAGTAATTTAGGTTTGATAAAAGAGATTTTATTTTTATCAACACAAAAAGAAAAAATTAAAAAAATTAATGAGTTAAATCTGGATGTAATGATTGATGATTTGATTGAAATCGTTGAGCATCCACTATTAGATAATAATATAGATACAATTCATTTTGGTGAGAGTGTGTATTCTACCTGGCCGAGTATTGAAAATTATCTTTTAAAAAATATTGATGTAGAGGATTGTTATGCCTTAATTCGACAATCTTCATTAGGTAATCCCGTGTCATGTCAGACTTGTAACGAAGGTGGGAATAGTTCTGTTTGGAAAATCGAACTCGAAAATAGTTCACCGGTTACAGTAAAGTACTATATTAATGATCTGAGTCATGCAGACAGAAGAGTGACAGAAATGCATGCTAATCAGATTATGCGTAAATATGGTATCGAAAACATACCAAATGTGCTTCATTCAAATAAGTACCTTGAGATATCAGTCTTTGAACATATTAATGCAAGCACTGTTCAATGTATGAATGAGAGTAAAGTTGATTTTGTAAGTAACTTTATTGAAAAGTTAAAAGATGTGGGAGGGGAATACGAAGTTGACTTTCCTCTTGCATCGGCTGCATGCTTATGCGGTGATGATATTGTTAAACAAATTAATTCCAGACTTTCGAATTTGCAACAAGCTTGTGAAAACAATGCTGAACTTAGCAAGTTTATAAATAATGCATTGTTACCAACAGCAGATAAGATTATTGAGTGGTCAAAATTGAATTGGCCTTCTAAACAACATTTTAATTTACCCATTGAAAAGACATATCAAATATTAACTCCATCAGATATTGGCGCACATAATATGATGGAGGATAGTGACGGAAGTATTTTCTTTATTGACTTTGAATATTTTGGTTTCGATGATCCCGTTAAGACAGCTTCAGATTTTTTACTCCACCCTAAAAACAAAATTGATACTAAACTTGGAAAAATTTGGGTTGGGCGTATGAAAGATTTGTTTTCAGATACTGATGCTGATTTTATGCAAAGGTTAGCCGTGTCTTGGCCTTTGTATGGTGTTTGCTGGTGTTTGATCATGCTTAATGAATTTCGTAATACTGATTGGCAACGCCGAAAACTATCTAAAGAGTTAAGTGAAGAAGAACATTCAAAGGTTAAATCCGAGCAGTTAAATAAATCAGCTGTTTTATTGCAGTTTATTGAATGTAACTACAAACAATTTCCCTACTTATAAATATACAGAAACATTAATATGGATAAGCGATCAAAAGAACTTAGACGACTCGTTGTTAGCGCCTTCGTAGCCGATAAACGTGGACACATTGGACCCACTTTATCTTTAATTGAAGTATTGCGAGTGTTGTACGATAAACTCCTTAACTATCGGGCAAATGATCCGGATTGGGAGGGTAGAGACCGCCTTATTTTAAGTAAAGGCCATGGTTGTCTTGCATTATATGCAATATTGGCAAACAAGGGATTCTTTTCAGAAAGTGAGTTGACTACTTTTTGCAAGCATGACTCCAGGCTTGGTGGTCACCCTGAGCGTGGAAAATTACCAGGAATTGAAGCTTCTACTGGTGCTCTGGGTCATGGTTTACCAATAGGGGTTGGAATGGCGATTGCTGCAAAAATTCGTGGAGAAAGTCATCGTGTAGTTGTTATAACCGGTGACGGTGAACTTAATGAAGGTTCGGTATGGGAAGCTGCGTTATCTGCTGCTAAACACAAGTTATCAAATTTAATCGTTTTTGTTGATCAAAATAAGTTTCAGTCATATGGTCCAACAAGTGAAGTCGTGGACATGGGGAACCTAGCAGAAAAATGGTCGAGTTTTGGTTTTTCTACAAAAGAGGTCGATGGTCATAATATTTCTGAATTAGAGAATCTTGTTGATTTGTTACCATTAACGCCTGAAAAACCAACTGCCATTATTTGTCATACTATAAAAGGTAAAGGTTTTCCTTTTGCAGAACAAAATGCAAATTGGCATCATAAGTCAGGAATTGACCAGGATTTAATTGATAAAATGTACAGGTGTTTAGAATAATTATGCGTAGAGTTTGTTTAAATCTTGTGCATGAGCTTGCACGCAAAGATGAGCGTGTTGTTTTTATTGGTTCGGATCTTGGGCCGGGTACCTTGAGTGAAATGTCTGCTGAAATGCCGGAGCGATTTTTCATGGAAGGTATTAGTGAACAACATATTGTTGGTATGTCGGCAGGACTTGCAATGGAAGGTTTTATTCCCTTTGTTAATACCATTGCCCCATTTTTGACTCGACGTTGTTATGAACAAATCGCTGTGGATTTATGTTTGCATGACTTACCTGTACGCCTTATTGGGAATGGCGGTGGTGTTGTTTATGCGCCTCTTGGTCCGACACACCTTGCAACAGAAGACATTGCTATATTACGTGCTTTGCCTAACATGACAATTATTGCACCTTGCGATGCAGATGAAATGCGTCGTTTAATGACTCAAATTCTTGATTGGCCTCACCCAATATATATTAGGTTAGCCAAAGGTGGTGATAAAGTTGTTAGTACTGATGAAGCTGGATTCGAAATAGGTAAAGCTATTTTATTGAGAGAGCCTAGCGAGGGTTTATTTGTAACAACAGGAGTCATGACTCAACTTGCGATAGAAGCGGCAGAAAAGCTTGAGTTTGATGAAGGCGTCACATGTGGTGTTTTACATATTCATACCGTTAAACCTATTGACTCAGAAGCCTTAATGCACTGGCTTCCAAAAGTTAATGCTGTCGTTACCGTTGAAGAACATACCCGTATTGGAGGTTTAGGTAGTGCAGTACTTGAATTTTGTAGTGATGAAATTCCTGAGCAAACTGCAAAGATAACAAGAATAGGTATCCCTGATCAATTTGCTGAAAAGTATGGTAGTCAAAATTCTTTGTTAGAACACTGGGGTATTACAGTCGATTCACTTTGTGAGACTATGCTTGAGCAACTTAAGAAAGACTGATTATGTTTTTAACAAAAGACGAAAGTAATTTAACAAATGAATATCTGGAACAAGGCTATATTATTCGTCCTGTTGCTGATCTAGAAGCTTTAGATTGGATACGTAGTAAATACATTAGTTTAATTGCTGAAGCGATCGATGTTGATGCGAATGTAAAACCAGAGGATTTGTTAAACCGTATTCATCAAAATATCCCCGTGGCTAATCTCAATGATTTTAGATTGAAAATCATTAGAGGAGTTAATGCAAACGATGATATTCGTGAGATGTATTTTCGTGTTGCGCGCTCCTACTTGGAAGCCTTGGTTAATAACGAACTGGCTATGCAGTTAAGAGTAAATTTAAGTATTCAGTTTCCCGGTGACAAAAGCTCATTGCTACCTGTTCATGCTGATACCTGGTCTGGTGACTCTCCATTTGAAGTTGTCGTTTGGTTGCCGTTGGTCGATTGTTATGCGACTAAAGCAATGTATATATTACCACCTAAAGCTTCTGCAGATTTAAATCAAAACTTTGTTACGAGAGCGGGTAGTAGTAGTGAAGATCTATTCCAGTCTATTAAGGATGATATTCATTGGTTGGAAGTTAGCTATGGCGATGTTCTTGTTTTCAATCAAGCTCTTCCTCATGGAAATCGAGTTAATGAGGAAACTGAAACTCGCTGGTCGATGAATTGTCGTTTTAAAGGGATATTTACACCTTATGGTGATAAGAAGATTGGTGAGTTTTTTGAGCCGATTACATTACGTGCAGCATCAAAAATTGGTATGGCCTATAAACACCCTAAAACATCATGAAAAATGTACGTGGTTATATTTATAGTAGACCATTTATGGGAGAGCGTGTACCACAGCATGTTCAGAACATTGTGATACGTGACTACTGTGAACGTAATAGCTTGCACTTTTTGCTTAGTGCAGCTGAATATGCAATGCAAGATTCAGATTTAATACTTGAGCAAGTACTTCGTGATTTGAAAGATGTAGATGGGATAGTTGCTTATAGTTTATTTCAGCTACCTGTAGATAGTATAAAACGTCATCGCATTTATAATCAGATAGTTGATATGGGAAAAAATATGCATTTTGCAGTTGAAGACTTGAGTATTAGCACTATTCTGGATTGTCAAAGAATCGAAACATTGTGGTGTGTTCGCCAGACATTACCAAACTGCAGTAAATACGTTTAATTAGGAATAACAAACACATGTCAACACTTTATAGCTCACTTAAATTTCTACGTTTTAGCGAACATCTTCAGGCAATTGAAAGTGGTCAAGTTGTTGCACCGGTACATATTCGCATTAAGCCTATCAATCACTGCAACCACAAATGTTGGTATTGCGCTTATCGCACTGATGATTTAGTCCTTGGCGATGAGATGGAAGAAAAGGATAATATTCCAGCTGATAAGATGTTAAGTCTTGCACAAGAATTTGTTGATATGGGGGTTAAAGCGGTAACATTTTCTGGGGGAGGAGAACCATTACTTTATAAACCTCTCCCTGATGTAATAAAAGTGCTTGCTGCTGGTGGTGTCCGGGTTGCGGCATTAACTAATGGCTCTAATCTAAAAGGACGTGTAGCGGATGTTTTTGCACAACATGGTACGTGGGTGCGAATTTCATTAGATGCATGGGATGATGCGAGTTATGTTAAAAGTCGAGGCGCGAAAAAAATGGATTTTTCTAAATTAATTAAAAATATTCGTGCTTTTACTTCACGTGATGGCAATTGTGTACTCGGTGTAAGTTTCATTGTTGGGCGTGAGAACCACCAACACCTTGCGGAAGTTTGTGCGTTATTAAAAGACTGTGGCGTTGATCATGTTAAAGTGTCTGGAGTAGTTGTTAGTAATGATGCTGCCGGAAACAATGAGTACCACAGCGAAATAAGGGAAGAAGTATCTCACCAAATTAATACTGCACAGTCTTTATCAGATTCATCTTTTACAATACTTAATCACTATCATGATTTAGATGAACGTTTTGAAAAAAAATATCACTCATGCCACTTTTTACAGTATTTAACTGTTGTTGGTGCTGATCAGTATGTATATTCATGCCAAGACAAGGCATATACAGAATCTGGACGGATGGGTTCTATTGCTGAAAGAACATTTAAAGATTTTTGGTTTTCTGAAGAGAACATACAGTTTTTAAAAACATTTGATCCATCAGTAAGATGTGGACATCACTGTGTAAGTCACCCAAAGAATCTTGCCATTAATGAATATATATCGCTTGATAAAGAACATTCATATTTTGTTTAAAGAGTAGAGTATGGGACAACTTCGAAATATTGTAACCCCGTTGCATCAATCTACTAAACGTGATGTTTTAGCACGAATGGTTGATGACAAAGTTCATTGTATGGAAATCGCTAAACAATATGGTGAAGACTATTGGGACGGCGACCGTCGTTATGGTTATGGTGGTTATAAATTTATTCCAGGTCGCTGGGAATCAGTTGCTGAAGTTTTGATTCAAACTTATATGCTTGGCCCTGGTTCTAAAGTGCTTGATGTGGGCTGTGGTAAGGGATTTTTGTTAGACGAAATGTTGTTGCTTGAGCCAAAGCTTCAAGTGACAGGATTAGATATCTCTGAACACGGTATCAGCTGTGCGAGTAATTTAGTTAAACCACATTTATTCAAACACAAAGCTGAATCAAAATATTCTTTTGCAGATAAGGAGTTTGATTTAGTTATATCACTGGGTACCTTACATAATTTACGCTTGTTTGATCTTAAATATGCGCTGAGTGAAATTGAACGTGTGGGTAAGCAAGGTTATGTTATGTTAGAGAGTTACAGAAATGAACAGGAACTTTTTAATCTCCAGTGTTGGGCTCTTACATGTGAATCATTTTTTGATATTGATGAGTGGGTTTGGCTTTATAATAATTTTGGTTATTCTGGCGACTATGAATTTATTTATTTTTAGAGAAAAATAAATAAATTGATGTTTTTCATCTAATAATTATGATTAAAGTGAAAGAAGTTTTGATAGTAAGTCTTGCTGAAATAAATATGCTATCGCAATTACTTCATAAATTAACATAGGCAATGGGTATGGATAGATCACAAATTAAAGTAGAAGTGTCTAATGAAATTAACACTTCAAATGAAGAGTTAATGGAGTATTGCAAAGAGTTAGTTGAGGCAATTCCTTTTAATAACAAAATATTACTTATTCAAATTCCTCAGGTAATACTGGATTCCTTTAATAAAGATACAGCTCATGCTGGAGGTTATTATATATTTCCACCAACGGGACTACAGTATCTTTATGAATCAATAAAAACTCGTGGGATTGAGGTGAGAATACTTGACATAAATTATGAAATTTTAAAGAGAACACATGAAGATGAGACATTTGATCACAATTCATGGCCGATGATCTTAATTGAAGAACTTGATAATTTTGAACCATCAGTCGTTGGAGTATCATGTTTATTTGATGTGGGCATTAGCCCAATGCTTGATGCATTAAAAATCATTAGAAAACGCAAAGATTCTATCGTTATAGGTGGGGGCGTGATAGCTACCTACGAATGGGATAAATTATTAACGGATGAGCTTTGCCATTTTGTTATTGAGGGTGAAGGTGAAAATAAACTTAATTATCTTTTAGATAATATTTCGAATACTCAGCAGGATTATATCAGTACTCCCGAGATTCATTTCAAAAGAGGCGATAAAAAGTTAATTACATATGGTGAACCAGATATTGTTGAGGTTAAAACGGATCTAGTTGACAGTTACAAACTCATTAACATTAAAGATTACCATAAATATGGCTCATTAAATCCATTTTCCCGCAGAGCAGAAACACAAAAAATACCATTTGCAGCTATTCAATTAAGTAGAGGTTGCAGGGCTGCATGTAGCTTTTGTGCAGTTCGTGATTTTATGGGTAAAGGTGTTAGATTTAGAACAGTAAAAGACATCCTAACCGAAATGGATTATCTGATTAACAAAGAAGGTGTTGGACATTTCGAACTATTAGATGATGATCCTACCTTTTATAGAGCGGAACTTAAGGAATTACTTCGCGAAATAATAAAGAGAAAATGGGATATAAAATGGTCTGCAAATAATGGAATGATAGCAGCCGCAATTGATGAAGAACTTCTGGGGCTGATGAGAGATTCAGGTTGTATTGGTTTTAAAATCGGTATTGAAACGGGGAATCCAGAGATGCTGAAAATAATAAAAAAACCAGCGTCCCATAATAGATTTAAGCAATTCTCCAAAATTTTAGACAACTATAGTGAGATATTTGTAGGGGGAAATTATATTATTGGCCTACCAGATGAAACCTTTTCAATGATGCTTGATTCTTTTAGGTTTTCAATAAATGTTAATTTAGATTGGTCTGCTTACACTGTATGTCAGATCATACGTGGCGCCTCAGCATTCGCAGATTCAGGTGAATACTTTGACAACCAAATGGAATCCAGTGGCAAAAATGTCACTAATTTTATACCATCTCGAAATTCTTCAAAGGGTGAAGTCTTACATAAGACTGAAGTGCTAAAAGGTTTAGATATATTTGAATTAGGGCATGATAAAGTACCGGATGAAGAGCAAGTTACTGAGTTATGGTTCACCTTTAATGTAATTGTGAATTATATCTATAATAAAAATTTGTCAGTTAGAGGTAGACCAGAGAAGTTTATCGATTGGGTTGAACGAGTCTTGATGGCATATCCTACAAATCCCTATATGAATCTTTTTGTTGGTCTGGCATATGTTTTGAAAAATGAAAATGATGTCGCCCAGAAATATTTTAATAATACTGTTGAGATAGTAAAAGGCAGTGATTATTGGAAAACACGATTTGAACAGTTTGGGTTTAATGTATTACTTAATAATTCTTTCCCAAACAATAAAGAAGACGTATATGCCACTCTTTTTGTTCTGCAGAAACGTGTAGAAAAATTTAGTAAATTCATTCCGACTTATCAGTAATATTTTATATTTCAACTATCTTTCAAAAACTATTTTAAATAGAAGCATGGACACATGAAGCTGATGTAGACCAATTTAATTATTATTTAGAAAGTGATTTATTGACAGAATGAAAAGATAGTAATAAAAGTTAGTTTTCTGAATAGCTTGAATTGGTAGATGATATCGATAGAAACTCAATTTAGTCTCCTGATTTATCTACTGCAATTTTTTCATGATCATTGGTAGAGAATTAATTTATGTTAAAACAATCAAAAAAAAATGTGTTAACCATTCCTCCGAACTGGATAAAAGAATCAGACGAAGTATATTATACGGAAGATCACGTGTTTACTTTAACTCGTGACATGCTGGTATTTTTAGTGTCAACTGCAAGTAACAATGCTAGAAAACAGTCTAGACTTTGTGCTCATTTTGATAGCAGCAGCAGCCTACATGAAATGATCATTGTCCACCATAAAGGTAACTTTATCCCGCCGCATAAGCATTTAAAAAAAGTTGAATCATTTCATATGATTCGGGGTGAGTTAGCCGTTGTCATATTTTCAGAGGATGGTAAAATTAGTCATGTTATTTATTTGAGTGAGAAAAAGGATGTTTATTATCGTCTTAGAGAAAACGTATTCCATACAGTAGTGCCATTATCTGAATATGTTATTTTTCATGAAGTGACTAATGGACCTTTTATAAAAGGTGATATGATCACTTCACCGTGGTTTCTTGAAAACGATGACAGATCAATATTAAAATATCAGAATAAACTCAATACTGATATTGCCTCTTTTACTGGCTAAAACATGTCAATAACAATTAACTCAACAAGAGTATGAGATATGAGTGATTTATTTCGAGTTTTTCCAAATGACCCTGTACCCCCATTTGTAGAAAAGTCAGAAGGGATTTATATATATTTAAAAGATGGAACTAAGTATTTAGATACAACAGCGGGTTCAACTTCATACTCAATCCTTGGCTGGAAGCATCAAGATGTAATGAAGGCAATGAATGAACAGATGAATCGTTTCTGCCATATGGACTATAAAATGTGGTCTGATGAAAATGCTGAAGAACTAGCATCTTTGCTGCTAAGTAAAGCGGAACATGGTTTAGATAAAGTTTATTTCGCTGGAAATTCTGGTGCAGAAGCATGTGAAGCATCAATGAAAATAAGTTATCAAGCCCACTATGATAGTGGCAACCTAAATAAGACATGGTTTATTTCACGAAACCAGTCATATCATGGCGCTACTACAGATGCTCTGGCATTAGGCGAGAGGCCAAATTTAAATTTCTATAAGCCATTACATCCTTCTCACCGAACTCAAATTAGTCAACATCATTACCTCCATATGTCTCACGAAGGTGAAACACTAGATGAATATGCTCGTAGATCAGCAAAGGAACTCGAAGATAAAATACTGGAAATTGGTGCAGAAAATGTAGCTGGTTTCGTTGCAGAAACTATTATGGGTGGCCTTGTAGGTGATGTACCTCCGGCTCCTAACTATTGGAAATATATTCGAGAAATCTGTGATAAGTATAATGTTCACCTCATATTGGATGAGGTTTATTGTGGTACAGGTACATCAGGAAAAATATTCTGTTGTGATTGGGATGGGATAACCCCTGATTTTATTTTTATTGGTAAGACGCTTGCTGCAGGATATGCTCCTTTAAATGCTGTGATAACTAGTAGTAAGATTGAAAATATTATTAAGAATGGTCAAGGTAGATTACAACATACAACTACTCATCAAGCATATTCATTAGGTGTCGCTGCAGCATTAGCAGTTCAAAAAATTATTCACCAGGATAGATTTTTGGAACATATCCAAAAGATGGGGTGTTATTTCCGTGACACATTATATTCTGAATTAAACAATCATGATTTCTTTTATGATATACGTGGACGAGGATTAAGGTTCTCATTAGAGTATAAGTGTAATGATAAAAGTGGGTTTGGTAGCAAGCTAGAAAATATTATGAGAGATAAACATAATATTTTAATAAATGCTAAGTGGCATCGAGTATGTTTTACTCCTGGTTTAATAATTACAAAAGATGAAGCTGACCGTGTTCTTGATAATTTCGTTTCTGTTTTTAAGGATGTCGCAAATAATTGACGCTAAGTTTCTTTAACATTAAGTATTATAGAGAAGTAAGTTTGTTTGCATACAGTAATGGGTGATTGAAAGACGAGTTAGGACTTTCCGTAACGTTGGCATACCATATTCGAAATTATTAATTAGTCATAATATTCTATTGCTTATTTTAGTTAAAGTCTTTATTGGTTGTTATATTAATTTAATCAATTCCCCATGCTTATTTCAAAAAAATGCACTGACGGAATAGAATATTTACTGGTCAAGAAAAAGAAGATGCAAGAAAGAAAAAGGTTTTCAACTTCATAAAAAATGCAAACGTTGAATAACGTTAATGGCTATCCAAGTGGCTGACTATTTATTTTCTCCCTTTAGGTAGGCCAAAGCAATACTACTTTCTCAGAGGGTGGAATTTTTCAAGATTAATGATGTATAAGGATTTAAGTATGAAACTAGAAGATGTGGCCAAGGAGCGTGAATATTTAGCTAAAGAACACAGGCTCCAAAAAAGAGTGGTGTTGCGCAACAAATGGCCAATCATTGATAGATTGTCTCCAAGGAGTCCTGCTTTTTCTTCTGTAAAGTATCAAATAAATCGTGAAGATACTCCTCTTATGGATATTAATGAATTCCAACATATTATGGGAAGGAATGGGCGCCGAATTTGTGTGTATGGGTTATCGAAATCAGGAAATGTTTGGCTAATGAATTTAATAACAGATGCCCTTGGGTTGGGTAACCGGACGGTAATGTTTACCCATAGGGGCTTTCAGGCAAGTGATTACTTTAATAATAATATTATTAAAGGGGTTTGTTTAATGCGCGATATGAGGGACATCTTTGTATCCCTTTTTCATTTTAGCTCTACAATAGGTATGCGCGATGACACATGTATATTTGATGATATTGAAAGATTTTATTTTGAATATTTCATCTCTTATACTAGAACAGACCTTTATGGAGGCTGGGAGCAACATGCTGAAAGGTATGTCGGTTGGGGTCTCCCACTCGTAAAGTATGAGAAGCTATGGGATGATCCACAGCGAGAATTGGGAAGGCTATTCAAAAGATGGCATCTATCTGTACCGAGTGAGATGATAGAAAAGAGTATAGAAAAAAACTCACTTGAGAAGTATAAGAGTGGAGCAACTGATGTAACTGAAAAGCATATTCATACCACTCATTTTAGGAAAGGAGGTCACGGTGGATATATAAATGAGATACCACCTAATGTTATAGCTGATATTAATACACGGTTTGGAAGATATTTAGAAAGATGGGGTTACACATTGTGATTCAAAAAGTGGTGGGTTAATGCTAAAAATTGTTTTTAAGTGGTTACGTCGATTATATAAATTTTCTTTCGCTATTCTGCCTGTACTCGTTATTCGTATCATTCGGCCTTTTATATTAGTACGTTTTAGTGTACTCGTAAGTGATCGTATTGGCCATTTTGCGGCCAATACGGAACTATGTTTATGTGAGAGGGATGCAGGTATCAACGTGCCTAGGGGACTCTATTTGGACTTATACTTTCATGGAGGGCAAATCTGTAATAGGCAACTTGCACGAATGTGGGAACGTGTTTTACGTATTTGGCCAAGCTGGCTTTTGACTCCTATAAGCAACTTAAATTCTCTCATTCCAGGTGGAGATGCTCACATGATTTCCCCAACAAAGAACGGCCGTGATGTGCATAACCTTCTGGATCTGCTTCCACCACATCTAATATTTCTTGATGAAGAGGAGAGGCAAGGAGAAGCAGGTTTACGTGAGCTGGGCATTCCAGATGGGGCACCATTTGTTTGCCTGAATGTTCGCGACAGTAGCTATCTTCAAAAAACGTTCCCATGGCAATCGTGGGATTACCATAATCATCGCGACTGTAACATTCAGAATTATATCTTAGCCGCCCAGGAGTTGGTCGAACGCGGTTATTATGTGGTTCGCATGGGGGCTGTGGTCAAGGAGGCTATGAATGTGGATCATCCCATGATCATTGACTATGCTGCAAAAGGCCTGCGTAATGATTTCATGGACATCTATCTCGGTGCAAAGTGTGCTTTCTGTATCACGAATGGAACAGGGTTTGATTCTGTGCCGTATATTTTTCGCCGCCCGATTGTGTATGTAGATATTGTCCCATTGGGAGTTATGTCTACATTTAGCTTCAAGTTTCTATCAACAACTAAGAAGCATTGGTTGCGGAACAAGAACCGTTTTATGACTTTTCGGGAAATATTTGATGAGGGGTTAGGGGTAATTGGGCACTCTTTTCGGTATGATGCTAAAGATGTTGAACTTATTGAAAGTAAGCCTGAAGAGATCGCAGCTGTTGTCCTTGAGATGGATGAGAGGTTGCAAGGCACGTGGAAGACTACGGAGGAGGATGAAGAACTACAGCGACTTTTTTTCAATCTTTTTTCCAAATGTCGCGATCTGCATGGAAAAAATCGCTCGCGTGTGGGGGCGGATTTTCTGCGCCAGCATAAGGAGTGGTTGGTGTGAATACGATGCTATCGTCAGACAAAAGTTTCTGGAAAGATATGTCCGGAATGCAAAATTCTATAATAAAACATTTATCTCTATAGTATATGGCCAGATGAGATGTGTCACTCATAAATATAACTGTGTCGGCTACGGAGACGCTTTTTTACACAAGAATCAGGCTGAGCAAAGTAAAACTTTACATTGAGCTTGCTGGCCGTCTTTTTGTGTTCAGCAAACTCTTTTTCCAGTATCTGATGTTATCGTTAAAACATGCCCAGAAAAGGGTGTTAACAATTTGATAATAGTATTAGCAACAGATTCAGCATTTTTCGTTTAACTTTTTGGATTAACGTGTAGCGAGTTTCACGCTCCGTAATATCATCGCTATCTCAGTTTGATCATGTTCTGCCGTCAAAAAGTGAAATTTAATATCGTTCTTCATGGGTAAGCAGTGTGTATCTCATAGTATTCCTCTTTCTAAAACTAATGATAACTCAGCTTACCCTTTAACCAACTCGTTAAGAGTTTCACTTACAAATGGAAATCACATAATAAAATGAAGTGTAGATTTTGTGGTAAAAAATTAGAACATGAATTCGTTAATCTTGGTAGCACTGCGATATCAAATGCTTTTTTAACTGAAAAAGATCTTGATGTGGCTGAGGCGATTTATCCACTTAATGTACAAGTATGTAGCAATTGTTTTTTAGTACAGATTAATGAATTCCAACAACGGGAGAGTATATTCACTCCAGATTATGTTTACTTTTCCTCAATATCAGATAGTTGGCTTAAGCAATGTAAGGATTATGCTGATCGTATTAGTAATAGGATGAATTTAGGCGAGGATTCCCTTGTTGTTGAAGTGGCTTCAAACGACGGTTACTTACTCCAATATTTTAAAGGCAAAGGGATTGATTGTTTAGGTATAGAACCAACTCTAAGTACGGCGAAGATTTCTCAAGACAAAGGGATTAATACCGTAGTCGAATTTTTTGACGAAGAGCTTGCTCAAAAATTGACTAATGATGGTATTAAAGCAGATTTACTTATTGGCAATAATGTTATTGCTCATGTGCCAAATCTAAATAATTTTGTTCGTGCTCTAAAAGTGATACTCAAAAATAATGGTATCATTACACTTGAATTCCCACATTTTCCTGAGCTTATAAATCAGTGTCAATTCGATACAATTTATCATGAGCATTTTTCTTATTTTTCTTTGTATACGATATCTACGGTATTTGAATTTCATGGTATGAAAGTGTTCGATGTTGAAGTTTTATCTACGCATGGAGGTTCTTTACGCGTATATTTTAAACATAAAGAGGATGATTCTAAAGAAATATCTTCAAATGTTAGTGACCTGTTGGAGCGTGAGATTTCCGCTGGCATTAACAATCTTGAATCGTATAGCGGATTCGCCAATAAAATACTGAAAATAAAGTACGATCTTTTGACATACTTAATTGATAAAAAATTAGCGGGTAAAAAGATTGCGGCATTTGGTGCTGCTGCAAAGGGCAATACGTTCATCAATTATTGTGGAATTAAAACAGATTTAATTGAATATGTTGTAGATGAAACACCAAATAAGCAATATAAATATTTACCTCAAAGTCATATACCGGTTTTTCCTCTAGAAGTTTTGGTAGAGAGAAAGCCTGATGTAATAGTAATATTACCCTGGAATTTTCGAGATGATATTGTTGAGAAATTAATGTTTACAAAAAAATGGGGCGCAGAACTCGTTACGTATATCCCGGAATTAACTATAGAGTAATGATGTATAGCAATAATTGTACTATTTGGAGTGGCAAACTTCATTAATTTAGTCTCTGATAAGTTTCTTTAAGTCTTTAGTGCTGTAGTCATAATATACGTATGTTAAGGAATGTTGGAATAGAATTGATGGTTTTTGGTCAAATACAAGTGATGATCTAAAAAAGTAGAAGATGATGTGGGAACGCTTTACAGTGTTGGGATGAATCTAAACGTCATAGTTGGATACATGAAAGATCATGCCTCAGCTCATCTTTTTGTCATGATTTTTTCGATTTTCCTTCATAATAGACATAAATTTTTACAACTAGAATAACTGTTTTTAGTATTTTTCTTTCGGAATATATAATCTTATAATTATGGACATGGGGCTCTCTTTATGAGTGAAGTAAATGAAATATTCCAGTTAAATGACGATATTATAAATGGCGTTAAATTAACTAATCGTGTGCTAGAATGCAACCACCAAGTTATAAAAAAAAGAGTAAAAAAAATATTATCTTTTGATTTTGATATATACACTCACAAATCAAATTGTTTTGATAATTCAAATCCTATTTTTACAATAATCTTAACAATGTACGACGCTAATATTAAATACATTGAGCAAAGCCTTAATTCTGTTTTCGAGCAAGACTATAAAAACACAGAAGTTATTTTGATTAATAATGGTGCTAAAGGTAAAGTTGAAGAGCTAATTGTTAATAAATTTCTTGATAACAAGAATGCTACATTACTCCAGTTTGCTACTCATTTATTTGACTTCACGAAAGGCGATTTAGATAATCCAATTTTCAATATATTTAATGCGGGACTTTTTTGTTCGGTTGGTGATTTTGTATATTTCTTATCATACGATGATTGTCTAAGTAATAATTATGCTTCGAGGATGGTAGATCTTTTTGAATCAAATAAAAATTGCTGTACTGCTGCGCCACTAGTAAAAGTTATGGATGAATTTGGAGTGGTGAACGTTGCTAACCCTATATCCGGCGAGAAGCCAAATAATCGAGAAATATATACAAATGGTATAAAACTTGCTGAAGACAAAATGCGCGGTGGGATTTTATTTAGATATCCAGGAGGAGCGCTTGCTGTTAAATCGGAATTGGTTTTGAGCTGTGGGGGGTTTGATGATTTAAGTGATATCAGTCAATTATTTAAATTTGCGATTAATGGTGAATCTGGCTTAGATAGAGATGCACACCTTTATTGGCGTAATCATTCACAACAGGGCAATAAAAAAATGGCGAGAAATGGTTTACTCTATTTCAATTCATATGATGATTTTATTAAAAACTATGATATTTATAAACTGCACAGTAAAGTTGTAGGAATGGATTTTGCTGATGAGTTTATGGATTATTTTTCTAAACTTAAAAATTTGAATGCTCTTAATAGTTGCGCACAATCCTATAGTTATGGTTTTTTCCCAGCCGTAAAAGCTTTACGTCAAGCATTTAATCAGTGCCCTCCTCAAACAAGTCTGAAAGCACTTTATATGTTTATATATCAAATACCCATTTTTTTGTGGAAAGATGTTACACCTGTATTTATAAAAAGAATCTATAGAAAACTAAAGCGCCTTTTTATATAAAATATTAACTGAATTATAAAAAATGATATGGATTGGATCATAAATGCTCGTTTTCTCAATACAGGGCATACAATAATATGATATCCAAATACCTTAACAATATTAAAACAGGAGTTTTAATACAGGCTACTGCAACTAACAAATAATATGATTATATCTTTGTAAAAATATCTTATATGACTAGTAAATTGATTAGTAATACTTTGAACAGGAATAATATTTTATGAGTAAAATACTTGTAACGGGCGCTGATGGCTTTATTGGCTCGCATCTTGTTGAAGAGTTAATTAGGCAAGATAAAGAGGTCAGAGCATTTATTTTATACAACTCATTTAATTCATGGGGTTGGTTAGACAGCTTGCCAAAAGAAATTCAAAATAATATTGATGTTTTTGCAGGTGATATTCGTGATCCCAATGGAATACGTCAAGCAATGCAAGGTTGTGATACTGTCCTGCATTTAGCCGCTCTTATTGCGATTCCATACTCATACCATTCTCCTGATACATATGTTGATACTAATATTAAAGGAACACTTAATGTATTACAGGCAGCGCGGGATCTTGATGTTTCCCATGTAGTTCATACAAGTACAAGTGAGGTATATGGCACAGCGAAATATGTGCCAATTACAGAAGAACATCCACTTCAAGGCCAGTCACCCTATTCTGCAACCAAGATCGCTGCTGATCAATTAGCGTATTCATTTTATTCATCATTTGACTTACCTGTAACCATTTTAAGGCCTTTTAATACCTATGGCCCTAGACAATCTGCAAGAGCAGTCATACCTACAGTAATTACACAAATTGCTGCAGGACAAAAGACTATTAAGCTTGGTTCATTACACCCTACGCGTGATTTTAGTTATGTTAGTGATACAGTGAATGGATTTATTGCAGTTAGCAAATCAAATAATACATACGGTGAGTTTATTAATTGTGGTAGTAACTATGAAATATCGATTGGAGATACAGTTAAATTGATTGCAGATATTATGGATGTTGATGTAGAAATAATATCAGATGAAGTGAGATTAAGGCCAGGTAAAAGCGAAGTTGAGCGATTATGGTGTGATAGTTCTAAACTTAAAAAGTTAACAGGATTTAAACCAAGTGTATCTTTACGTGATGGTCTAGAAAAAACCATTCAATGGTTTTTAGAGCCTAATAATTTAACTCAATATAAAGCTGAAATATATAATGTCTAAACGTGCAGTCATTCTAGTTGGTGGTAAGGGAACACGTCTAAGACCTTATACTGTTGTTTTGCCGAAACCTTTAATGCCAATTGGTGAGTTTCCTATACTTGAAGTGATTGTTAGACAGTTGGTGAAGGCTGGTTTTGATCATATCACTATGGCAGTAAACCATCAGGCTGAAATTATTAAAGCTTTTTTTCAAGAAGGTGAAAAGTGGGGGATTAGTATAGATTACTCGTTAGAGCATCAACCATTAGGTACAATGGGGCCATTACGATTGATTAATGATTTACCTGAAAACTTTCTTGTCATGAATGGTGACATTTTAACCGACCTTGATTTTGCTGATTTCCATCAACGACATGTAGCAAATAATGAGCTTTTTAGTATTTCGTCTTACATGAGAAAACAGGAAATTGATTATGGTGTGCTCAATACAGATTTAAATAGTAATTTAATAGGTTTTCGTGAAAAGCCAAAATATGACTATGAAGTGAGTATGGGTGTTTATATGGTCAATTCTGAAGTGCTGAACAGTATTCCCAAAAATAAATTATATGGATTTGATGGTTTAATGCTAGAACTTTTAGATAAAAATATTAAGGTTAACGTTGAACGCTTTGAAGGTTATTGGCTTGATATTGGGAGGCCTGATGATTATGAGAAAGCCATAGACGAGTTTGATGAAATGAGACATCGTTTTATAAATGACTAAAGTGCTTGTTACAGGTGCAAGTGGTTTCATTGGTAAGCCTCTAGTCAAAAAACTTGAATCTATTGGTGTTACTGTTACTTCGCTTACAAGCAGTGATGGTGATATAGTAGATAAAAACACATGGAAAAATTTATCAGAAGTTGACACTGTAATTCATCTGGCCGCCCGTACTTATATTCCTGATAGTTGGGAAGATTCAGATGGATTTATTGATACAAATGTAAATGGTACTAGATTAGCTTTAGAATACTGCAAAAAATATAAATCCAAGTTTATATATATCAGTGCATATCTTTATGGGATTCCTGAAAAACTGCCTATTCATGAAACAGATCGAATAACACCCAATAATCCATATGCATTATCAAAACACCTTGCGGAGCAATTGTGTGAATTCTATGCCAACTATTGGGATTTACCTGTAACCGTTCTTCGACCGTTCAATGTATATGGCCCTGGTCAGCGGCCCGAGTTTCTAATTCCGGAAATTATTGCTCAAGTTCGGTCAGGTAAAGAGATACGGATAAGAGATTTAAACCCAAAACGAGATTATGTTTATATTGAAGACTTGATCAATGCTCTTATTAAGTCTTTGACTATATCTGAAGGATATAATGTTATTAACATTGGTTCCGGTATTTCATATTCTGTCGGTGAAATTATAGGGATTATTCAAAAAATTTCAGAAACTAAAATCCCCGTTTATTCGAAAAAAATTGAACGAAAATGTGAGATTTATGATGTTTATGCAGATATTAACCAGGCAAAATCTCTTCTTGGTTGGACACCATATTATAGCTTAGAAGATGGAATTACTAAACAACTACAAATTGAGAGAACCAATGAAAAACCTTTTTGTACCAATAAATAAAGGAAACTATTCCATGGATACCTCAAAGAGAGAAGCGCTCTTTGAGAAATACCGTGGAGAAGGCTGGGAGAAGGAATACGCTGAATACCGCAAAAACTGGATCGATTACGCAAAAACACAGACAGTTTCGGACTATCCACTTTTAGTTGATATCGAACTTTCTTCAGTTTGTAACCTTCGATGCCCAATGTGTTATACGATCACTGATGAATTTAGTTGCAAAGTAAATGCTATGAGAATGGATTGGGATCTATATACAAAAATTATAGATGAAATAGGCGGTAAGGTACCTGCAATTCGTCTCAGCTTACGTGGCGAAGCTACACTACATAAAAAATTTGCTGACTGTATACGTTATGCGAAAGAAAAGGGTATTAAAGAAGTTTCTTTTTTGACTCATGGTGGTAAGTTGACGGAATCATATTTTGAAAAAATAGTTAAAGCAGGTGCAGACTGGATAACGATATCGATTGATGGTCTTGGTGCTACATATGAAAGTATAAGGAAGCCAATTAAATTTGATGAACTATTAAGTAAAGTAAAAAACATGAAAAAATTCAAAGATGCTAAAGGTTTGCATCGCCCTGTAATCAAAGTACAAGGAATATGGCCAGCTATTAATGAAGATGTTCAAGCATATTATGATACTTTTGCACCAATAACAGACCTTGTCGCTTTCAATCCATTAATCGATTATTTGGCAAATGATACTGAAATTGAATATTTAGATAATTTCACCTGTCCACAGCAATATCAACGCCTGGTAATTGGTGCAGATGGTCTTGTCATGAAATGCTCAAATGACGAAGAAAATTGGGAAGTAATTGCAGACATAAAGACAGAAACAGTACACCAAGTATGGCATGGTGATGATATGAATAAGATCCGCGAAATGCACAAGAAGCCGCTTGGCTTTATGGAAAGTGCAGTGTGTCGGAAATGTTATTTGCCAAGGGAAACGATTGATGAAGAAGCATCTGTTGATGATCGGACTTTTACAGTAAAAAATTACATTGATAGAACACAAGTCGTCGGTAAATAATAGGGGAACCCGAGTGAGTAACTCCACAACATTTGAACAATTGTTGAATGTGTTTTGGCTAAGGTCTGAAACTGCGATGTGGCGAGAAATTGACATTAGAGCAATGCAATCATTTGAAGTAAACTCTCCATCACTTGATCTTGGGTGTGGAGATGGTATTTTTTCATTTATTCGTGCAGGTGGAGAATTTTCGAATAAATTTGATGCTTTTCGTTCGATGGCTGGCTTAGACGAATTCTTTAATAATGTTGATGTTTTTGATTCATATGATGAATCTGTAAGTCCTAACGTGATTCAGAAGCCAAAATATAATATAGATTGTGGTTTCGATTACAAAGACAACTTATTAAAAAAATCAGGACAGCTTGGTTTATATAAGGAACTGAAACAGGGGGATGCAAATAAGGCGCTTCCTTTTGCAGATGAAAGTTTTAATTCTATATTTTCGAATATTGTCTATTGGCTTGATGATCCTCAAGCCGTTATTAAAGAGATTGAACGCATTCTTATGCCGGGAGGTAAAGCTTGTTTAATGTTACCTAATAAAACACTTCCTGAATTTAGTTTTTATAATGAGTTATACATGAAAACTGGTGATGAGAATTGGGCATTTTTAGAAAAATTAGATAGGGGACGTTTTACGGACAATATTCGCCAGGCACGATCAAGTGATACATGGGAGGATATGATTCAATCCGCTGGTTTAAAAGTGTCACAACACAATACGCATTTGTCAAAGGTGGCGATTCAAATCTGGGATATTGGTTTACGACCTCTTTTTCCTGTTTTACGTAAAATGATTGATGCGATAGAACCGGAGAAACTACCGGACATTAAACAAGAATGGATCAATACAGTTCGCCAGTTTCTTGAGCCAATTGTTAAAATGGATGAACAGCTAGCTCAGGACGTAGAACCTGCATTTCACTGTTATATTTTAGAGAAATAGGTATGTTTCAAAATTATTGTAGTAACCGTTGTTATATTATCGCTGAGATTGGCGGTAACTTTACAACATTCGAACAAGCAAAACGCCTAATTGATGCAGCGGCTGAATGTGCGGTTGATGCGGTAAAATTGCAAACGTATAGAGCTGAAACATTATCTAGTAAAAATGCAATGTTTGATATGGAAAATACTGGCGTAACTTCACAGTATAACTTGTTTCAAAAATACGAAATTGATGAATCATTACATCATGATGTGTTTGAATATGCAAAATCAAAAAAACTGGACTGGTTTTCATCACCATCTCATGAAACTGATGTTGACTTGTTAGAAAAATTTAATGTTGGTGTACATAAGATTGGTTCTGATGATGCGGTAAATCAACCACTTTTACGATATGTTGCAAAAACAGGAAAACCAATACTCTTATCGACTGGAATGTGCACATTAGCGGAGGTACGTGAATCAGTTGAAACTATTCTTGCAGAGGGTAACGAACAATTGATATTGCTGCACGCAATCACAAGTTATCCTACGCATCCGGAAAATGTAAATTTATCATCTATGGTAACAATGATGAATGAATTTCCTAATCTGGATGTTGGGTATTCTGATCATACTCTTTCACCGGTCGCTTGTTTGTGTGCAGTAGCAATGGGTGCCCGAGTAATAGAGAGACATTTTACATATGACAAGAATGCAGATGGACCGGATCATATGTTGTCGGCATCACCAGAAGAAATGAAGTGGTTAGTTGATGCAGTTCGTGCATTTGAGATCATGCGCGGTTCTGGAATTAAGTGTCCTGCGGATAGTGAGAAAAAGACCCGGCGAAATAACCGTAAGAGTGTTGTGTTGCTTCGTGATATTGATTTAGGTGAAAAGCTAACGAGGAATGACATTGCAATTAAAAGACCTGGATACGGAATAGAGCCTAAATATTTTGAACAGCTTATAGGTAAAGTTGTACATTCTGCTTTGAAAAAAGACTCAGTTCTTACATGGGATAATTTAGAATGAATGACGTAGGCATTATTATTCAGGCGCGTATGGGTTCCTCACGATTGCCAGGTAAGGTACTACGTAAAATCGGAAGTTTACCCTTGTTAGGTCATGTTCTTGGAAGGCTTGAAAATTTCGATGATAGTGTAAGTTTAATAGTAGCTACTACTACTAAAGCAGAAGATGATGAAATCATTGATTATTGTTTTAATAACAATGTTGCATATTTTCGCGGTAGTGAACTAGATGTTCTTGCTCGATATTATGACTGTGCAAAGGAAAATAATTTCAAACATGTAGTGAGGTTAACATCAGATAATCCATTTACGGATGTAAATGAATTGGAACGACTAATAGCGCTACATATAAAAGAAAATAATGATTATACACATTCATTTGGAAGTTTGCCGTTAGGTGTTGGCGCAGAAATATTTAAATATAATGCCCTTGAACGTAGTTACAATGAGGGTACGCAAGAAAATCATCGTGAACATGTGAATGAGTATATTCAAGAACTACCCGGCATATTTAAAATTGGAAGCCTACCAATAGAGAGTAGTAAGATATGCCCAGGATTAAGACTGACAGTTGACACTGAAGATGATTATAAATGTGCTTGTTATATTGTAGATACGATTAATAAAGATTGGGTTACAACAGAAGATGCAATAAAACTGTGTTTGGAATCTGTGTAGAAAGTTCTCATGCGCGTGGCATGGGGCATTTTTATCGTATGTTGAACCTTGCTGGTTCGTTAAAATCATCGGACATTCATTTTAAATTTTTTATTAATAATCATGCTCCATCACTAAAAATATTGGATACACGTAATTACGAGTATGATGTAGTTGATCTATTAGATTATAAAAGTGGCTGGGAACATACTGCAATAAATCGAAATGCTATTACGTTATGGATAAATGACAGGTTGGATACTGATATAGAGCATACTAGAAATATTAAACAAAATAAAATACCACTTGTGACCTTCGATGATCATGGCACTGGAGCTAGTTTGTCAGACATCCATATTGCAGCACTTTCTTTTGATAACAAAGAGAATTTCGGTAAGAAAGTTCTTCATGGTTCAAAATATTTAATATTAAATACTGAGATAGCTAAATATAAACGCTTGCGAAAAAAAATAAATAGTATAGTTGTTACGCTAGGAGGTAGTGATACCTATGGTGTAACAATTAAAATTATAAAAATACTGGCTGCACAAGGTAAAACAGCAACTGTGATTATTGGACCAGGATATGAACATATTTCAGAATTAAAGAATGCTCTTACGGATGGCTTTGTATTAATGCAAGATGTTCCCTCGTTGATAGAAGAATTCTCAAATCATGATTTAGCAATAACGGGGGGAGGCATTACACCTTTTGAGGCAAATGCATCAGGCTTACCGTGTATTGTTATTGCAAATGAATTGTTTGAAATAACAGTAGGCGAAAAACTCCAGGAAATGGGAGGTTCAATTTTCGCTGGCTATCATACTGAGTTGAAATCTGAATTTGATTTTGACTTACCATTAGAAAAAATGAGCCAAAATGGTCTATCGGTTATTGGTTTGACAGGCTGTGAAATTATCGTTAAAGAATTATTAGAAGTACTGCAATGAGTAAAATGGTAGTAATTCATCAACCTGATTTTGCACCACATCTAGGATTTTTTAATCGCTTTATAAACGCTGATTTGTATGTGGTTTTAGATCATGTGCAATTTGTTAATGGAAGCAGTAGAGCCTGGACTCATAGAGATAAAATTAAGACGCCACAAGGTGAAAAGTGGTTGACGATTAGTACGAAAAAATCCCCGAGAGATACACCTATTAATAAAATTGAATTATCAAATAGTATTGATTGGCGAGATAAAAATATTCAGTTACTTGAATCAAGTTATAACAAAGCAGAATATTTCTCAGAAATAATGCCAGAGGTTAAAAATTTATATTCAACGAATTGCAATTCGTTGAGCGAATTTAATATTAAATCTATCAAGATGCTTATGAATATGTTGGATGTCAAGATTCCTTTAGTAGTGTCAAGTGAAATGCAAACTGTTGGTAGTAAAAATGAACTTTTGATTAGTATATTACAAGAAGTAAATGCCTCACACTATTTATCTGGTCTAGGAGCTAGCGGATACATGGATGTGAAAAAATTTAATGATGCTGGAATTGAGGTTGTTTGGCAAGAATTCTCTCATCCGGTCTACCCACAATTGTTTGATAAGTTTATCCCGCATTTAAGTAGTCTGGATATATTATTCAACTGTGGTATTGATAAATCACGCGAAATACTAAAAGGTAAATAAAATTGAATATACTGGCAATTGGTGCGCATTTTGATGATGTAGAGTTAGGCTGTGGTGGTGCTTTGGCTCGTCATGCTGAACGTGGTGATAATGTGTATGTTTATGTTGCTACTGAATCTGGTTTTTCCAACCATCACCAGGAAATAGTTCGAGGTAAAGAGACTGCTTTAATAGAAGCTCAGGAAGCTATGAAAGTTCTTGGTGTAAAAGAAATGATTTGTGGTCACTTTCCAACTTTGGAGGTTGAATTTGTTGATTTATTGAACATTGAGATACTAAAAATCGTTGAAGAAAAAAAAATTGAACTTGTATATTCTCACTGGGCTGGTGATATTCATCATGATCATCAGGCGGTAGCTAAAGCATCTCTTCATAGTTGTCGTCATGTGCCACGGCTATTGATGTATAGAAGCAATTGGTACCACTCGACATGTGATTTTCGTGCAAATTTTTATGTTGATATCACGGAGCAATGGCAAACTAAGGAAAATGCGATTCGTGCTCATGCATCTGAAATGGAACGGACAGGCAATCGTTGGATTGATTTTTTCTGTAACGAAGCAGAAAATGCGGGACAAAGAATAGGGGTTAAACACGCTGAAGTATTTGAAATTGTTAAATGGTTAGAAAAATAAATTCGATATGTCTAAAGTAAATAAAACTGATATTGTGCTATTTCATCCAAGTGGAGAAGAATATATTAAAGTGATGATCTTTAATGATATGGAATATACGCTATTTGATCCAGCTAATGATATTGTCTACAGTCTTAACAGAATGCTCAAGTCTTTATATGATTGTGTTAAATTAAATTATACATTGCTTTTTAAAGGCTTGGTTTCAATAAGGCAAGCAAGAAACTTTTTTAGAAAATATAAGGCCATAATCATAGCGAATCAACTTCGGGGATTATCACCTAAGCTTGTATTAACTTTTATTGATAATTCTAGTATATTCCATTTAGTGTGCGAAGCTTATGATGAAGTACCCTTTCTCGCAATTCAAAATGGTGGGAGACATAGTTGGTGTGTGGAAAATACTCTACCATATCCCGATTTAAAATATCATATTGATGAATATTTTTGTTTTGGACCTTATGTCAAAAATTTGTTTGAAAAAAACCATCATTCGATTAAAAAGTATATTACCTGTGGTTCATTACTAGGTGGTTATTATTTTAGCACGAGTGGAGCCCCCTTAGCCGAAAAAGAAAAAATTTATGATATTTGCCTTATATCACAATGGCAGTCTCATTTTTCAGATTTAAGTAAAATGCCGAAAGAATGGGTGCGACTTGGAGAAGCTATCGATATTTTAACATCTAATGTAGCACAATTTGTAACTGAACATTCGTTAGTGGTTTGTGTAGCTTTGCGTAGCAGTAGACAGGAAGAACATGATTATTACATGAAATATTTTAAAGGTAATTGTATTTTTCAACACGGTGAACGACTTACATTTTCAAGTTATAAAGCAGTATCAAATTCAAGGCTTTCGGTTGCTATAAATTCAACGCTTTCGACAGAATCCTTCGGTTCAGGCCAAAAAGTTTTATTTGTAAATCCTTTTGATGAAAAATGGCTAATACCAACGAGTAGTATAGGCTCTTGGTATTTAAACAAAGCAGACTACAAGAGTTTTTCTACGAGCGCTAGTAGATTGCTTGATATGAGTAATGATGAATATTTAGATGAGGCTAAAAGTGAAATGAAAAATGTAATTTCACTAGATTTGAATAGGCCGCCACATCAAGTAATACGGAATCGTTTACTAGAGATTCTTAATTATTAAAATGGTATATTTAGAAACAAAACACAACCGATAAATACTAACGATCCAACTGGCAACTACTATTTTAATAAAAAGAGAATAATATTTTGTTGTTATGAAACCTCTTACGAGATTATAGTGAGAGAGCCTAGTGATATTATTTGCGTTGCTATAGTAACGGGTTGGATTTACTTAGCAATGATCATACGATTTATATTCTAGAGTGTTCATTGGTTGGCAACTAGCTAATCACATGCGAAGTTCTTTAGTTCATGAAGCGATTTATATCGCACAGAAGAACCGAGGTTGTGTGCAGTAACCTTTTCATTCAGATAGAGATTCCCAGTATATCTCTGATGAGGTTGAAACTAAATTGAAATCGGTAAACATAAGTGTGAGTCGAAAAGGAAACTGCTTGGATAATGCCGTTGCGAAAATGTTTTTTGGTATGTTAAAAACAGAACATGTAAATTATGCGTATTATAAAAGCATTCAAGAAGTACGCATTAGATTATTTTTATACATTGAAGGATTTTATAATAGTAAATGCAGACATTCATGCTTAGGAGATAAGTCGCGACTTAAGTTTGAATAAATGGCTGCACAATCTTTGTCCGTTTTACGGGATACAGGTCAATCTTAAGTTGATGTGTATGCCATCAAATATAAAGGAATGATAATAATGTCATTTACGATTCGTATCTAAATTACTAAAGACAAATTAGCTCTCTATTTATTTATAAGTATTAAAATAATACATTACAGGTAATATATATGTTTAATGATTCAGCTATTCTGATTACTGGTGGCACTGGTTCGTTTGGGAAACAATACGTAAGAACAATACTTGAAAGATATAAGCCTAAGAAAATAATTATATTTTCTCGTGATGAACTAAAACAATTTGAGATGCAACAAGAATTCTCACAAAAATGCATGCGATATTTTATTGGTGATGTGCGTGACAGGGAGCGTCTTTCAATGGCTATGCGTGGAGTGGATTTCGTGATTCATGCTGCAGCATTAAAGCAAGTGCCTGCAGCAGAGTATAATCCTATGGAATGTATAAAAACAAATGTATATGGTGCGGAAAATGTTATACAAGCTGCATTAGAATGTAATGTTAAAAAAGTAATTGCTTTATCTACAGACAAAGCAGCTAATCCTATTAACTTGTACGGCGCTACTAAATTGTGCTCAGACAAACTTTTTGTCGCTGCAAATAATCTTGTGGGTATGGATAGAGATACCCGCTTTTCAGTAGTGCGTTATGGGAACGTGGTTGGCTCGCGTGGTTCTGTTGTACCTTTTTTTATGAATCTGATTAAGAATGAGGCGAGTCATTTACCTATAACAGATATACATATGACGCGCTTTTGGATTTCATTACAAGATGGTGTTGATTTTGTTTTGAAGAACTTCGCACGCATGAAAGGTGGAGAAGTATTTGTACCAAAAATACCATCAATTCGTATAACTGGCCTTGCTAAGGCCATGGCACCAGATATTCCAATTGAAATTGTTGGAATACGTCCAGGTGAAAAATTACATGAAATAATGTGTCCCTATGATGACTCACATTTGACAATTGAGTTTGACGACCATTTTGTTATTCAACCTAGTATCAACTTTTGGACGGCTACAGAGCGTAATTATGAAAAAAATATGTTAGGCGAAAAAGGTAAACCTGTAAAACAAGGCTTTGAGTATAGTTCAGGTTCAAATGCCCATTTTCTTGGTACTGATGAAATTTGTAAATTTAATGAGACAGCAGATATTGAATGATTCCTTACGGACATCAGAACATTAATCAAGCAGATATCGATGCAGTAATAGAAGTGCTGCAGTCTGATTTTATTACGCAAGGCCCTGCCGTTTCTCGTTTTGAGCAAGCGCTCGTGAGCAAATGTAATGCTAAACATGCTGTTGCGATGAATAGTGCAACTTCAGCATTGCATGTGGCATGTCTAGCACTTGGGTTAGGTAAAGGTGATGTACTTTGGACCGTGCCAAATACGTTTGTGGCATCAGCTAATTGTGGTCTTTATTGTGGCGCTAAAATTGATTTTGTCGATATCGATAGATCAACTTGGAACATAAGTATTCGGGATTTGCGTGATAAATTAGAAAGGGCAGAGCAAACGAATAAACTACCTAATGTGCTTGTAGCGGTTCACTTTGCGGGCCAACCAACTGAGCAAGAACTTATTTGGGAGTTAGCTCAAGAATATGGTTTTAAGGTAATAGAGGATGCTTCACATGCCATTGGTGCCTCAAGAAATGACGAACCTGTTGGAAGTTGCAAATGGTCAGACATTACGGTCTTCAGCTTTCACCCAGTTAAAATAATTACAACGGGCGAAGGTGGGATGGCATTGACGAGCGATGAAGAATTAGCCCGTCGAATGGTATTGTTTAGATCCCATGGTATTACGCGAAATTCCAAATATATGCAAAGGGAACCATATGGTCCTTGGTATTATGAACAAATTGAGCTGGGCTTTAATTATCGGATGACCGATATTCAAGCTGCGCTTGGTCTTAGTCAATTAAGTCGACTTTCAAACTTTATTGAACGTAGAAATTATTTAGCTCAACGATACGACCGGTTATTAGAAACTCTGCCACTACAGAGGCCTACTATTTTATCTGAAAACTATTCTGCATTTCATTTATATGTCGTGCGTTTGAAAACAGACAGAATAAAGAAAAAGCATAAAAATATATTTAATTATCTTCGAGATAATGATGTTGGTGTAAATTTGCATTATATACCTATACATCTTCAACCCTACTACCTTAATCTTGGATTTAAACCTGGTTTATTTATTGAAGCCGAAACTTACAGTCAGGAAGCCATTAGTTTGCCTTTGTTCCCTGCATTGACAGAGCAAGAACAAGATAAAGTAATTCAACTTTTAGTTGATATTCTAAAATGAATGAAATAATTATAAAATATCATTTTTAATGTTTCGGATACAATTTTAGAAAAGCAAGGTCGCGATAGGTTTTATCTTTGCTGTAGTACATTTACCATTTATAGATCTTTGGCGTTTATTAACTCAAAATATATTTGATCGACTTCATATCTATCAATATGTAATAAAGTCTGTTTTTCAGCACTTATTTATACAAGTGTGATGCTGCAATTAGGTGATTTGTCTCTTTAGAATTGGAATATTTATAGTGGCAGGTATAAAGACGATACTATTTATAATTATTTAATTGATTCTTTTATACTCCCATTGTTATTAGGTTGGATAAAATGATGGTTTCACAATTATAGATAAGAGCATTTTTTTGTTTATGTTAAGAGTTATTAGTGAAGATTTGCTGCGTATATTAGATGGAAGTCGAAAAGACTTTCTCATGTTATTGATAAAGTTAAAATATATTGATAGACGTGGTTGAGAATAATGAAAAATAGTAAATTGGCTTTGGGTACGGTGCAATTTGGACTCGATTATGGTGTATCAAATTCATCAGGCAAAGTCTTGCTTGAGGATGCAGTTGCAATTGCAAAGTTGGCTGAATCAGATGGGATCAATCTATATGACACTGCTCCAGCTTATGGTAACAGTGAGGAAGTTGTAGGTAGTATTGCAAGTTCCAATTCTTATGTGGTTACAAAAACGCAAAATATTAGTAGTGATAGCATTAAACCATCAGACATCGAGAAACTTGAACTAGTATTTAAGCAGTCACTTCAATATTTAAAAAGACAAGAAGTCTACGGTTTACTCGTACATTCGATAGATGATCTAAAAAAACCGGGTAGTGAGTTATTGTTAGATTGGCTGGCAGAAAAAAAACAACGAAACTTAGTAAAGAAGCTAGGTGTATCTGCTTATAGTGCCGAAGATATCGATTTCTCGCTGAATTGTTTCGATATCGATATTGTTCAGTTACCAATTAATATTATTGACCAAAGATTAATAATATCAGGGCATCTGGTAAAACTTAAAAGGTCTGGTGTTGAAGTCCATGCGAGAAGTATTTTTCTACAAGGTTTATTGTTAATGAATTCGAGAGATATCCCTTCTTATTTTGATTTATATCAAACTGAGATTGATAAATTTCATCACTACGCGAAACAGGTTGGATTGACGCCTTTGCAATTAAGTCTTGGATATGTTCTCAATCTTGATGAAATAGATCGAGTTGTAATTGGCGTTAATTCAGAACTAGAATTGCAGCAAATAATATCGGCGAGTAAAATAGAAATGGCATCTATTACTGCTAGTGGATTATTTTCAGATGATCCCGCTTTATTAAACCCCGCATTGTGGAACCTATGAAGGTATTAGGGGTATTACAGGCAAGAATGTCATCTAACCGCTTGCCCGGTAAGGTCCTGCTGCCAGTGCTAGGTGAAGCTATGTTATTTCGCCAAATTGAGCGTCTTAAGCATTGCCAAATGTTAGAACATTTGGTCGTTGCAACGAGTACAGATGCAAGTGATGATGCGTTAATAGAAAATTGTAATGCATGGTGCGTTGAGTCTTTTCGAGGTAGTCTTGATGATGTGCTAGATCGTTTCGTAGGTGCTGCGAAAAAATATGAACCTGAAATAGTTGTTCGTTTAACAGGAGATTGCCCTCTAACAGATCCTAAAGTTGTAGATGAAGTTATCAAGTACTTTATTGCAAATAATTACGATTATGTCAGTAACTGTAATCCACCTACATATCCAGATGGTTTAGATGTTGAGGTTATGAAATATTCCAGTCTTCTTGAGGCATGGAAAGATTCTACGTTACAAAGTGACAGAGAACATGTAACGCCATTTCTAAGGAATAATTACGAACGCTTTACAATTGGTAATTATGAATCTTCTGTTGATTATTCGATGCATCGCTGGACTGTTGATGAGCTGGGGGATTATGAGTTTGCAAAGAAAATTTTCTTGGCCCTGTATAGTAAAAAAACTGATTTTGATATGAATGATATCCTTGTCTATTTGAGTGAGAACCCAGAATTAAGTAAAATTAATATGCACATAGAGAGAAACGCAGGTTATAGGAAATGATGTGTAATGTATTCGATTGTTTACGTTTCATATTTACTTTTTGTTTTTCACATCGTATCTTGGTTTTAGTAGTAATTTCATATCAACTGGAGTAAGAACATCAGAAATGATACCTGTATATTATTAGTTTACAATAGTTGGAAGATGTTTAGTAGAAGTTCCATTTGAAATTAAGGTATACGCTTCGGAATGAAACATCAATTCGCAAATACTTTTTGGCGAATATAAATGAAAATATTCTTATAAGAAAGTAACCTATTAAATAGTTTTTACGGAGATTGAAAATTGAAACAATGTAGTAAATGTGGATTGCCTGAAACATATGAGACTATTGAATATGACAGTGAAGGTGTATGTAATATTTGTCGTCAGCAGGATTATCGCGATGAGAGTATAAACTGGGATAATAAAAAAGAACAGCTTGATGAGTTAGTTAGTAAATATCGTGGAAAACATGCTTATGATTGCATTGTCCCCTTTTCAGGTGGTAAGGATTCGACTTTTACTCTAAATTATTTAGTTAAAGAATATGGCCTGAAACCATTGGTTGTGCAGTTTAATCATGGTTTTATGCGACCTATACTCAAAGAAAATAATGAAAGAACGTTTAAAAAATTAGGCGTTGATGTTCACAGCTTTTCACCTAATTGGCGAGTAGTTAAAAGGTTAATGTTAGAAGCATTAATCCGTAAAGGTGATTTTTGTTGGCATTGTCATACGGGTATTTTTGCCTATCCCATGCAAGTGGCTTTACGTTATCAAGTGCCTTTAATATTTTGGGGCGAACCATCTTCTGAATATACAGCATATTATGATGTTCGTGATGAAGAAGAAGAACTTGTAGATGAAACTCGTTTCAATCGATACGTGAATTTGGGGATCACAGCTGAAGACATGGCTGGAATGATAAAGAGTGATTTTGAACTTGATCCTCGTGATTTGGACCCATATACGTACCCACCATTACGTGACTTAAAAAAATTAAAATATCGATCTGTATGTCTTGGTTCTTACATACCTTGGGATGTAAAAAAACAATCTAAATTAATTATGGATGAACTTGGTTGGAAAGGTGATCAAGTTGAGGGAATGCCCTGGGAATTGTATCCATATGAGAAGATTGAGTGTTACATGCAAGGTGTTAGAGATTATATAAAATATCTTAAACGGGGATATTCAAGAGTGAGTCAAATGATGGCTCTTGATTTGAGAAAAGACAGAATTAGCAAAAATGATGCGGTGCAGCTTGTTAGTGATTATGAAGGTAGAAGACCTCCTTCGTTAGATTTGTTTTTAGAATATTTGGGCTTAACTGAAGACGAGTTTAATCAAATAGTACTTAAAACTATTGTGCCGCCATTTAAACCGGATTTTAAGAATTTAAGGGATGCACCAAAGACATGGGATTTTGAAAGTTGGTATAGGGAAAAAATTTGATTGGAATCCTTGATCTTAGGATGGGGAACTTAACTTCTGTCAGTAATGCTGTTTATGAAATGGGAGAAGAGCCTCTCTGGATAAATAACTTAGAACAGTTAGATGAGGTTTCTCACTTGATCTTGCCAGGTGTAGGACATTACTCGAATGCATCTAAAAATTTAAATGTAATTGGTGCGGTAACTGAGCTTTCAGCTATATTAACTGAACGTAAAATTCCTGTGTTAGGTGTGTGTTTAGGTATGCAACTCTTGTTAGATGGCAGCGATGAAGGGGAAGGGCAAGGTCTCGGCATAATTCCTGGTAGGTGTAAGCTACTAGAAGCTGAGCATATACGTCTACCACATGTTGGTTGGAATCAGGTTGTTGTTCTGAAAGATCACCCTGTACTTGAAGATATTAAACCGGATAGAGATTTTTACTTTGTCCATTCTTATGCTTTAACGCCAGTAGATGAATCCTGGGTTGTGGCTAAATCTATGCATGGCGAAATATTTTCATCAATTATTGCAAAAGACAATTTTATCGGCATGCAATTCCATCCAGAAAAAAGCCAGACCAATGGATTAAGGATTATTGAAAACTTTTGCAACTGGGATGGTGAATGGTAAAGAAACGTATTATCCCTTTGATGCTATTAAAAGATGGTCGCCTTGTTAAAGGAAAGCAGTTTGGCAGTTACAAAGATGTAGGTGACCCGGTAAAAAGCGCATCTGTTTATAATTCTCAGCAAGCTGATGAACTTATTGTCTTAAATATTGGTTCGGTAAGTATTGAACCTTTATTGGAAATTTTAGATGAGTTATCCAAAGTATGCTTTATGCCTATTTCCTTGGGTGGCGGTATAAGGTCAGTTGATGATGCAGTTTCATTGATTCGTCATGGAGCAGATAAAGTCGTCATGAATACCTTGTGTCAAAGAGAACCTAACTTTATTAAGCAGATTAGTAATTTAGTTGGCAGGCAAGCATTAGTTTGTGCAATTGATGTTAGATGGGATAGTGATATTTCTGATTATGTAGTTTATACCGATTCAGGTAAGACTAAAGAAAAAACATCTCTAAGTGATACAGTTAAAATGATGAGTGAATTAGGTGCAGGTGAAATCTTTATTCAAAGCATTGATCATGAAGGCTGCTTGCAAGGTTATGATCTAGCTTTATCGGGTAAAGTAGTAACTATGTCACCTAAGTTACCAGTTATTGCCGCAGGCGGATGCGGCGATTATACACACCTTCGAGAATTGTTTTTGGAGGTAGACATAGAGGCAGCTGCATGCGGAAGTATTTTTAACTTTACTGATTCAAATCCTATGCGTGCCAAAGCATTCTTAAAAAATTACGATATTCAATTGAAGAAGGTATAGTAGATGAAAACTTTGCAGATACCTACAGTTACAAAACTAATTCTTTTTGGTGGCGGCCCACTTATGCTTAGATTTGCACAGTGGGCTAAAAGTGAATATGAATGTTTACTTGTTACCGCGCCAAGACAAGCAGAAGAAATTATGCCTGATGGCAGTCATATTAACTTTAGTGAAGCAGTCGATAAAGCAGGCTTGCAGTTAAAAGTTTTAGATGAAATTAATGGCAGTACTTGGTTAATTGAGAAGATTAATGAAACATGTGTGGGCTTAGGTTTTGGTGAAGCTTGGAATTTTGATTCGGAATTACTGAAGCTGTTTGATGGTAGATTGTTTGATTTTATGGGTATTCCTCTGCCACGTTATCGTGGTGGCGCTCATTATACTTGGGCAATATTACGAAACGAAACAAAATGGGGTTGTCACCTTCAAGTTGTAAATGACAAAATGGTACAAGGTGAATTTGATTCAGGAGAATTATTAGCAAGTCATGAATATCTATTGGAAGGTGAATTAAATTCACCTGACAAATACTTTGCTTATTGTATGCAAAAAGAACTTGCTTTTCTCAAAGACTGTGTTGATCTTCTTGCTCGCGGGGAAAAAATAAAATTACAAGATATAAACGAAGATGAGTCTTTATTCTTTCCAAGGTTAAATACAAAAGAGAATGCATGGATTAATTGGCAATGGTGCGGTGATGAAATTATTCAGTTTATCAATGCATTTTCAGAACCTTATGTTGGAGCTTCATCGTATTTGAATGATCAGCGAGTATTTTTAAAGAATGCGAAACTTGATGAAATTGAGTCAGGATTTCATCCATATCAAAACGGCATGATCGTCCGTATAAAAGGCAATGATATTGGTGTAGCTACCACAGCAGGTCTTGTTAATATAAATATTACTTTTGAGGATGATTCTGAAGAATCAAATTTAACTGTTGGGCAGAGATTTATTACGCCACAGGCGGAGATCAATGAATCTATAAGTTATCGACCTGACTATAGTCCTGCTGGTGATACAAACTCTGCCACTGTGGGAACACAGATTGAATTTGAAAGTGATAGGTTAAAATTACGACCAGTTACATTAAGCGATTGTACAGATTCTTATGTTGCCTGGTTCGAGGATAAGGAAGTGAACCAGTATTTGGAAACTCGTTGGGTAACACAGTCGTTAGATTCTATAAAGAAATTCGTTGAATCTATGGCGGAATCGGCTTCTAACCAGTTGTTTGCGATTATAGAGAAAAGCAAAGGTGTACATATTGGGAATATCAAACTTGGGCAAATTAATTCTCATCACAAAAGTGCTGAAGTAAGTTATTTCATTGGTGAGAAAGAATATTGGAAATCAGGCTATGGTTTAGAAGCTTTGTGTTTAGTAACCCAATATGCATTAGGTGATGCGGGTTTGGATTATGTTGGTGCAGGTGTTTATGAATCTAATATTGCTAGTCAACGTTTACTTGAAAAAGCTGGATTTACGCTAGAAGGAAGAATGAAGAATCAATTTGTAAATGCAAAAGGTGAACGTGAGGATAAGTTATGGTATGGAAAGTTAAGGAATGACTGATATTAATAAAAACATAAAAAAATTAGTAGTTGATTTATACCCTTTTACTTATTCCGTAACTGGCTCAGGTAATGATGACGCTGTTGAACGACTTTGTCAGGAATTGGATTTTGATATATTTTCCTATGAATCTGGGCGAATGTTGAATGGTTGGTTAATACCGCCAGCTTGTGATGTAGAAAAAGCTGAGCTCCGTAAAGATGGTGAACTTGTTTATGACGCAGCAGAATCACCTCTTGGTGTGCCATCACAATCGGATTCTTTTTCGGGAACACTTTCTTTGGATGAGCTCCAACCTCATTTATTTACAGCTGATGATCCAGAAGCAATACCATATCATTGGGCTCGATTGTATCGACCGAATGAAGCATTGTGGGGTTTGTGTATGCCACAGAATGTAAAAGACTCGTTGCAAGAAGGTGACTATACAATTGACCTAGTAACGAATAAGACACCGGCAAATATGAAGGTCTTAGTTTATGACCTGCCAGGAGTAAATAAAGAATCAATCGTTATAAATGCACATAATTGTCATGCATATCAAGCAAATGACGATGTGTCTGGAATCGCTGTTGGCATAGAAATTATTAAACGTTTAGCGGCATTACCTAAGCGGCGATATAGCTATAAATTAATTATTGCACCTGAACTTTTTGGCCCTATGTTTTGGCTAGATGAGATTGGTGTTGATGCTGCGAGTGATATCAAAGGTGTGTTGTTACTTAAATCCGTAGGTAACGATAAACCACTGAGACTACAGCAGAGTTTTACAGGTGAGAGCTTAATCGATATTGCTGCACATAATATATTTGAAAATAAATATCGTGAATATGAGTATGGTGAGTTTCGTGCCATTTACGGTAATGACGAAACTGTTTTTGAAGCACCTCCTTATCGTATCCCTTCGATTTCATTAACTCGTTGGCCTTTTGATGAATATCATACAGATAAAGATACACCGGATAAGCTGATAGAAGGTCGGCTTCAGGATACTGTTGAAGCGGCTGTGTCGATTTGTATGGGATTGGAGATGAATGTAAGTTATAAAGCAAAATTTTCTGGTTTAGTTTGTCTTTCTCATTATGGTCTGTATAAGTCTTTGCCGCCCGTTGATCAAGATGGAGTTGATTATAATTCTATAATGGGTCGTTGGAATAGACTTATGAATTCCTTACCAAGTTACATGGATAGTGATGTTGGTTTGCTTGAAATTGCGCATAAATTTAAATTACCTATTGCTGAAGTTTCTGAATATCTTTCTGAGTGGGAAGCTAAATGCTTAGTAGAACCAGTGTACGACTTGGCTTAGGTGGGTATGAGTGTCTGAGAATTTGAATAAGATTGATGCTATAGAGGAATCAAAAAGACTGCTTGAGGCTGGTGATGCAATGGGTGCGAGCGAGCTTCTTAAGCTATCACTACTAGAGTTTCCTGAAGATAATGAAATTGGAACTATGTTGGGAGGGGCACTTTTTTATAGTAATCAATTTATCGATTCAGAAAAATTGTTGAGAAATATTTTAAAACAATCATCAGATAATAAAGAGGTTTGGGCGTATTATTATCGTTCATTGAGAAGGCAAGGAAAGTTGATAGATTGTATCGGGATAAACCGCTCTACTAGTTCTGAATTCCCTGATGATCCATTTTTTTATGGTGAATCATTTGCTGCATTGGGCCTCACAGGAAATATTACAGAATTATTAAGTAACGAACCACAATATAAAATAAGTGATGCCAAGGGTTTGTGTTGGTTGGTGGCAGCTTATCAGTCAGAGGCTAATCATGCGATGGCAGTGAAGTTGATGGCGAATGAGGGTGCGCTTGTTTCACAAGATATTATATTACAACAATTGTTGTTACGGAGTATAGGTTACACCGTAAATGGTTTTGATGAAGCATATAAGAAATATGCTTTGATTGTTGGAAATGATAATAATAAAGTGTGGGCGCATTATGAATTATCTCGTTATTTGAATGCAGATGAGTGCATAGTTCTACACGCAAAAAGTGAGCGCCCCTTTAATGTTGATCCTACTCCTTACTGTCCTAAAGTTACGGGATATTCAAAGGTTGATATTGATAACAATATCGTTAAGAAAGAATGTAAGACACCTGTAATCAACCAAGAAGATTTAAAACTAAATATTAATAAATTAATATCAGTTATTCGTTTCTTACAAGAAGATGGGGTTTTTGATAACAAGCTTGTAAATATCGATGCAGTTCGTAAGCAGTTTGCACCTGAAGCAAAAGACCCGGTGCAGTTATTGTCAACTGGGCGATGTGGAACGATTGGCTTTTATAAACTTTTGTGCCGCTCTAAAAATGTGTTGCCGTATCATACTTTAGGGTGGCAAATGATTCCAGGTGATCGGAATCACATGTTGTATCGTATACTCACTCAAAAGTTTGACCAGAACGTTTTAATTAGAATTTTTACTGATTACCTTGAAAGTCGTGTTGCAGAAATGATGTATGCTTATCGTTTAGGTAGAACACCTGTAATCATAAATCATTGGGATACAATATTCTCACCATTATGGTCGGTTATATTTCCTGAAAGTACCTTCCTTCATTTATATCGATCTGATGAGAAAGTTTTTGAGTCATTATATACCAAAAACCAATTTCAGAATGAACAGCTCCATTATTGCCAATTTGATGAGAATTTTCCAAATGGAAACTTCCATATTCGTTATGATAATAGACCTATTGAAGAAGAGATTGCTTGGTACCTGACGATTACACGTGAGTTTTCTTCTGCGTTAATGAATGTGTTGGGTGATGAACGTACAACTTCAATTGCTAGCGAAGATCTTTTTCGGGCTAGTAAAGATGATTATTATAAATTGCAGAAAATATTCCCACTGCATGATGTTTCATATAAAGAATATTTTGAGCATTATAGTCAGCCAATAAATACTAAACCTGAAAAGCGACAATCACCTGATGGATGGTTGGAAAGTAAGAGGTGTTTTAATGAGGCGTTTGAACAATTAAGAAAACATGGAAAATTCTCTTAATTTATGTTGTAAATATTTGGAATTATTATGTCAAATCGGTATATAAAATCAGAGCAGTTATTGGAACGCGCGTTACAAACGATACCGCTAGCGTCTCAAACATTTAGTAAAAGTATTACGCAATACCCTCGTGGTATCTCACCATTTTTTATTTCAAAAGGAGAGGGTTGTCGTGTTTGGGATGTTGATGGCAATGAATATATTGATTTTGTAAATGGCTTGTTGTCTATTTCATTAGGTTATAACGATCCAGATGTTAACGCAGCCGTTAAGCAGCAGCTTGAAAATGGTGTAATATTTTCTTTACCACATATTTTGGAGATGGAAGTATCTGAAATGCTAGTGGAGATGGTACCATGTGCTGAAATGGTTCGTTTTGGTAAAAATGGAACAGATGCTACTTCTGCAGCAATACGTCTTGCGAGAGCCTATACTGGTAAAGAACATATTTTATTATGTGGTTATCATGGTTGGCAGGATTGGTACATAGGTACTACTACAAGAGATTTAGGTGTTCCTCAATGCGTTAAAGAATTAAGTCATGTTTTTAAGTATAACGATATTGATAGTTTAAAATCGCTATTTGAAAAATATAAAGATAAAGTGGCTGCCGTCATAATGGAACCTATGGCCTTGGATTGGCCTGAACCTGGCTTTCTCGAAGCAGTTAAAATAGTTGCTAATGATAACGGGGCATTATTGGTATTTGACGAGGTTATTACGGGAAGTCGTTTCGCAAAAGGTGGTGCGCAAAAGCTTTTTGGCGTTACGCCAGACTTGGCTAGTTTTGGCAAAGGAATAGGGAATGGTTTTCCAATCTCAGCAATTTTAGGTCGGCGTGATGTAATGGAGAAAATGGAAGATATATTTTTTTCTGGTACAAATGGTGGTGAAACGCTCTCATTAGCGGCGGCAAAGGTAGTGTTAAATAAATTAAGTACTACAAATGTAATTGAAAAATTAAAATCAGTTGGTGAGTATTTATTGCTGGGCGTGAATAAGCTGATTAAAGAGAATCAGCTACAGGATATTGTTTCAATTAAAGGTCATCCTGCATGGACGGGTTTGGTGTTTAGTGATACTTCAAAATATAGTAACTTGGAAATAAAAACATTATTTCTTCAAGAGTGTTACAAAAAAGGCATACTGACTATAGGTACACATAATATTAGTTATGCACATTCGATTTCTGATATTGAGATACTTTTACAAGTATATGCGGATATATTTTCAATGATACAAAGAGCAATTTATGAGGAAAATCTTACTAGTTTATTAGAGGTTGAGCCTTTAGCTCCGCTATTTAAAGTTCGATAAATTAATGCGTGTAATAATTAGAACTGATTCTTCTTATGCGATAGGTAGTGGGCATTTGATGCGATGCTTGTCATTAGCGGATGGCTTAATTGAAAGTGGGCATGATGTACGATTCGTCTGCCGTGAGTTACCTGGTCATCAGATTGATCTGGTAGAGCAGCGAGGTTTTACAGTATACCGGTTGCCGTTTGTGCCAGGATTGCAGTATGAGAATGGTAATCAACATGGTGACTGGCTTGGTCTAAGTTGGCAAGATGATTGCCAGCAAACAAATAATGTCTTCCAGAAAGATGATGCGAAACCAGAATGGATTGTAGTGGATCATTACTCTCTAGATAATAATTGGGAGAAAAAATTTCGTGAAATGGGGGTTAAGCTTCTTGTTGTCGATGATTTGGCAGACAGAGAACATGATTGTGATTTACTATTAGATCAAAACCTATATGCTAATTCAATAGAAAGATATTTGAATTTATTAAATTCTAGTTGTGTTCCTCTGTTAGGCCCGAACTATGCTTTACTACGATCAGAGTTTTCCAAATTACGTGCCAATTTAAATGACAATAATTATAAAGAGTTTCGAGTATTAGTTTTTTTTGGTGGATCTGATGTTACGGATGAAACGTCGAAAACCTTAACGGCAATTGAAATTCTTACTGATTTGTCGTTACAAGTTGATGTTGTAGTTGGTGTGGGACATGAGAATAAAGAAAATATTAAAATGAAATGTTCACAAATGACTAATGTGAATTACCATTGTCCTGCAAATAATATGGCTAAGTTGATGATGTCTGCAGACCTTTCAATATCTGGTGGTGGCTCCACTACATGGGAGCGATGCTGTTTAGGACTACCTTCTTTGACGATTAACGTGGTTGAACACCAAGTCGCAATTACTGAAGGTGTTGAACAAGCAGGGGCTGCAATTAATCTTGGAATGGCAAATGAAGTTTCTATAGAATTGATTTGTTCTTCAGTACGACGATTAGTTACTGAACCAGAATTGTTAGATGATATGCGTTCATCTGGAATGCGTTTAGTCGATGGCCTAGGGGTTTCTAAGGTTATTGATGAAATGAACCGTCTTAGCTAAGAACTATTATTATGAATATTCTATTGCTAGGCAAATCCTCAAAAAGACTCGATGAATGTTTTGTTAATTTTGGAGATGACATTTGTGTTACCACTGAAAAGTTGAATGTAAATTCTAGTGAGCTAGCGAATAGTGATCTTATATTAAGTTATGGCTATCGTCATATACTTGCTAGCGATATTATTGATAAATTTCCACATAGAATTATCAATATGCATATTTCGTATTTACCATGGAACCGCGGTGCTGACTGTAACCTGTGGTCATTTTTAGATGATACTGAAAAGGGGGTTAGCATCCATCATATGGATGCAGGTCTTGATACTGGAAAGCTAATAGTACAGAGGCATGTGAAACCGACTGACTATGATACTTTGCGCACTAGTTATCAGCGATTAAAAGATGCTGTTGAAAACTTGTTAATTGAAAATTGGGCAGAAATACGATTGTGTAAGTTGATTGGAAAAGTACAAGCTGGCGTAGGTTCTTATCATCGTAGTTCTGATAAAAATGCGGTGCAACATTTTCTTGATGATGGATGGGATACTCCAGTAAAGAACTTACGAGAAAGTTATCTGGCTTATTTAGAAAGTCAATAAAACTAATAGTTGTGTTTTGGCATTTAATTAGTGCTTAATAAGCTTTAGGAAATATTGGATAAAATGGAAATAGCAGGAAGAGAAATCGGTGCGGGCCACCCGCCATATATTATTGCTGAATTATCAGGTAATCATAATGGCTCACTTGATAGAGCGATTGAAATAATTAAAGTTGCGAAAGAATCTGGTGCTGATGCAATGAAGCTTCAGACCTATAGAGCAGAAACGATGACGTTAGATGTGGATCATCCTCGTTTTAAAGTCAATGGTGGGAGTCCATGGGATGGCGACCATTTGTTTGATTTATATAATAATGCTTCTACCCCTTGGGAATGGCATGAAACATTATTTAATGTAGGCAAAGAGATTGGCATTACGGTGTTTAGTAGTCCATTTGATTTTGACGCAATTGAGTTGTTGGAAGGATTGGATGCGCCAGCTTATAAAATTGCGTCATTTGAACTAGTAGACTTAGAATTAATTGCTCGCTGCGCTAGTACGGGTAAACCTCTTATTATGTCTACTGGAATGGCATCAATTGTAGAAATTAGTGAGGCAGTTGAAACTGCGCGTAAAAATGGTGCTAAGGAAATTGCTTTATTGAAATGTACGAGTGCTTATCCAGCACCTTATAATGAAATGAATCTACGTACCATTCCGCATCTTTCACAAACATTCGATGTTATAAGCGGTTTATCGGATCATACTTTAGGGATTGGTGTTTCGATCGCAGCAACTGCTCTAGGCGCTCATATAATTGAAAAGCATGTCACTTTAGCAAGAGCTGATGGTGGCGTTGATTCTACATTTTCATTAGAACCAGCAGAGCTAACTTTGTTAGTCTCTGAATGCAAAAATGCATATGAATCATTGGGTGAGGTTACTTATGTCAACGGTGATACTGAAAATTCATTTAGACAGTTCAGGAGATCCTTATTCTTTGTGCGTGATGTGTCTGCGGGATCTGTAATTGTAAAAGATGATATTGCAGCAATCCGACCAGGTGACGGTCTTGTGCCTAAATATAAACAAGCAATTATTGGTAGAGTAGTTAAAAACAATGTGCAAAGAGGTACGCCAGTTTCTTGGGAATGTCTAGTGTAATGTGTAGGCTTGCTCAGGGGTTATAGTTATGAGGTTTTTCAAAGAAAAAATAAGACGACTCGTTATTATAGGTATGAATGATTTAGCCTGTGAAGCGGTGGTTTTTTGCAAAAAAAATGATATTGAAGTTTATGTTATATCAGGACAGCGTTTTAGAGACTTACCTAGTTTAGAAGATGGCTTTGCTACATGTTATGAGCGAATGGAGAGTGAAGGCGTAAATGTCATCGAGCATAGTCAGATAAACCGGCAACTATTAGAAGAATATTATTGTGATGATTGTGCGGTGTTTAGTTTTGATAGCCCATTTATTATCAAGCATGATATAATCGATCTGTTTAAAGGTGTGGTTTTTAATGAGCATGGCGCACGATTACCTCATGGTAAGGGTGGAGGTGGTTTTAGTTGGCGAATTATGGAAGATGACCATGAAGGAAACGTTCTATTTCATATTCTCGTAGAAGAGATAGATGCCGGACCAATTGTGTATCAAAAACCTTTTATTTTCCCAGATGACTGTAAAAAACCAGTAGATTTTATACTTTTCCAACATGAAAAAAGTTTGCAGGGCTTGCGTGAATTTCTTATATCGCTCAATGCTAACCATGACTTTGATGTGGTAGAGCAAGATAAACAATTTGAAAGTTATATGCCAAGATTGCACACAGCTACCCAAGCATTCATAGATTGGTCGTGGAGTGTGGAATATGTATATCGATATATATTAGCTTTTTCAACCCCATATGAAGGTGCCAAAACATTTATTAATGGCAAAAATATATATATTTATGATGCGTATGTTGATAAAACTATTATACATACACATCCATACAAATTCGGAATAATATTTAGCATTGATGCTCATAAACTTAAGGTTATTTGTGAATCAGGAACATTAGTTATAACAAGTTATAAAGTTGAGAATGACTATAGGCCACAACTTGGAGATAGATTGAATACACCGATCTCAGTTATGGATGGTATATATTCCTCGCGTGTTATTTATAATGCCGATGGATTGAAAGAGAATAAATTTTGAAAAAAGGTTTAGATTATTTTATTGCAGACAGTCCTAATGAAATAGAGTTAATGGAAACCCATAACAGAAATGGCATGCTTGTCTTGTTATCGAGTAACGTGGGTTTTGAGAATTTAAAAAATATTCGTTCACCTTATACTTTTTATGATGAGCATATTGAAGAACAAGACTGGCAGAAGATTGCTTTAAACGTGCAAAATTTTTTATGGACATGGTTTATTGATGACGCTGGTAATGATAAAAGCCGTTTTAATGATTGTTCGCTGGGTCTATCCTTTGCAGGGCCAGTTGAAGTGTTGGTTACTACAATCCAACGATACCTTTTTTCCTTTCGGAATTTACTTTCAGTCGATGATAATGTTTACATTGCGACAAATACTGAAGATATATTTTTTGCGATTATTCATTCTCTACATAAAGAAATCGGTTTTTGTTTGCATATAATAGATAAGGATGCTCCGCTAGGATGCACAAAAACAGCTTCATGGGATCCTAATCTTCGTAAATATTATTTATCTAATAATTTTTTAGGAGGAAGCTTCTTTAATATATTAGTTGGATGGTTTGCTAGGGCAGTTAACTTATTGAGTAAAGAAAAAAATGACGTTTTAATTATGTCGGCTGGTAAACTAGATGGTTATTTTAGAAGTTATTTGTATAGAGATAGTAAGGTTAATTATGTTCTGCCAATTAGATACTTTATAAAAAAAATATCATTAAAATCTTCTAATTTAAATAAAAGTTTTTATTTCCATTCTGCAGGTTGGCATCAAAATAAAAATACACAAGATATGATTGGCTTGTTGAAATTGAATATCGGTTCTAAAGTAAACTGGATCGAAAGCAACTGTTTATTTGATGTTTTAGATCGCCATATATTCAGATATTTTGGTGGGGCAATTAAGTATTATTGTAATGCTAAAACTATGCTTTTAAGTTCTAAACCTAAATTATTAGTGGCATCTGTTGAGTCTTGGCCGACACAAGTATTGGTAGCACAAGCTGCAAAATCCTTAAATATATTAACTGCAATTATTCCACATGGCCTTTGTGGTAAAACATATAAACCATTGAGGGTAGGTGAAACAAAGGTTTTTGATCTTTGTTTTGCGTTTGGAAATAATGATGTAATGGAATGTCTTGATAAGGGCGTGGAGAAGGAACGTATCTTTATTACATCATTCCCATATTTTTCCAGGTTTTTACCGCTACGCAAAAACTCTTTAACAAAAACAAATAAACCGAAGGTGCTTATTTTAGTGCCTGATTTCTCTAATATATCACCGGACTCTTCGACAGAAGAAATTTACACTTTTATGATTGATGTGGTCGCAATGCTAAACATTATGCAGTGCGAGATAATTGGTTTCAAAGGTCGGAATGATGATTTTTTTAGTAGGTTAGGTTTTAATGAAAAAGTGACGATAAACAATAAAGATTATCCTTTGATTACCGGATATGAAACCTTTCCCAAAGTCGCGAAAGAAGCTGATTTTATTATTGGTCCAATATCAACATCAATTATTGAAGCAGGACTATTAGGAGTAGATTATTATCCTTTTAAATCTATAAATCAAAATTTAATGATGTCTATATCAAAACCCATATATAAAATACTCCATGTAGCAAAAAATATAAGTCAACTTAAGGATAATATTGTTAACAAACGTATTTATCAGGATGATTTTTGCGTTACAGATTTAATTAGCCTGAAAAAATCGCATAGAGCCGAGGAATTATTTTTGAATTTTGAAGACTCTTTAAATAAAGCGATGGTTTCAAATGTATTATTGTAATTTAAATATTTGAGAAGAGATTATGGAAGTATATATTCATGTAGGTTATCCTAAAAATGCTTCAACTACATTACAAACAGATATATTCCCTACCTTTAAGAATGCTCTATATATAGGTCGAAAATACGATTCTGGGGAATCTTTTGGAACTAAGGAATTAACAAAAGCATTTTATGATTTAACCATGTATGATTCTATTGATTGTGATTTAGAATCTATAAAAAAATTAATAAATACATATATAGATAATCAGACAGAAAAATATGAAAAGCTGGTTATATCATCAGAGGCATTTTCTAGTAACATGGCAGATCGTTTGGTTATGGCTGAACGACTAAAAACATTATTCCCCAATGCGAAAATAATGATAGTTATTAGAGAGCAAATGAATGCTTTAAGATCTATGTATGCTTTTCTTGTGTTGCAACGGGGCTTAAATGTAAATATATCATATGGACGACCGTCTATCGCAAGTTTTGAAAAATGGATTATTGAGCAAGAAAATATTTTAGGTAGAAGTTTTATAACAACGTTAAAATATTTTGAATATATTTCGATGTATAAAAAACTTTTTGGTAATGATAGTGTTGCGGTATTTCTATTTGAAGAGTTAGTTCGGTTTCCAGAAGTATTTTACAAGAAACTGGGTAAGTTCTGTGGCGAGGATCTGTTGAAAAATATTTCGGCTATGAAAGTGCCAACGCGAAACAAAGGTCTAAAATCACATGCGACTACATATTATCGACTCAGAGCCATGCTTCCTAATGTATCGTTGTCAAAATATATTCCCAAGGTTGTAGTGCTCGCATGGAGAAATTTTTTAAATAAAGATATATACCCTGATAAAAAAGAATACCTTCCCCCTGAGATTGAGAGGGCATTGTCAGATTTATATAGAGCTAATAATAAAATGCTGGTAAAAGATATTAATATAAATATATCGGAATATGGCTATTTAGTATAATTAACTAATAATGTGATTGTTGCATATGAAAAAATATCCAGATTGGTTGTTCGACTATAAGAATGATATATTCTCACAAAATGGTGAAGATGGTATTATTGAGAAAATCATTGAAACTCTCCCAGTAGTAGATGGGTGGTGTGTGGAGTTTGGTGCTTGGGATGGTGTGTTTTTAAGTAATACTGCAAACTTGATTAAGAATAAAGCATATTCAGCTGTCTTGATTGAGGGTGACTCAAATAAATATGAAGAACTTAAACAAAACTATGTGAATTCAGAAAATGTATTTTCTGTAAATTCATTCGTGGGATTCTCCTCAGATGATAATCTGGATACGATTTTATTTGAAACACCTATCCCCATTAATTTTGATTTATTGTCGATTGATATTGATGGTAATGATTATCATGTGTGGAAAGAAGTTTCTATCTACTCTCCAAAAGTTGTTGTTATTGAGTTTAATCAATCTATACCTACTGAAGTTAAATTTATTCAAGATGCTGATCATACGATAAGCCATGGTTCAAGCTTGCTTTCATTAGTTGAGCTAGGCAAAGAGAAAGGCTATGAGTTAGTATCTGTTTTGTACTGTAATGCTTTTTTTGTCAAAACTGAATTTTTTGACTTTTTTGAAATAAGTAATAATACACCTGAAAAGTTGCGTCGTTGTCTACAAGATATCACATATCTCTTCACAGGTTATGACGGTAGACTCATAATTCATGGGAGCTGTCGGTTACCATGGCATGGCATTAAAATTGAAAAAAACAGCATACAACAACTTCCTAAAATGTTCCAACAGTTGCCTACTCAGTACTCAAGGTTAACAATGCTGTTATTTAAAGTTTACCGGGTTTGGAAGATGCTGTTAGATTGCCCATTAATTACGATTAAAAAAATATATTCTCGCGTAATGAAGTCTATATGAAATTTATTTTATTGAATGTCTCAATATTTATGTTCGTGACACGAAAAACTGTATCGTATCATAACGCTCGATGAGTACTTGAAAATAAGTTCTGTACACGAGTTTAATGTCTCGATATACAGAACCTACTCATAAGGAAGGATTTTATGAGTTAGTTTTAATTTTTGATTCATATTTGGTCTACTGAAAATAAAGGTATCATTATAAATGTGCAAGATTCCATATTAATGGAAAAAGTTTTATTTTAGCTCCATTTCCCTTTTATTTAGCAATTCCTGGGTTAACGAAGTAATGCTACAGAATATGATGCTTAAATGCTTTTGAGTTTCAATACCGTATGTTAAATAAGAGTCTAGAGTGCAGATATTAAAATATGAATAATAATTATCGTATGAGAATGAAATCTTACATGAGTGGGGCTCAGTTTCAGGTGTTTTTATGAAAATAAATTTAGGCGCTGGCAATGATATTCGTGATGGATATATAAATCACGATATCACCACGTTACGTGGTATTGATGTTGTTCATGACTTAAATGTTTTTCCTTGGCCATGGGATGATGGTTCTATTAGTGAAATTGTGGCTATGGATGTCATTGAGCATCTTGATGATTTTGTTCGAGTGATGGAAGAGTTATATCGTGTACTGAAACTAGGCGGCTTGCTGAAAATAAAAGTACCATATTGGAATTCCGTATCTCGTCATGCAGATCCAACTCATAAGAGAGGATTCCATGAATTGACATTTAGATTTTTTGATCCTGCTTCAGTTTATTGCAAAGAAAGATATTATTATACGCAAGCCCGGTTTCATGTTAATAAAGAAATGTTTATTTTGGCGCCATTTCATCCTTATTTTGCTGTTCCCTGGGTTAAAGAAATAAAAGTACAGGGTAGGTTTGCTAAACGTTTTGTTGGTTTCATTGGTAATATGATTTCAAATTTGATATTGGATCTGGATTTGGTGTTAGAAAAAACCTTATCAGATGATAATAAATGAAGATAGCAATATATTGGGAACAGCATGAATGGGGCGGAGTTGATTCGCATCTGCTAACATTGTTATCAACATGGCCTGAGGCAAATGATGAATTTATTTTATTTTACAACAAGGGAAACCTTGGTCTTAATCGAATAAAAGATGACTTAAGGAAAATTGAAAATATAAAATTGTTAGGAGTTTCCTCATTTTCATATAATTCAATCATTTCAAAGCTACCAAATTCTATAATATTTAGATTGTTACGTCCGCTACTTTATTTTTGCCAACCCGTCTTTTTCTTAATAATGGTTTTGAGATTAAAGTCTGTTTTTAAGGCTGAGGAAGGAGTTGATGTTTTACTTGCGAATAATGGTGGTTACCCAGCAGCATGGGGGTGTATAAGTTCACTTGTTGCTGCAAAAAAAATTGGAATTAATGCTCGTTTGTTATTGGTGCATCATGAGGCAACTTGTCCAAATATATTTATGAGTTGGTATGAGCGTTATATTGACAGAATCGTTGTAAATTCATCTGATGCGATTATCTGCCCTTCATATGCTACACGGCGAACGCTCTTGGAGCGACGGTGGTTTATGGCGAATTTAATTCGTCTTCGTGTTATTTATAATAGCGTACAAGAAAATACCACCTCTTCTTCTGAGGTTGCTAATATCAGGAAACTGATTAATGACAAAGTTGCAGTTCTTGTAGGTATAGTTGGGCGAGTCGAATCCTATAAAGGACATGAAGATATTATCTTTGCTATTTCAAGGCTGAGTGAAGAACATAAAAAAAACATTAAGCTTGTTGTCATTGGGGCTGGTGATAATAACGAGATTCATAGGCTCAAATCGTTGGTTGAAAAATTCAATATTTCTAACAATGTATTTTTTCTTGGCTACCTAAATGGGCCATCTATAGAAATAATCAGGCAACTTAACCTACTTGTTGTCGCAACTAGAAGCTTTGAGGGATTTGGATTAACAATAGCAGAATCAATGGTCGCTGGTACACCGGTGTTGGCTACTAATGTAGGAGCCATCCCGGAAATATTAAACTCATCGGTTTCAACATTAGTTAATCCATGTTCGCCAAGTGAACTTGCAAAGGCAATGACTGACTTTCTAATAAATAAAAGAGCTTGGCTCAAGAAAGCAGAGCTAGCACAAGAGCATGTTAAAGGTATTGGTCCAGGTATGGCTGAAGAATATCGAAGGCTAATCTTGGAATGTTGTGATTGATATTAATGTAGTAAAAAATAATGAATTAAGTATTTTACGTTGTTATTGATGATGACATACGCCATATTTCTATATTTAGTAACTCACCCAAGGAAAGGGGAACACTCAAAAATATTCAAAGAGTAAAGTCTATTTAATCTGCTTTATTTATCGCTTGCGTTATATTTACTGTGATTAAGAGGGATTTTGCATAATTAATATATGAAATATATTTCCCGTGAGGGATGTTTCAATACTTATTCATCTGAGGTACGTTTATGAAAGTTGTAATTCTTTGTGGGGGATATGGGACTCGAATCCGTGATGTTTCTGAAGATATTCCAAAACCAATGATACCAATTGGCCCATACCCAATTGTGTGGCATATCATGAAATACTATGCTAGTTATGGCTTTAATGATTTCGTTCTATGTCTGGGTTACAAAAAAAATGTATTTAAAGATTTTTTCCTAAATTATGAAGCACATACTAAGGATTTTACAATCTCGCTCGGTCGCTGTAATGAGATTGAATTTCACACCAATCATGATGAGTCAGATTGGAAAGTAACGCTTGCAGACACTGGCCTTAATTCATTAACAGGTGCAAGAGTATCAAGAATTAGGAAGTATATCGGTAATGAGGACTTTTTATTAACTTATGGTGATGGCGTGGGTAATATTGATATTGCCAAGTTATTTGAATTCCATAAGTCACATGGAAAAATCCTTACAGTTACAGGCGTTCGTCCACCAGGTAGATTTGGTGAGTTGATGACAGAAAATGGGAAAGTTGTAGAATTTAATGAAAAACCACAGGCGAGTGGAGGCGTAATTTCCGGTGGCTATTTTGTTGCAAGTCCCCAAATTTTTGATTATCTTAACGATGATGAAAGCTTAATGCTAGAAAAAGAGCCAATGATGAAACTTGTTCAGGATGGTCAGTATATGGTTTATGAGCATGATGGCTTTTGGCAGCCAATGGATACTAGTCGTGAGTACTCTCTTCTTAATGATTTATATAATAAAGGGACTGCTCCATGGGTAAGATGGTAGAAACTGAATATTTAAAGGTGTTTTCTGGAAAGCGAGTTATGCTTACGGGGCATACTGGCTTCAAAGGAACCTGGTTGGCCTTCTTACTTAAAGAGTTAGGTGCCGAAGTGCTTGGCTATGCTCTCCCTCCCGCTGCAGATAAAAATCATTTTGATTTATTGGATATGAAAAACCAAATTCATCATGTTGAAGCCGACATAAGAGATGAAAAGAAACTCATAGATACAATGTTGAATTTTAAGCCTGACTTTGTCTTTCATTTGGCAGCACAGGCGTTGGTTTGGCAATCGTATTCAGAACCCAAAATGACATTTGAAACGAATGTAATAGGTTCAGTTAATCTGTTAGAAGCGGTGAGAAAATGCGATTCAGTTCGTTCGCTTGTTTATATAACATCAGATAAGTGTTATGAAAATGTCGAATGGATTTGGGGATATCGAGAGAATGATAGACTTGGTGGGCGCGATCCTTATAGTGCCTCTAAAGCTGCGGCAGAAATGGCATTTTCTTCATACGAGCTTTCCTTTTTTCACGAGCGGCCTGATCTTGGCGCTGCAAGTACACGTGCTGGTAATGTGGTAGGTGGAGGGGATTGGTCTGAAAATCGTATTATTCCTGATTGTATAAGAGCCTGCGAGGCTGATAACCCAATATTTATTCGTAATCCTGGTGCGACACGACCTTGGCAACATGTGTTGGAGCCACTTTCTGGTTATCTTATGTTAGCGGCACGTCTTTATGATGAGCCTAAAGCATATTCAGGAGCGTGGAATTTTGGCCCACCTTCAAGCCAGGTGCGTACCGTATTAGATGTTGCAACTCACATAGTGAATCGACTTGAAAAGGGAAGTATTAGCAGCGATAAAAATGCAAAAAAATTCCATGAGGCACAATTATTGCAACTAAATTGCGATAAGGCTCATCAGTGTCTTGGCTGGTACCCTAAATGGGATGTGGAATACACGCTTAATATGACTGCGGATTGGTATAAAGAAATAAATCTTGGAAAAGATGCAAAAGATGTAACCAGAGATCAATTATTTGAATATTTTCCTGAGCTTAATATTTCTTGATTACGATTTGTACGGTGAAGGGATATTATAAAATAAGCAGTAAACTCGTTAAATTTAGATAATGCTTCATAATGACCAATGTGCTTAACTGAAAATTAAAAGGAAAATGTTTTGAATACTAAATTAAATATCTTGTTTCCGATTGAAATCGAAAAGCGAGAGTTGGACTATAAGCTTTTCTTAGCCTGTATGGTTGCGCAAAAAAATAATAAAATATATATAGGCCAGCATGATTATTTATATGGTTTAAGTAAAAATATGTATGGTGGTATATATGTAGGTAAGAATCTATTTTCAATCGGTAGCGATGGTGCATGGCGTAGTGAAAAATATTTTAAATTAAATAACAATAGGATTAAAATGTTACATCTTGATGAAGAAGGTGGAATCTTCTGGGGTGGAGAGAATTTATGGCGAGACTGGTTAAAAGTAAGAATAGATCTAAATTCAATAAAAAGTGAAGATTATATTTGTACTTGGGGAAGCTTCCAGAATGATTTTTATAAGTCGAATACAGCATTAAATAAGGAGCATGTTTTGACAACAGGTACGCCTCGGTTTGATTTGCCAACGATGAAATATCGCAAATTCTATGAAGATGAGGTAAATGAAATAAATAATAAATATGGAGATTTTGTTTTAATAAATACCAATGTTGGTTTTGCAAATAACTCATTAGGCTTAAAAGATACTTTTTCTCCACGTTGGGGTTATGATGTTAACGACAAACAAAAACAGAAGCTTCTTATTTCAAGATGGTCATATAATGCGAAGACTCAAGCAGAATATATTAAAATGGTGTTTGAGTTAAGTGTTGCGTATCCAGATACTCATTTTGTTATACGGCCACATCCTGGTGAGAGTACGAATATTTATGATGTGGTGTTTGCAAATAGCAATAATGTATCAATCGATAGACAGGGAAGTGTTATACCTTGGTTGCTAGCGTGTAAAATATTAATTCATGATGGATGTACAACTGCGGTCGAGGGTTATATTGGCGGTGCTAATGTAATAAATTATCAACCTTTTTTCCAGGAGGAATCGAATTATCTTATAGCAAACAGTGTAGGAAAACAATGTAACAATTTAGATGATTTGCTTCCTATTGTTAATGATGTGCTTAACAATGGTGTGGCATTTGATAGTCATATCTCTGATAATCAACAAGCATTATCACTGCTTCATAATTTGAAGAAAGATCGAGAATCCAACTCTTTTGATATGCTGACGAATATAATTCTGGAATGTCAAGATAAAATGAATGGCGGTACAAAAAGTAATTTTACAAATACATATATGAATCATGTGGGAGAAAATATTTTTAACTCAGCTAAAAACGTGGTTAGGCCACTTTTTAGGGAGAAGTATAAAAGTTATTTGGCATTTAAATCTAATTTTAGCGGGTTTAATAATCAAATAATTAGTTCAAAATTAAAGACAATTCAAGAGATGCTTAATAAAGAAATAAACTATAAATATGTAAATAAGAACTTGATTGTTATATCCGTATAATATTTGTTGAGCCTGTTAATTAAATCGTGTAACTGTCCATTAAATATTACTCTAATCCACTTGATATTATCAGATGAATATACTAATGGACGAAATGTTAAAAATAATATAAGAGAGTTTCTTTAATGAACCAGGAGTTTAAATAATATGACATCTTGTTATCTTTGTAATCATTCTGATTTTAATATTCGTAAAGGTGTAGTCTGTGATGATCGCAGTGCTTCTGGTATTGGGAGCGAATCACTCAAGCCTCTTGAATGCAATAATTGTGGCCTTGTCACGTTGAGTTCATTCGACCATATTCAAGCAGGGCATTACGAAGATTCGGGTATGCATGATAATTCTTCTGAATCTATGGACGTTTGGTTTCATGAGACGGAGCAAGATGATTTAAGACGATTGGACACTTTGAAAAATATGATATCTGATGCCAGAGTTTTAGATTTTGGTTGTGGAGCAGGTGGTTTTGTGTCTAAGGCTCAAACTATGGCAAAATCAATTGCAGGAGTCGAATTAGAACAACGTGTTCATGAATATTGGGCTGGAAAAATTACCTTATATAAAGGGCTTCAGGATGCAGGTAAAGACTATGATCTAATAACAGCCTTTCATGTTATTGAGCATATAGAAGATCCGGCACAAATTCTTAAGGAACTTTCTGCATGTTTGAGTGTAAATGGTCGTATTGTTATTGAAGTACCAAGTTCGGATGATGCATTATTCACTCTTTACGAGAATGAAGGCTATCAGAATTTTGGTTATTGGAACCAACACCTCTATTTATTTAATCCGGAAACTCTTCGGCAACTAGCTAAGAAAGCAGGACTCAAAGTGATAACAGTGAAACAAATACAGCGCTATCCTTTATCGAATCACTTATATTGGTTGTGCAAGAATAAACCGGGTGGCCATATGCATTGGTCATTTATTGATAACCCTGGCTTGAGAGAAACGTATTCGAGTATGTTAGCGTCGTTAGGTAAGTGTGATACTTTACTGGCATATTTAGGAAAAGAATAACCGTGAGTTATTGTTTAGTTGAGCTATATATGTCATTTTCCACTACATTTGATTGCAAGGTAAAATAATGATGCCTAGAGTAGTCTTAATTATACAGGCTCGCATGGGTTCGATAAGATTGCCGGGTAAGTCTATGATGAGTTTAGCTGGTGTACCCCTGGTAGGTCGTATTCTTGAAAGGGTTAAACGTTGCCAATCTTTTGATGAAGTAGTCCTGGCTATACCTGATACGGAAAAAAATATTCCTCTAAAAAGTTTAGGTGAAGAGTTCGGTGTCACTGTAATTTCAGGTTCTGAAGATGATTTAATTGAACGTTTTTATCAAGCAGCCGTGTTAACTAATGCCGATATTATCGGAAGATTTCCGGCTGATAATGCAACACCTGAACCGTCTGAATTAGATAGGATAGTTAAGCATCATCTTTCGTTAGGACGGCCAGGTTTCTCTACTAATCTTACTGAAGTCTTTAAATCGGGGTATCCAGATGGGATTGGGACTGAAATATTTGACTTTTCGCTTCTAGAAAGTGCACGTAAAAAAAATCCAACTTCGATGCAAAGAGAACATATACATCTAAATTTCTTTGATTACGATACACAAAAAATTGTAGATGAAAATTGGTGTCCAGTTAGCACTATCCCATGTCCTGTAGAATTCAGACGACCTGACCTAGTGTTAGATGTTAATACCAGAGAACAATACGATTTTATGAGTGAACTTTATGAGTACCTTTATTCACGGAACCCGGATTTTCATATAACAGATATTATAAAATGGTATGATGATATTTATACTATAAATAAAACGCGCTCAAGTTTAAGCACTAATAACGAAAATTGATTTTAAAACCTAATTTTAAGTGTTCTTTAAAATCATTGCTTTTTACTACTATTTTTTATGAGGCGTGATGAATGATTGCTTTTAAGATGCGATCAATAAATCACGACTAATATTTTGTATTTATATTATTAGGATAATGTATGACTATGGAAAAACGTTTGGTTTATTTTAATGGTAAGCTCGTACCTGAAACTGAAGCGCGAATATCAATTTATGACTCTGCTTTAATGTTTGGTGATATGGTGTTTGAAATGACTCGTTCATTTAATAAGAAACAGTTCAAGCTTCGAGAACATATTGAGCGTCTTTATGATGGAATAAAAATATTACGCATTCCTTTAACGATGACACCAGATGAAATGGAACGAGCATGTTATGAGACAATTGAGGCAAATGAACACGTTTTTCTGGATGATGATGAACATCGTTTAATGATTGATGTATCTCGTGGTTTGCTTGGTATTTATCAAAACATCGAAGGCCTGCATAAAGGACCTAATGTAATTATAGCCGATTTTCCATTACGTTGGTCGATTTCAGGTATGGGAGAGTTATTTGATTCTGGGATTAATGCCGTAATAACTTCTCAACGAGCAATACCGGCTGATTTACTTGATCCAAAGATTAAAAATCGTAGTCGCATTCATTATTTAATGGCAAATATTGAAGCATCTCAATATGAAGGTAATAATAATTGGGCGTTGTTACTCGATACTGATGGATTTATAAGTGAAGGAACAGGGGACAATTTTTTTATTGTTAAGAATGGTGTAGTCATTACACCAGAAGGGCGTAATATTTTACGTGGAGTTTCTCGAGCTTATGTTCTAGAAGAACTTTGTGAGGCATTAGGTGTAGCTATGGTCGAAAAAAACATTGAACCATACGATGTTTATACGGCTGACGAAGCCTTTATGACGGGTACACCTTTTTGTATGTTGCCTGTAACATCTTTAAATGGAAATGAGATAGGTTCTGGTAAAGTAGGCGCTATTTTTAGTAAATTAATTGAACAGTGGAGTAATAATGTCGGTGTGAATATCGTTGAACAAATAAAGAATTGGGATTCTCAAAGAGATCCATTAAGTAATAATTCTGCACCAACGCCTTATCAGTTCAAACGCAAGTGAGTGATGAAATTACACTATAATACATATAAAATACTGAGATAAAAATTACTGTAAAATAAGAAAAAATATAGGCTAAAGTCTTCCGTAATTCCTTGAATTTACTACAAAGTATTACCCATCCCCCACCTCGTTGACATCCCAGAACTTTGTGCTATTGTTCAACTATTGAACGGTAAAGTTATTGATATTTTCAACACAAAATATTCGATAAATGCTTAAGAATATTTTTAGAATGAGCTTTATTTGAGCCCTGCGTATAGCTCGTGAGATAGAATTTTGGTTGCGGATTGTATAAAAGAATAGAGACTTATTAGTTTTAGATTTATAAAAGCTCCCTATTTAATTAACGTGAATTTTTCTTATATTGTTGCTCATTTTGGCGCGATAGGACGGTAGTGTGTTTTAAATTATTTACCGTTTGACTAGAACTTCAAATAAAATAAATTAAGTCACAAATCCCTCGTAATACAAGGTTAATAGAATATGAATAACATTAAAAACCTTTTTCTAGAATCAATTGATACGAAACAAAAGCTAATAGCGAGCGATCAACTGGATAACCTAGCTAAGATGGGTAAGGTTATCGTAAAATCAATTCAATCGGGTGGAAAAATTCTGCTCTGTGGTAATGGCGGTTCAGCTGCCGATGCGCAACATCTTGCGGCAGAAATGTTAGTGCGCTTAAGACCAAACAATAATCGTCAACCAATACCCGCGCTTGCGCTAGCACAGGATACTTCAACTATTACTGCCTGTGGTAATGATTTTGGTTACGAATTTTTATTTGAGCGAATGGTTCGTAGCTTAGCTAAGTCAGGCGATGTGCTTATTGCAATCACAACATCAGGAAATTCAGAGAATGTCCTTCTCGCCCTAAAAGCAGCTAAAGAGCTTGGAGTTAAGTCATTTGGGTTTTTAGGAGCAGGTGGCGGTAGAGCTTTGAGTGAATGTGAAATAGCTTTTTTGGTACCGAGTGATAACACCGGCCGTATTCAAGAATCGCATATTACTGCTGGACATGCACTTATGGAATATGTTGAAGACATTTTGATTGAAGAAGGCTATTTGAACCTTGAAAAACAAGATTGTGCCACATGAATGAAGTAAGAATTGCATTAAAAGATCTAGATGCAATTATATTTGATTTTGACGGAGTATTAACAGATAACAGCGTGCTGTTAGATGAAAACGGAATTGAACATGTGCGTTGTCATCGTGGAGATGGATTAGGCTTCGACGTGTTTCGAAAATTAGGTGTAAGTGTTGTTATATTATCGACAGAAAAAAATCCTATCGTTGTTGCACGTGCTAAAAAATTAAAAGTACCGGTGTTGAGAGGTATTAGTAATAAAGTAGAGGAATTAAATCGATATGTTCTGGAAAAGGCCATAGATTTTACTAAACTACTTTACGTTGGAAACGATTTAAATGATTATCGGGCAATGAAACTCTGTGGCTATTCAGCATGTCCTGCAGACAGTCATAAACGAATAAAGGAAATTGCTACGGTTACTTTAAAAACGAAGGGCGGTCAAGGTGTTGTCAGAGAGTTGTTAGAAGAAGTTCTGCAACTCGATATTGTTGAAGTACTATATCCAAATTGAGGGAATAAAATCATGTCTATATTTTGTATTGCAGAAATCGGTATTAATCACAATGGCGACCTTTCTATTGCTAAAGACTTAATAGATGTCGCAGTAGATGCAGGTTGTGATGCAGTTAAATTCCAGAAAAGAGATTTAAACCTTGTTTATACACAAGATTTTCTAGATTCACCAAGAGAAAGTTCTTGGGGAGCTACCCAGCGGGCTCAAAAAGCAGGTCTGGAGTTTGGTTTTGATGAATATCAAGAAATTGATCGATATTGTAAAGAGAAGGGAGTGGACTGGTTTGCTTCTGCATGGGATTTAAATAGTCAGGAATTTCTCCGAAAGTTTGATTGTAAATACAACAAAGTCGCTTCTGCTATGGTTGTCTATGAGGACCTTTTGGAAATGATAGCTGAAGAAGGTAAACATACCTTTATTTCTACAGGAATGACAACGTATGATGTAATCCAACAGGCTGTCGATATTTTTAAGAGAAAAAAATGTTCATTTGAGTTAGTGCATACTGTGTCTACATATCCAATGAAAGATGAAGATGCCAACCTTAATGTGATACATACTCTGAGAGACTTATTTAAGTGCAAAGTTGGTTATAGCGGTCATGAGGTTGGCCTGGCTGTATCTTATGCAGCAGCCGCGTTAGGTATCACCTCACTTGAAAGACATATTACATTAGATCGAGCAATGTATGGTTCTGATCAGTCTGCATCAGTAGAGCCAGCTGGATTAAGACAGTTGATTGGTGCTGTTCGGAAGATTGAAAGTGCAATGGGGGATGGCGTAAAACGAATTTTAGATACAGAAATACCAATAGCCATGAAACTTCGTGAACATCTCGTAGCATAAAAATTAAAACATTTTATTTAGGATATATATTTGAAAAACACAATTGGAGTCATGCAGGGTAGATTGTTACCAAAATATAAGGGTCGTTACCAGGCTCATCCTGTCGGTTATTGGCAGGATGAGTTTAAGCTGGCTAAAGATTGTGGTCTTGACAGTATTGAGTTTATCCTTGATTACAATGAAGTAGAGATAAATCCTTTACTAAAAGATGGGGGAGTAGAAGAAATTATTGACGCATGTGAGATGTCAGGTGTTGTTGTAAAAACAATTTGTGCGGATTATTTTATGGAGTCTCCCCTACATGTAGATGATGATACAAAGGTACAACAGAGTTTATCTGTATTACAACAGCTACTTACTGTATCTAATGAATTAGGCGTTACGGATATTGTAATTCCCTGTGTAGACCAATCAAGTTTAGGTACAGATGCAGCTGCTGAACGATTTGTTCATATAGTAAAACCATTACTTGATGATCTTGAAAACAAAAATATTAACCTCTCACTTGAAACAGATCTTCCTCCAAAACAATTTTTAGAATTATTAGAACAATTTGATTCAAATCGAATCACCGTAAATTATGATATAGGGAATAGTGCATCATTAGGATATAACCCGCTAGATGAGTTAGAAGCTTATGGCGATAGAATTACTGATATACACATTAAGGATCGTGTTTTAAATGGTGGCCCAGTAGTGTTGGGTGAAGGTGACGCAGACTTTAAGGTCTTTTTTAATAAATTAAAGGAGTTTAAATATCAGGGGCCTTTTATCATGCAGGCATATCGAGATGATGATGGTATCGAAGTATTTAAACAACAATTGTCATGGATAAAATCTTATCTTGAAGGGTAGTTATGTTCATAGCGTAACGATTTTTTATTAAGTTTCAACCATTGTATATATTTCTCTAAATAGTCTAAATTAAGTAGTAACTTTAACCTGAATTAGGGTATATAAACTACGACGGCCTCTATTTATAATAGGAATATCTCTTAAGGAAACAAGAAAAATAATACATGAATTTAGGACTAAATAGTAAACGATGCCTGGTCACCGGTGCATCACAGGGTATTGGAGCTGCAATTGCTAAGCATTTTCTGGAAGAAGATGCTGAAGTGTTGATTGTATCCAGAGGTTCAGAACAATTATTTGAAACGGAAAGAAAATTACAAAAATGTTTTGGTCAATCAAGGATTCAGGCTCTAACATGTGATTGTACTGACTTTAATACTTTGGAACTACTCAGAGAAAAAGTGCTTCAGAGATGGGATGGGATTGATGTTGTGGTTGCAAATATCGGTGATGGACGCAGTACTCCCGATCCATTACCAGATGCACAGCAATGGGATAAGACATGGCGAAATAATTTTGAATCAGCCCTCAATACAGCGCGTACTTTCTTACCAATGTTACGGGAATCAAAAGGCTGCTTGCTTTTCATATCCTCAATTGCTGCGATGGAGGCATTTGGTGCCCCGGTTGATTATTCTACTGCTAAGAGTGCAGTGACAGCATTAGCAAAGAATATGGCAAGAAAATTAGCACAAGAGGTACGTGTCAATGTGCTTGCCCCTGGAAATGTCAACTTCCCTGGTGGTTCATGGGATGAGAAAATTCAATCAGATCCTGAGCGTATCCAGAAAATAATTAAAGAAACAGTGCCAATGAATCGTTTTGGTACACCGGATGAAATAGCGGACGCAGCTATTTTTCTCTGTTCAGATCGTGCATCATTTATCACCGGAAGTGTGTTGGTTGTGGATGGCGGTCAAACTGTGAGAGTATTTTAATATGACTAGCAAATTAGAAAGTATTTTCCAGCTTGATAATAAAGTGATTGTGATAACAGGTGCTGCAGGTTTATTAGGTCAGAAACATGCTGAAGCAATTGCTGTCTATGGGGGAATTCCTATCTTGCTTGACCTTTCTCATAATTTAGTGGAAAACCTCGCAGAAAAGTTAAGAAAAAAATATAAGGTTGAAGCGATAGGCAAGTCTGTTGATATTACTGACGAGGCTCAAATAAAGAGTAGTGCAGAGTGGATAATGGAGCAATATGGAAGAATTGATGGATTGGTAAACAATGCAGCAAATAACCCAAAAGTAGAAGACAGTAGCGGTAAAAATTTTTCAAGACTGGAAAATTTTCCTTTAGACGTTTGGAACCAGGATATAGCGGTTGGTTTAACAGGCGCATACCTTTGTGCGAAATATTATGGCAGTAAAATTTCACAGAATAAAGAAGGTGGGACAATTATAAATATATCGTCTGATCTGGGTTTGATTGCACCGGATCAACGTTTATATAAAAAGTCTGGAGTTGCAGAAGAATTACAGAATGTTAAGCCAGTAACTTATTCTGTCGTTAAATCTGGATTAATTGGTTTGACCAGATACCTGGCAACATATTGGCCAGAGAACCATGTACGCTGTAATGCAATCTGCCCAGGCGGGGTTGAAAATGGGCAACCAGAACATTTTTTAAAGGAAGTTTCATATAGAATCCCAATGAATCGATTAGCTAAATCTAATGAATACCAAGGGACATTAATTTGGATGCTAAGTGATGCTTCAAGTTATTTAAACGGTTCTATTGTGGCAGTCGATGGAGGTAGAACGACATGGTGATGTTTAGTATGACAAATAACTATTAAAGTACGGTAATGAGTAATAATAAATCATGTTTACTGTTTGTCATACCAAGTTTGATTGGTGGTGGTGCAGAGAGAGTCTTTTTAAATTTAATTAATCATATTGATAAGGCAAAATATGATATTCACCTGGCAGTGGGGAGCAAGCAAGGTGAGTATGTTAAATATCTATCTAGTGATATAATAATTCATGAAGTAGGACACACTCGAGCATCAAAAAGTATCTATTCATTGCTCAATATAGTGTGGAAATTAAAACCTGATATTGTTTTTGCAACATTAGGATTCGTGGTTTCTTCATCTATAGCCTCTATATTTTTCCCAAAAAAAACAAAGCTAGTAGCTCGATTTGGCAATACGGTTAGCTCATATTTGAATGAGATAAAAGAAAATAATATTTTTAAATATTTTATATATTATTTTCTTAATTATGTAACTTTATATTTATCAGATATCGTAGTGGTGCAAAGCGAATATATGAAAAAAGATTTGCTGGATACTTTTTCATTGAATAAGAAAATCACAGCTAAAATTATTAAAATGAATAACCCGGTGGATCTTGGTAATATTAATAAGTTGGCGGGTAGCAAGATAGTTAACCTTACAAATTTATATCATTTATCTGGACCACATTTTATAAGTATCGGAAGCTTTAAAAAACAAAAAGGTTTCGATATATTATTAAAAGCATTTAAAATTGTTCAAGAAAAACTCCCTGAAGCAACTCTGACGATTCTCGGAGAGGGCGATGAACGTGAACAATTAGAGTTATTAATATCCAAGTTTCATATAAATGATAACGTATTCTTACCTGGTTTCAGTGATAATCCCTATACCATGCTTATTTGTGCAGATATTTTTGTGTCTTCATCGCGGTATGAAGGATTCTCAAATGCTGTATTAGAGTCTTTAGTGCTTGGTTTGCCTGTTGTCGCAACAGACTGTCCAAGTGGCATTAGAGAGTTGGTGGAAAATGAGAAGAATGGTTGGTTAGTCAGTATGCAAGGCAATTTAGTTGAAAACTTATCTGCAACAATGTTACGAGCCGTTTACCAATATAAAGAAATGGACATGGAAACTGAAAAATCAAAAATAAAGCCAAAATATTCGATAGATACAATTTCATCTCAATATGGGGAATTATTTCAATCGTTATAACATTGTTTAATTGTTTGAATTTCAAAAAATGTAGTACGGATAATAAGCACACGAATAGTTTTTTTGCTGACAACTCATTTACAGACTTGATTCGTTAAACGATACCCCTAAATGGTTCTGATGTATCCCACAGTTTTTGAATATGTAAAATGGTTGCTATAATTATTATGGATGTTGGAATAAATTAATGTGCGGATTTGTAGGTTTTCTCGGTGGGGTTGCTGAGCAGGGTATTGCAAGTGAAAAAGCCTTACTTAAAAGTATGGCTGATACAATCGTTTATCGTGGGCCTGATGATGCAGGCTATTGGTGCGATGTAGATCAGCGGGTTGGTTTGGGGCAACGGCGTTTATCAGTCGTTGACTTGTCACCTGCTGGCCATCAACCGATGCTATCGGCTAGTGGTCGATATGTCATTGCTTTTAATGGTGAAATATATAACCATTTGTTGTTGCGTGATAAGCTCGAGAAAACTGAAAAACTATCGGCATGGCGAGGCCATTCGGATACGGAAACACTACTTGCCGGCTTTGATGTTTGGGGTATACAAGCTACTGTAGAGCTAGCCATCGGCATGTTTGCCTTTGTTGTTTGGGATAAAAAAACATGTACGCTCACTTTAGCGCGTGATCGTATTGGTGAAAAGCCTCTTTATTATGGCTGGCAAGGTAATAGTTTTTTATTTGGTTCTGAATTAAAAGCGTTACGAGCACACCCTGCTTTTAAGGGACAGATTAATCGAGAGGTATTGTGTAGTCTGTTGCGCTTTAGTTATGTCCCTGCGCCGAATTCAATTTATACTGGTATAAGCAAATTGTCACCAGGCTGTCTGGTTACGGTATCGTTACAAAAGAGAGAACCCATAGTCAGTACTTATTGGTCTGGCCTAGACATAGCTGAATCAGGTGTAGCAAATAGCTTTACCGGTAGCGCAGATAAAGCGATAGATGAGCTGGAGGTTTTACTCAAAGATGCTGTGCATCAACAGATGATGGCCGATGTACCGTTAGGGGCATTTTTATCCGGTGGTATAGATTCTTCCACTATCGTTGCACTAATGCAGGCGCAATCATCACGACCGGTAAAAACTTTTTCCATTGGCTTCCATGAAGAAGGTTATAACGAAGCGGTACATGCCAAGGCTGTGGCCAGGCATTTAGGCACGGATCATACCGAGCTTTATGTTACTGCAGATCAGGCGATGGCGGTAATTCCTCATTTACCAACGCTCTATGACGAACCCTTTTCTGATGCGTCACAAATACCCACTTTTTTAGTGTCACAACTTGCAAGACAAAATGTGACAGTATCCCTTTCAGGGGATGCAGGTGATGAACTTTTTTGTGGATACAATCGATATCAAATGACGGCTAAGCTTTGGCATAAAATGGCCGCCGTTCCGTTACCATTACGAAAGCTGGCAGCGAAATCACTAACCAGTATTTCGCCTCATTCATGGGATAAATTTTCTGATAAAATAGAAGGCTTGTTACCACGCTTCGCACGATTAAATAATCTGGGTGATAAACTTCATAAGGGTGCCCGGGTAATGACTAGTCGGACGACGGATGAACTGTATCTCGCTATGATCTCACATTGGCATGACCCTGCAACTGTAGTATTACGTGGGCAAGATAAGGCAAGTTTATTCTCTGCAGATACCAAAGGGCTGGATAATGTTCAGCGTATGATGCTACTGGATATGCTGAACTATATGCCAGACGATATTTTGACAAAAGTTGATAGGGCAGCGATGAGTGTTTCGTTGGAAACGCGAGTTCCTTTTTTAGATCATCGCGTGGTGGAATTTGCCTGGCGTTTACCGCAATCCATGAAGCTGCGTGACGGGCAGACCAAGTGGGCACTTCGGCAGGTATTATATCGACATGTACCCAGAGCACTTATTGAACGTCCCAAGATGGGTTTTGCTGTACCCATTGACAGTTGGTTACGCGGGCCATTACGAGATTGGGTAGAATCTATGCTGAGTAAGTCACGATTACAGAATGAAGGTTTTTTTAATCCTGAACCTATAAGGCAAAAATGGCAAGAACATCTTTCTGGCAAGCGGAACTGGCAATATCATTTGTGGGATGTATTGATGTTTCAAGCTTGGTTAGAGGCTGAACGTAGTTAAAATTGATTTATTAAGTTAAATATGTTGTTTGGCATGATAAATAAATTCAGCATCTTATACTTATACGTAATATATTATTAAGAATTTAGGTTCAAATCGACGTTGATCAGTAACATGAGCCCAAATCTAAATGCAGGAATAATAATGAAGAAAGTAATTGAAATTATAGAACAGAAACCGATTCAAGTTATTTTAGGTTTACTGATGTTCCATCTAGCAATGGCTACATTAATGTCATGGGTGGCATATTCTCCCTATCTTTCTGCTTTACACAACGGTCAGGGACTTTGGAATTTTTCAGGAGATTCATTCATATATCATAGGGAGGCCGTTACTCTTATAGAAGTCCTAAATGCAGCTAACTGGAAGGATTGGTGGTCCAGCTTCCCTGGCCATTTTCACGTAAAATGGCTTGGGTTGCTTTATTGGTTATATGGAGATGCAGAACCCTTTTTATTTGAGTTAGTTAACTCCGTTGTTTGGGTAACATCCGTGGTTCTAATATACCTGGCTGCCCGCATGTTATTTAATAAAAATACTACGGTTGCGACTTTGGCTACATTATTTCTTTTTTATCCAACTGTCATTTTATCATCTACCCAGCTTCTTAGAGAGCCTATCTACATATTAGGCCTGTGTTTTATAACGTATGGATGGGTTTCTATTAGCCAAGAGTCTTCTACATGGAAGGGTGCATGCTCTATAGTGATTGGATTTACAATTGTAACAGTCGTTCGGTCATATTTGATTCCTATGTTACTTTGGGTTTTTATTCCAGCTTCGGTAATTTTAATTTTTAGAAAAAAGTTTACGCGTTATCCTGCACTGTTAATGACTTTAGCAATATTAATGATCGCTTTTGGAGGTGACTTTACAAGAGTGCCACCAATAGAGGGTGGAGGGTTTTCTGCTGCAACGACAAGGGGAGTGGAAAATTTAGTTATTGTAAAAATGGATAATCACGTTATAGATGATTCAACGGGTAAAGTACTGGGAATATTAGAGTCCTCTATCCTTGATGAAAAAACCGGGAAAATAATATATAGGGCGAGAAGGAATATATTAGATAAAGACGGAAAGATAATTGGTTACGTGATACCTATTGCATTATCTAAAGCGGGAGATGTAGCTGCTGCATTTTTACCAAAAAAAAAGAAAACGCAGGTATTTACAGGGGCTGATGGAAAAATATATACGATAAAAATTAACGCGAAAGGTCAGGTAGTCTATGTCACAAAGGAGAAAAAGAAAGAATATTGGTTCGATAAAGTAGCTTGGCGTTTAGATGCAATGCGTTACGGATTTAGAAATATAAATGTAAATGCGGGTTCAAATATAGATGCATATGTTCGTTACAAAGATATTGGGGATATGCTAGCCTACTTACCGAGGGCTATTCAGGTGTCTTTTTTATCACCTTTTCCGTCTCTCTGGGTTTCTTCTGGCAATGAAACAGGAAGGATTGGCAGAATTCTTTCAGGCTTTGAAACAGTCATATTGTATATTGTGCTTATTGGTTTCTTGTATGCTTTATTCAAGGGTATACGCATACTAGAACCGTTGCTTCCAGTTCTTATATTTTCTGGTGTTGTTATTATATTACTAGGTTTTGTGGTTCCGAATGTTGGTGCAATTTATCGAATGCGCCAAGGATTGCTTATTCCATTCTTTATGGTCGGTGTATATGGTCTGTATCTATTCTTTAATCAAATGAAATACAAGTCTTCAGAAAAATGATTAAGTTACTTATTTTATCGCGTTATGATCGAAAGGGTGCTAGTAGCCGTTATCGACTAATGCAGTATATCCCCTATTTAGAAGCAAATGGGTTTGAATGCGATTTATCATCTTTCTTCGATGATGAATACTTGCATAATCGGTATGTAGGTAATAACTGGAGGCTAACGACCTTTGGCTACTATATTAGACGTTTTAAAAAACTAATGAAGGTAAAGCAATATAATCTGATTTTTATCGAAAAAGAAATATTCCCATTTTTACCTGCCTGGGCTGAAAAAATATTAGCAAAATTGGATATTCCTTATGTGGTTGATTACGATGATGCTATTTTTCATCGTTATGATCTCCATCAATATAAAATTCTTCGTCGATTGTTGGGTGATAAAGTCAAATCGGTGATTAAATTTGCACGCCTTGTTACTGCTGGAAATAATTATCTTTCCTCTTATGCAAATGAAGTAGGTGCGCAAGCTATAGAGTTAATACCAACCGTTGTCGACCTTGATTTTTATGATGCTGTAGATGTTAAAAAATCAGACATTTTTACTATTGTCTGGATTGGCTCACCAACCACAGCCCGTTATGTTGAGGGGATAGAAGATGCTTTGACAGAAGTTTGCAAGGCGGGACAAGCACGGCTGATTATGATTGGCGGTAAAGTGAGTTTGCCAAGTGTTGCAATAGAGCATATCGAATGGTCTGAGGAAACAGAAGTTAAATATTTAAAATCAGCTGATGTTGGCATTATGCCTTTACCGGACGAGCCCTGGGAGAGAGGTAAGTGTGGCTTTAAACTGATTCAGTATATGGCAAGTAAACTTCCGGTTATTGCTTCGCCAGTTGGTGTTAATTGTGAAATCGTTGAGTCAGGTGTTAATGGTTATCTTGTAAAAGATAATAAGTCCTGGGTTACTGCACTGAATACATTGAGGGATAATAAAAAATTAAGACAGGAAATGGGGCTACGTGGAAGGGAGAAAGTTAGTTTAAAATATTGTTTACAATTCTCTGCGCCGATTTTAGCCGCAGCCCTCAAAAATGTAACCTTACTTAATTCAAATGTATCCGATGAAGTCATAGAAGGTTTTGGTTTGGAATGGGAAAAATTTGATCAGGGTAAATTACGAATTGAAGAGTTGAAAAAAGTATGGGAAGACTATTTCAGGTTATTTCCCTGGGATAAGCTTCCGCCAGATGGCGGTATTGGTGCGGATATAGGTTGTGGAAGCGGGCGCTGGGCTCGCTTTGTAGCGCCAAAAGTGCATCATTTACATATTATTGATCCAAGTAAAAGAGCGCTAACGGTTGCTGTAAATAATCTAAAGGATTGTTCAAATATAAGCTCATATCTCTCCGATGTAGAAAATATGCCTTTAGATGATAGTTCACTTGATTTTGCCTATTCTCTGGGTGTGATACACCATATTCCAGGGCCGGGTTTAGCAATCAGAACTATTTCTAAAAAACTTAAGCCGGGAGCACCTTTTTTAGTGTATTTGTATTACTCATTTGATAATAAACCCAATTGGTTTCGTACTTTATGGCGGTGGACTGATTATAGCCGTCGTATAATTTCAAAATTACCATTTAGAAAACGCTATTGGGCGTCACAATTTATCGCCTTATCGGTATATTGGCCCTTTGCGAGGGTGGGGTTTTTGTTAGACAAGCTTGGCATATTACCTGCATCATGGCCTTTGTCATATTATAAAGATAAACCATTATATATTATGCGAAATGATTCTTTAGACCGTTTTGGTACGGTTTTAGAACAACGTTTTAGCCGCCAGGAGGTAAGAAGCTTGTTGGAAGATAATGGCTTTATAGACATAACTATTTCTGATGAACCGCCTTACTGGTGTGCTTGTGGAATTAAAAAATAAAGCAGTCTCTACAGGTTTTATATAAGAGATTATCCATACTAAATATATTTTGAATGAACTACAACATTAAGTAAAAAAGAGTTAATGGGACAGTAGTGAAGAAAAATATATAATTTTCAGTAATAGTTTTAGATATTTAGTGAGATATGAGAGTCAATTTTTCAAATGAAATACCATTGTATGGTATCAGTAATTAAGTCAAGGATAAAACATGTCAAATGCAGCAAAGTTAATTTATAAAAAATATTTGCCGATAAATGCCAGAAGGTTTATATGGCAAAGAATATTTGATCTGCGCTTTATTATATCTTTGCCGCTTTTTATACCACGGCAGATATTTCGAACTTTATTCTACAATAAGACAGGAGCGGAACTTAGTAATGTTTTATTTGATTACCCTTCAAGTATTTTATTTAACGATTATTTGTCGTTAAGAAAACATTTGGATGATGAAGGGTGTTCATATAAAGAAGGTGAGTTTGCACTCTATATCGATGACGAAAAAATAATAAAGAGTATAAACAGTGAAATTCAGTGTAAATATCCATACGATATTGCTCTAAAAATTATAAAGAGCCAGGAAATATCAAAAGATGGTACGCCATATTATTGTGGGTCGGAAGTATCTGAGACATCAACGTATATTGTTAAAATAGCAGTTGGTAGCATCTTGGAAAAAGCCATAATTAGTAATATTCTATCAGAGAACAAGGTTACGCCAAGAGTTTATGACATAGTAAAAATATGCTCAGGTAACTCCTATTTATATGCAATGGTCGTTCAGCCAATAAAAGGTCAAAATGTTTATGGGGGAGAAGGTGCATCGTTTCTGGAAAAATTTTATAAAGTTTGCAACAAAGAAGAAATAGCCATTATAGGTGGAACAAATTGCGGTGATTTTAAGCCGGAAAAATTTGGCAATAATATTATTAAAGATGATATTTCAATATATTATATTGATATACAAAATTTTCATCTTAAGAATAGTAATAAACGTATAGAAAACTTAGCCGGCTCTATTAAAGATGTAACGCATTTTGGTGCTTCAAACCCATTAAGGCCAGCACGGTATGCCTATCAATCGATTCCATCCTTAGGCGTAGGTGGCAAACGAGATAGTTTATATAGAATCCATAAAATTAATGATTTTCTCTTAAGAAATGATGTGTCAGTTGAAGGTAATAACGTATTAGATGTTGGCTGTAACCTGGGTTTGTTTATAAGATATTCACTAAGCAAGGGTGCGAAATGGTGTGTGGGTGCAGATATGCCAGCGATTGCAAATGTTACGAGACGTTTTTTGAATGAATCTGGCTTTATGCGATTCGATATTATTGGTGGAGATTTAAAAAATAACAATATAATAAATGAAATGCCGGTTACAAATTTTGATATTGTCTTTTATATGTCAATCGAGCTACATATAGGTTTTCCAGAGTGGCTTAGAAATTTAAAAATTAAGTATTTTTTATATGAAGGCCATGAAGGTGAAACCTTAAACACCATTAAGGATAAAATAAAAAAATCAAATATGCCATTTGTAATAATGGATGTATTGGAAATGCAGGATGGGGATTCAAGATCCAGGCCAATGATTTTATGTCAATATGATAATACACGCAACTAATAGGCTTTTACTTAAAATGTTGCTAGATATAATTTTTCGTAATTTATAATTCAATATGTTATCAAAATTAAACTACCTTTTCCCCAGAAAAGAGAAAATGTTTGCAGCATTAATCATGTTTCTTATTATGTTGGGAGCATTTCTTGAAGTTGTTTGTGTTTATTCACTGGTACCTTTTTTAGATGTTCTAGTAAATGCAAATACCGTTGGACATGAGTTTATCGCAAAGAAATTTATTTTTAATTTTGACGAAAAAACGATTGAGGATGTTATTATATACACCGGAGTTACTGTAGTAGGTTTATTTCTATTTAAAAATATTTATATGCTTATTATTAACTATATCTCTCACCGATTTATTTACCGAAATTACACCATACTTTCAACGCAAGTATTTAATAAGTATTTGTTGATGCCTTATACCACTCATCTGCACAGAAATTCTGCGCAATTATTAAGAAATGTCAATCAAGAAGCCTTTTGGTTGTTTGCAAATATTCTTATACCTGGAATTATGGTGGTTACTGAAATCATGGTAGTTATTGCACTGTTGGGCGCCTTACTTTACTTACAAGTAAATGCAACGATAGTAATCATAATAACTGGTGCAATAGTATTGATTACTATGATGAAGGTAACGAAATACAGAATGAGTAGCCTGGGTGCTAAATCGCAACACTACTTAGGTGAAATGATTAAAGCGGTCAATCAAGGGCTCGGTGGGATAAAAGAAACAATAGTTGCAAATAAAAGTAATTATTTTCTAAATGTATATTTTTCAAATGTCTCAAAATATGCGAAAAACTCATCAAAATTGAAGAATATTTCACAGTGGCCGAGGTATGTAATTGAGACTTTATCAATTTCATCACTGGTTCTTGTGCCAATTGTTATGATGAATTATGTGAATAGTATCTCTGAAATATTACCGGCAATTGGTTTATTCGGTGCGGCAGCGATAAGATTAATGCCATCATTTAATAGAATCATGAGTGCATACACACATATTCGTTATTATGTGCCATCACTGGATGTTATATATGACGAACTTAAAAACATGGATTCTTCTGAGGAAGAAACAAATAGTAACAGTGATATAGACGGTATCAGTAATAATTTTACAGAAGTTAATGATTTTCATTTGAAAAATAATATTAATATTAATAATATTTGTTATTCATACCCTGAAACTGATAAGAATGTCGTTGAGAACGTTTCCTTCGTTATAAACAAAGGTGACAAGGTTGGTATTGTTGGTAAGAGTGGTGCAGGTAAAACAACGATTGTCGATTTGTTGTTAGGAGTCTTAAAGCCAACTAAGGGGGAAATATTAGTAGATGGTACCAATATAAATAGAACATTAAAAAATTGGCAAGCAAATATTGGCTATGTTCCACAGCAGATATACTTGCTGGATGATACCATCATGAAAAATATTGCATATGGAGTCGAAGAAGAATTGATAGATTTAATAAAAATACAATCTGCAATAGAAGGTGCAAAGTTAGATGAGCTTATTTGTAATTTACAAGATGGCTATAATACTCATATCGGGGAAAATGGAGTAAGAATTTCAGGTGGCCAAAGACAAAGAATTGGTATTGCTAGAGCACTATACAATAATCCTAATGTTATTATCATGGATGAAGGTACTTCAGCACTTGATAATGAAACACAAAGAAGCATTCGAAAATCTCTTGATGAAATAAGCAAGAAAAAAACAGTTATAATCGTGGCACATAGGTTAAGCACAGTAAAACATTGTGATTTTATTATTGTTATGGAAAATGGCAAAATTTCTGAAATTGGTAATTATGAGCAATTATCTAATAAAGGTGGAGTTTTTCAAAATATGCTTGAAGCATAAAGGTAGTTTGACAGCAAATATTACAGAAGATAAATATCGGATTGAACCTTATTAAGGGTATGCTCAGTAAACATATAAACTATAAGTATATAACTAAAAAATTTATGGTTATTTATACATGTTACTTATGCTTATGCTCTCAAGATTATTTTTGAAATTGCTAATTATTCAGCTATAGGACCTAATATGAAATTTTGGCGTTTTGCAAACAAAAAAGGCATAGAGTGGAACACGCTATAATTAAGGATGTTATAATCACCCCTCTTAAGATAATTAATACCAATGCGGGTAATGTCTATCATGCTTTGAAGGTATCTGATCAAGGGTTTTTAGAGTTTGGTGAAGTTTATTTCTCGGAAATACTGCCCGGTAAGATTAAAGCCTGGAAAAGACATCGAGAAATGGTATTAAATATTGTTGTGCCTATAGGTAGTATCCGTTTTGTGATTTACGATGACCGACCAGAATCGGTTACAATTGGTCAATATCAAGTTGTAGAGTTATCAAATAGGAACTATTGTCGTTTGACTATTCCACCGATGCTATGGCTAGGATTTAAGGGCTGTGGAAATAATAAAAATATGTTATTAAACATTGCTAGCATCCCTCATTCACAAAAAGAAATGGATCATAAACCAATTGAAGAGTTGAGTTATGATTGGAATAGTATGTAAATGAAAGCGGCAACTTGCAATAAGTTAGTGCATTAGAATGAAACAATATAATCTAACCTTTCACCATCTTGGTTTAGCTGTTAATAATCCTACAAAAGCCACTAATTTTTTAAAGGGCTTAGGTTATTCTTTACATGAATCGGTATACGATCCACTTCAAAAAATTGATTTAATTTGGTGTGAATCTGATAACATGCCTTCAATTGAATTAATTTATACTTCTAATGAAGATATGAATAGTCCCATTCAAAATATATTGAAGAATACTAATGAGATGATTTATCATATTTGTTACCAGTCTGACAATATTGATGCTTCAATCCAATTAATAAAAGACAATTCTATTCGTGTAATAGGAATCTCTAAACCTAAGCCAGCGATTCTTTTTTGCGGCAAGAATGTAAGCTTCTATAAGGTTGATGGTTTTGGTCTTATCGAAATTTTAGAAAAGTGATAGAGGCCTATATATACTACTATATTTTACTGGAGCTAATTTCCTCGCTACAGTTAAGGCTGGTATGGACATAGTATAGGGAGAAGTTGATTGCTTGAAGTACCGAAAACATGGCCTGATGAAGTCGTAAGGTTAGTCAAGGCTGCAGTAGAAAGTAATGGGCGTGTTAGCTCCACCAGAAGCGCAGTGAGTGCTATTACTTCACTTTCTATCGAACAACAAGGTCAAGACTTTAAACTGGGTATTTGTCGAACCTTTACTGTAGAAACACAGCTCGATTCATTGAATTTGGCGTTATCAACATTACCTTGTCGTCCAAAAATAATGCTTGGGAATCTAGGGAATATTGAACAAATATTGCTAGATTCGAATTCTCAGATGCTACAAGCTTTTCCTGATGCATTACTTGTATTATGGCGTTTAGATGAATTGCATCCACGTCTACTTTTCGAATATGACGGGATGAGCATCGTGGAACGTGAGTCAGCAATAACGTCAATCATAAACAGAATTAAAAATTTGTGTACGGAATACAATGGTACTGCTCCGTTATTTTTGTCTACCTTGCCTATGTTATCGCATGGTAGAGTAATGAATGACCTTTACACTTCATGTTCTCCAAAATATGCGGTATTAAGAATAAATAAGGTCTTGCATGAATTAACAATTCAATATCCAAAAATACACCTGTATGATTTTTCTGGATGGGTATCTGAAATTGGTGCATCAGCAATTGATTTTAAAATGGATTTGTATGCTCAACAACCTATTGCTCGAGCTTCAATTTTATCGTTTGCAAAAAATCTATCGGATACATTTAGACCGTTAGTTCGCACTGCTGCTAAAGTGTTAGTATTAGACTTAGATAAAACGTTATGGGGTGGAGTACTTGGAGAGGATGGTGTAAGTGGGCTTAAGATTGGCTATGATTACCCTGGAAATATTTATCGCCGCATTCAATTACATGCATTGTCTTTAAAGAATCGTGGCATTCTATTAGTTTTGTTAAGTAAGAATAATTTAGCAGATGTTGAACAAGCTTTCTCAGAACTACCCGACATGCCATTAAAGTTAAATGATTTTTCTGCTATACGTATAAATTGGCAAGAAAAAAATAAGAATATAAAAGAAGTTTCTGCTGAATTAAATCTTGGTTTAGATAGCTTTGTATTTGTAGATGATCAGGTATTTGAGCGTGAACAAATGCGATTTAATGAACCAGAAGTACAAGTACTTGATGCATCAAAAGACCCGCTGGAAACTCTAAGTGTCTTGATTAACTGTCAGTTGTTTGATACTCATTGCTTGAGTAACGAAGATAGAAACAGAAGTGCAGAATATAAAGCTCAGTTGCAAAGGGGGGAATTTAAATCACAAATCAATGATCCTAAGAAATTTCTTTGCACATTAAAAATGCAGGCTAAAATAACATTATTAACTGAAGCGACTATTCCCCGTGCAGTGCAAATGTTGACTAAAACAAACCAATTCAATCTAACTACCCAACGACATACTGAAGTTGATTTAAGACGTATGTTAGCGAATAAAGAGAATGTTTTGTTAGTATTATCTTTGAGAGACCGCTTTTCTGACCAAGGGATAGTCGGATTAATAATTGCGATTGGTGATAAAACCACTAAAATAAGCAGGATTGATAGTTTTTTATTAAGTTGTCGTGTAATTGGACGAGGAGTTGAACAGGCAATCTGGTCAAGTTTAGTGCCACACCTGTCAGTAAAAGGGTTTAAGACTTTACATGCAGAATACTTTCGTACAACTAAAAATAGTCAGGTTAAAAATTTGTTTGAAGATTTGGGTATGGTAAGACAGGCTAACTGTAAAGATAATTATTCTAAATTTACATTAGATTTACCTGCTTATCCAGAAATTCCAGAGTGGATTAATATTGCTAATAGTGCGAAGGTATTAAATAGAAAATGAGTAATCAAAATAAGTTATTTAAAGCGCTTGCAGATATATTGATGATCGATGTTGAAAGTTTAAACGATAATTCATCTTCTGATACTATATCTAATTGGGACTCGCAAGCCATAATTAGTCTTGTATGCGAGTTGGAAGAAGTATTTGGTATTGAATTCGATATATTAGAAATAGCAGAAATTCGTAATGTTGAAATGATAAAAAACATGCTAGAAGAAAAAGGGATCATATTCTGACTATATAAAGTTGTAGTATATATTCTATCTATCAACAAGTTGTAAAGCTGTCAGTATGTATAAATTAGTAATAAATAATGAAAAAAAACGTAACAGTTGTCATTTTGTGTGGTGGAAAGGGTGAGCGTTTAAGACCATTAACTGAATCAACGCCAAAACCATTAATCCATATCAATGATCGTCCAATTCTGAGTTATTTACTAGATCACATTACAAAATTTAATATTTTGGACATAGTAATCGCTGCGGGGTTTAAGTCTGAAAAAATATATGACTTTTTTGAAAATGAATATACTAATTTAAACGTCACTATTGTTGACTCTGGCGATGTTGATATTATTAGTAGAATAAAACTGTGTTCACCTTATATTAAAGATGATTTTATATTGCTATATGGAGACACCTTAGCAGATGTGAATTATGAAATGTTACAAAAATATCATTACTCTCATAATTTAAATGCAACGATAACACTACTACCGCTTAAGAGTCAGTTTGGTTTAGTCGATCTTGATGGTGATAATAATATTATCAAGTTCCAGGAAAAACCTACACTTGATAAATGGATTAATATTGGTAGTTTTTATTTTGATAATAAAATATTGTCAAAAATGAATGAATATTCAAGTTATGCAGAATTTCTTGAAAATATGGGAGCATCTAAAATAATAAAAGGCTATAAACATTTTGGAGTCCATATTACTGTCAACACGATACATGAATTAGAAGATGCTAAGAAAAACATTCATGAGTTTGAATTATGATAACTAAGGATTATAAGCTGTGATAAGCAACTCAGATTACTGGTTTGGTAAAAATGTATTAATTACAGGCATCAATGGTTTTATTGGTGGCAATCTCGCTCTCCAACTTGCGAGAAAAGGTGCTAATGTGTTTGGAACAGTAAGAAATTCCAGGTATGACAGTTTTCTTTTTTATGAAGGAATTAATGAAAAAGTTGTTTTAATTAATGGTGATATTACCGACAAGGACTTTTTTGCTCGAATTATTGCCGAGGAGCAAATAAGGGTAGTTTTTCATCTTGCTGCTCAGGTAGAAGTAGGAGTTGGTCTTTCTAATCCATACTTAACCTTTGAGACAAACATCAAAGGTACGTATTCACTTCTTGAGGGTATCAGACTGTGCCCAGAGACTGTCGAGGCAGTTGTTATTGCTTCAACAGATAAATCCTATGGTAGTTATCCAAAAGAGAAAATGCCATATAAAGAAGATTATCCTCTTGTACCCAAATACCCTTATGACGTATCAAAAGCCTGTGCTGACATGATAGCTCAGAGTTATGCTGCAGACGTATATAATCTTCCTGTTATTGTTACAAGATTTTGTAATATTTATGGGCCTGGGCAGCTCAATTTCTCGGCTATTCTCCCTGACTCTATTAGAGCATGTTTAGGGTATGGGGAATTTGTTCCACGAGGTAATGGACAACAGGTTAGAGACTTTATTTTTATTGATGATGTTATTGATTTATACCTCAGAATAGGCGAAGGACTTGCTCATAATCCTATTAAGTATCGAGGTAATATATATAATGCTGGTACAAACTCACCTAAATCTGTTCGTGAAATATTGGAAATAGTATATCAGCTGACCAATAATGAAGAAGCTTTTCAAGAAATATTGAATATCATGAAAAACAAAGAAACCATAGGTGAAATTGATTGCCAATATATGGATTATGAAAAGGTAAATCAACATTTTGGTTGGTCACCAAAACATTTATTAGAACAAGGTGTAGTTAAAACAATTGACTGGTTCAAGGACTATTTAAAAATAAAATATGAGTGCTGAAATTACAGTTGTGGTTCCTTACTACAATGAAATGCAAACAATTGTATCTACACTTGAACAAATAGCTAAACAAACTATACCGGCAAGTCGGGCCATATTTATAAATTCATCCTCAACGGATGAAACATCCGATATAGTTGATGCATGGATCAAAGATAACAAGCATACTTATCCAACTTTTTTTGAAAATATATTTGAAAAAACTAGTAATCCAGGCTCATCTAAAAATATTGGGGTGCAACATTCAGATAGTGAATGGATTGCATTTATGGATTGCGGACTAAAGTTTGAAGTAGACTGGCTTGAGGCTCAATACAGTTACGCGAAGAAAAATAATATAGATGTTGCTTTCGGTGTCGTATATCTAACGGGAAAAAACTGGGTAGATCGTTGTGCAGTTTCTCAAACGTATGGTTATAAAGTAAGCCGTCCATGTGTGCCATCTACTCTAGTGAGAAAATCTGTATTTGATAAAACAGGGCTATTTCTTATTGGAAGGCGCTCAGGATATGACATGGCATGGCGGCTAAAATTAAATAAGATAGGTATTAAGACTGCAATTAATGAGAACATAAAGGTCATCTACAGCGAAGGAAATTTCGCTACAACTGTAACGCAGCTTTTTAAAAAATCAATCCTTTATGCACGTCCTGCGTTGGGATTGGATGGCTATCATACACCCTATTATTACATGTTTTTCGTTGCTTTCGTTTTATTCATTGCTACGCAGTCTCTCATAGTTATCACGGTTATATTATCAGGATATCTATTATCTAGAATATTTGTTATACCCGTTATTAAATCTAAGGGAATTAGATTTTATAGAGAGTATCCTTTTGAAGCGATACTCGGGCTAGGTGTTATAGGGTTTTTGATCGACGTTGGTAAATTAATTGGTTATTTCCTGGGAATCAAAGATTTGTTAATCAAAAAGTTAAACTTTTATAATATAAAAAAAATATAATATTTTATACAAAATCAACCCTACGGAATCAATAGAATTTATTGATATCTATTCCCCTCCTATAATCAGGAATTGTTTTCCTGCTAAAATCAGCCAATAAATTTTAAAACTTAAATTATGGAAAAAATACTAATCACAGGTGGATTGGGTTATCTCGGTGGCAGAGTGGCAAAATATTTGGCTCAGAATACAGGGTATTATATTCTACTTGGTGTACGAAATACTGATATTGATAGTCCGACTTGGCTTACTAATGGAGAGATCATTAAATTAGATATATTAAATGATAACCAGTTGTTACAAGCATGCGAAGGTATTTCGATTATTATTCACTTTGCAGCCATAAATGAAATTGATTCGTTTGAAGAACCTGAACTTGCATTAAGGACTAACTCGTTAGGAACATTAAAACTTTTGAACTGTGCGGTAAATGCAGGTATAAAACGAATTATTTATTTCTCTACGGCACATATTTATGGTGAATTGACAGGTGTCATTAGTGAGAAAACCTTACCTCGTCCTACACATCCCTATGCAATAACACATCGTGTAGCTGAAGATTTTATCATAGCTGCGCATGATGGTAAGAAAATAACAGGTATTGTACTGCGCTTGTCGAATAGTTTTGGAGTTCCGGAAAGGTATCAGGTTAATAGATGGACTCTTATTGTTAATGATTTGTGTAAACAGGCAGTTACTACGAGGAAGCTTGTTTTAAGTTCAACAGGTTTGCAGCAACGTGATTTTATTACTTTACATGATGTATCACGAGCCGTTGAACATGTAATTTTACTACCAGATGTAGAGTGCGGTGATGGTCTTTTTAATTTAGGCGGTGAAAACCCTCTTCATATAATTGACCTAGTCTATATTATCTCTTCTCGATGTGAGGTGATTCTTGGTTTTACCCCCGATGTTGTCCGCCAGGAAAGTAATGCTAACTCTTCCCATGCTCTAAATTATAACATTGATAAATTTAAGGATACCGGCTTTTCTCTCTCAGGTAGTGTTGAGCGTGAAATTGATGATACCTTAAAGTTGTGTCACGAGGTGTTTGGATAAGATATTGAAAGACTATACATCATCATTCAATCCTAAAGTTAGTGTGATTATGAATTGCCTAAATTCTGAAAAATATTTACGTCAGGCAATTGAAAGTATCTACTCACAGACTTATACAAACTGGGAGATTGTGTTACTCGACAATGCTTCAATAGACAACACCGCAGAAATCGCAAAAGAATTCGAGAATAAAATTTGTTATTTTAGAAATGATGAAACAGTACCTTTAGGGCAAGCTAGAAATATTGCGCTTCGACATGCAAAAGGCGAATTAATTGCATTTCTTGACTCAGATGATCTTTGGTTTCCAGAAAAACTAGAGAAACAGATTCCTTTATTTGAGAATGCACCTTCTGTCGGACTGGTTTTTTCTGATGCCGTGTTAAACTACAAAGGAGAGAATCGAAATACTACAAAGTTCGCACAAAACAATTTCAAACCTTTAAAAGGAAATATTTTTTCTGAATTATTGGAAAACTATTCTATTCCAATGCTGACAGTAGTAATAAGAAGGGAAGCTCTTCATGCTTTAGGTGAATGGTTTGATAATTCTTTTCAATGTTGCGATGACTATGATTTCTTTTTGCGAGTTTCTTATAAATGGGATTGTGACTATATTAATGAACCTTTGGCAAGTTGTCTTATTCATAATGAAGCTGTAACAGCAAAATTCCATCAATATGCGGCAATGGAGAGATTAAAAACATTAAACAAATTCTCATTGAATTATCCTGATTTTGAGGTGCAGTATAAATCAGAATTAAAGAATCTCCGGAAGCAAATCATCTATCTTCAGGGTACCTCGTACTGGCGCAATGGAAAAGGTGCAGATGCTCGCACAGAATTCAGAAAGCATGTCATTAGCTTTAAGTTTTTTATGACTTATTGGGCAACATTTTTACCTTATGATTGGGTTAAAATATTAATTAAACAGCTGAGGAATAGCTCAAAATTTATTAGGAAAATATCATATTTTTGTCTGAGGAATGAAAATGATAAAAATATAACAAAAGGTATATAGTTTTGGATGTAATGATTCGTGAAGCACGATATTCAGATTGTATGGAAGTTGGTAGCTTAAAGCAGAGAAATGGACTGTCTGTAAAATGGTCTGTAGACCGTTGGGTTGGATTATGGAAAGAAAACCCTGCAATGATAGAGAATATGACGCTATCTCTTGGTTGGGTACTTGAGTACGATAACAAGATTGTTGGCTATTTGGGCAATATTCCAATACATTATTGGTTTCAGGGTCGTCGGCTATTAGCTACGGCTGCTCGAGGGTTTGCAGTTGATGAAAAATATCGTAGTCACAGTCTTAGACTTATTGCTGCTTTTTTTTCTCAGAAAAATATTGATATACTTTTAAGCACCAGTGCAAACCAGCTAGCAGGAAGTGTTTATAAATTATCAAAAGCAAAAAAAATTCCTTACCCTGATTATGATAAAGTTTTATTTTGGATTATTAATGAGCAAGGATTTGTCGGCTCCTATTTACAGTTCAAAGGTTATTCCAAGACTCTGGCTAAAGTAGTTGGGTTTTTATTGTACCCAGTAATTCGTTTTGAATCTCTGTTAAATCGGCGCAGGCCTATACGCACGGCATCTTCATGTAATATAACCGTGTTGGATCCAAAATCAGTTAGTTCTGAGTTTGATGAGTTTTGGAAACGTATTCTTCTAGAACGACCGCAATGTTTACTAGCTGAACGTTCTGCCGAGGTATTACGTTGGCATTTTGGCCATTGTGCTGCCATTGAACGACAAGCAAAGTTTGTATGTGCATGGCGTGCGGGAAAGCTAGTCGGATACCTTGTGTTAACGCGTGAAGACTCGGAAAGAACAGGATTGAAGAGGAGTCGAATTTCTGATTTACTAGTTGAAAATAATGCCCCAGATTTAATTGATGCTCTATTAAACGCTTCAATTCACCAAGTAAGAATAGAGAACAGGGATATACTCGAGCTTATAGGATTTCCAGACAACATAAGAGAGCGTTTCAAGAAGGGAAACGCACATACACGTAAACTTCCTTCCTGGCTTTTTTGGTATAAAATAATCAATTCTGAATTGAACGATTCTCTTATATCAAAGGCTGCCTGGTATGGGAGTTCATACGATGGTGATGCAAGTTTATAGTATATCAAAAAATAATAAAACTAGTCAGATTCACTACATGACCAGCGATATTCAGAAAGCTACACTTACCCCCTATATTTAATATTATAAATTATTAAATCGAGTTTTAAGTAAAATGAAATACCGAACAGAAATTGATGGGCTACGAGCACTTGCGGTTTTACCTGTCATTTTTTTTCATGCAGGGTTTGATCTATTCAGTGGAGGCTATGTCGGGGTTGATGTATTTTTTGTTATTAGTGGTTATTTAATTACATCTATTTTAATTTCGGAAAAGCAAGCTAATACTTTTACATTTAGCGGGTTTTATGAGCGGAGAGCAAGAAGAATATTGCCCGCTTTATTTTTTGTAATGCTATGTAGTATTCCATTTGCCTGGGTGTATATGTCGTCAGGTCTGTTATGGGATTTTTGGCAAAGTATAATTTCTATCCCGATGTTTTTGTCTAATTTCTTATTTACTCTGGAAGATGGCTATTTTGCAGGTGCAGCAGAAAACAAACCTTTACTGCATACTTGGAGTCTGGCTGTTGAAGAACAGTTTTATATCATCTTCCCAATGTTTTTTGTTTTTGTATGGGGGTGGGGAAAGAAGTGGCTGATTTCACTAATTAGCCTAATCGCTATCGTTAGCCTGTTATTAGCACAATTCAATGGACACATATCTATTCCCACCACTTATTTTAATCGTACATTATTAAGGTTAGATTCAGCTGGCTGGGTATCATTTTATCTCCCGTTTGGCCGGGCTTGGGAACTGTTTATGGGAGCACTAATAGCCTTCTATTTAAAAAATAAAACTGTTCCAGATAATAAGTTTACAGAATTAATAGCTGGAATTGGAGTTGTACTCATCGTGTACGCTATTTTTAGCTTTGACAGTAACACGCTGTATCCAAGTTTTTATACATTGATCCCAACTATAGGAACGGCTCTTGTTATAGTGTTTGCACGTTCAAAAACGTTTGTTGGTAAGTTTTTATCAAACCCTATTTTTGTTTGGATAGGGTTGATTTCATATAGCGCCTATCTTTGGCATCAACCATTGTTTGCCTATACGCGTTTAGCAAGTCTCAGAGAACCATCATCATGGTTAATGGGGGGCATGATAATTATTGCCTTTGCCATCGCGTATTTTAGTTGGCGATTCATTGAAAAACCATTTAGGTCAAGAAAAACTTTTTCAAAAAAACAGATATTTGTATTCTTTACCATTGTAAGTCTTGTATTTGTTGGAATTGGCTTTGCAGGGCTTAGTGAGCCAGTTAGGATGTTTCATTTGTATAGTCTTGTAAAAGAAATTCCCGCTGAAAGAAGATCCATGGTTTTAGATAAAATTATCGAAGGCTCTAGAGGTAATGGCGCAGCAAATTATTCCATGTTTTCCGCTGATACGAGAGGCAAAATTCTATTGCTAGGTGATTCTCAAGCCGGAAACTGGAATCGAGCATACTTTAAAAAAATGGATTTATTTAAAGGGAAATATGAATTTCGTATGCTTACCTTAGATGTGCTGTGTTACGCCTATCTAGCACGTCCTATTCCTGAGGCTAGTAGAATATCCAGGACTTGTCGAAATCAAGTTGCTGAGTTTTTAAAGAGCTCCTTGATAAGTCAAAGTGATCAAATTTTCATCCTTGAGAACTTTGAGGCCCCCAGTTTTAGCAATATCAGGTATCTTATTGCAAATTTGAGGGACTATAAGAATAAGATAGTTATTGTTGGTAGCGCAGAGTTTACCGATCTAACAAAAGTATCTTTAAGGCTGGCTCGTCAAGAAAGCATTAAAAACTTAAATAGCAAAGCGGTGCGGGAGTATTTTTATCTTCAAAAAAGCAAGCATACAGAAAAAGTTAATTCCACCTTAAATGAACTGGCTAAAAAGTATGGAGTTAAATATTTTTCTGAGTATGATCTTTATTGCAATGATAAAGAATGCGAGCTTCTTTCAAAAGATTATGTCCCATATATGTATGATACCATGCACGTTACTGAGGTAGGTGCAGAGTATTTAGGAAGAGTTATTTTTGAAAAGGTTTTATCCCATTAATCTTTAGTTTTGGATGAGTCGAGCATTAATTATTCAAAAAAACCGGAATGTAGTGGGTAAGAATTTGGCTACAGATTATTTTAGACATCTATTCTAATTATATAAAAAACAAGAAAGAGATAAGATATCTGTACTGTAAAGAGAATACTATGCTTACCAAAATTCTTATTGTTGTAAATGAGCCCTGGTTTTTTGTTTCTCATCGTTTACCTATTGCGCGTGCAGCATTGTTACTTGGTTATGAGGTTCATGTTGCGACTAAGCAGGGAGAGGGAATAGAGAAAATAAAACGAGAGGGAATTGTATGTCATGAAATTCCATTTAAAAGAAGTTCATTTAAACCATTAGATGAGGTTAGGACATTTGTTGCCCTTGTTAGACTTTATAAAAAGTTACGTCCAGAAATTATACATCATGTCACGATAAAACCAGTACTTTACGGTACTTTTGCTGCGCGTATTACCAATATGCCACATATTGTTAATGCTATATCGGGTCTCGGATTTGTATTTATTGCCAAAGGCTTTATTGCAAGTTTAAGGCGCTATTTTGTTAGTCGAGCCTACAAAACAATTTTGCGTAAAAAAAATATTAGAGTTATATTTCAAAACTCTGATGATAGAAATCTGTTTATTAAAATAGGAATATTGAAAGAAAACCAGGTTATTGAAATCAAAGGCTCTGGTGTTGATCTAGAAAAATTTTTCCCCACCCCTGAACAATTGGATGATCAGTCTGTTGTGGTATTAGTTGCAAGAATGTTATGGGATAAAGGGATAGGTGAATTTGTTGAAGCCGCGAAAGTATTGCAACAAGATGGCATAAAGGCTCGTTTCTTGCTGGTTGGTGATATCGATGAAGGTAACCCAAGATCCATCACTAGAGAACAGATGGAGGCCTGGTGTAACTCGGGTTTGATTGAGTGGTCTGGACATAGTACCGATATACAGGGAGTCTTAGCTAAGGCCAATATTGTCTGTTTGCCTTCTTATCGTGAAGGTTTACCAAAGGTTCTTCTTGAAGCTGCGGCTTGTGGTCGGGCGGTCATAACAACAGATGTACCAGGTTGTCGAGATGCTATTGAACCGGATGTTAGCGGATTATTAGTTCAAGTTCGTGATGTTGCTACACTGGTTAATGCTTTGCGCCGTTTGATTGATGATGAGATATTACGAAAACGTATGGGGATAGCTGGTCGCGAGTTAGCAGAACGTGAATTTAATATTCAGAAGGTAGTTGACGCTCATATGGCTATATATAAGGAAATGACCTGTTTATAAATACGTTGAAAGAATATTATTCCAATAAGGGCATTTCATCTGAAAACCAATGTTTAACTTGATAGCTAAACCTATTCCAGGGTGATTGTAGGCTAGCACGTTTTAGCGTAATTTTCTTAATATCAGGTAAACTAGAGATAAAAGGCTCGTAGTCTGCCTTTGTTATGTTCGACTCAGGTAATTTCTCAAGTTGCCATTTACCTGCTTTTATCTCGCTGATGGTTGCCCATTTGTCGCCTGTCAGAGATTTGAAGTAGACGCCGTTGTAGGGGTCAAAAATAACCCAACCAAGCTTGCTATGGATATATGTAAAATTCATTCTATCGGTATTATTATTGATATATATGGTTGAAAAATAACTATCGACACCAATATAGTTATTCAGTGTCGAAAATAGATCATGAAAATTATCACTGACACCATAGCGGCGGATATAGACATTCAATACATGCCCATCCATCACTGGTAAACTCTTTGGTTGACGCACTATGGTGGTATAAGTCCATTCAAGTAATTTTAGAACTTTGTCTTTTTTTGTTTTTTCATTTTTAGTAATACGGTTTGCAAGCCACTGCAGATTAAGATGGCGGTCATAGAAGTTTATTAATTTCAGGTAGAGCGGAAGTTCAATTCTTGACACTTTGTAGTTGACACCAATACTCGTGGTGACAGTTTTATTTAATATAAAGGTGGAAATTACCAGAAAAACTATAACAAATACAAGCCAGTATTTTTTTTTTATAACCATGACCATATCCTGTTGTTAGATACACTAAATGTATTATATAGGATTATTATACTGTACTTGCTTGATAATACTAATAATTATTTTAATTACCTGAGATAACCAGGCCGATACTACTAAAAGTAAAATAAGAGGGAGGGGAGTGATTAATGAGCTGTATAGCAGTAACAGGTGCAAATGGTTTTGTAGGGCGTAAACTGTGCCAGGTTTTAATTAAAAACGGCTATACTGTACATGCTATTACCCGGCATCCTTTTCGAGGTGTGGAGTCTTCTAAGTATAAAAGTTTTACAGTTGATGAAATCAATTCGAATACATATTGGGGAGATGCCCTAAAAGGCGTTAATTGTGTGATTCATCTTGCTGCGCGTGTTCATATAATGTCTGATAGCTCATCGGATCCATTGCTGGCCTATAGAGAAATCAATACTAATGGAACGACAAACCTGGCTCGGCAGGCTGTAGAGTCAAGTGTAAAACGTTTCGTCTATATTAGTTCGATTAAGGTAAATGGTGAAAGCACTCCACTTAATATTCCATTTACAGAGCATGATAAATGTAGCACGGACGATCCCTATGCCATATCCAAATATGAGGCCGAACAACAATTATTAGCGCTCTCTAGTAAAGAAGCAATTGATGTTGTAGTAATAAGACCGCCACTGGTTTATGGACCGGGTGTAAAAGCAAATTTTTTATCGATGATGCGTTGGGTCAATAAAGGCATTCCCTTACCTCTAGGTGCTGTTAATAATAAACGCAGCTTAGTTGCTTTAGATAATTTGGTTGATTTGATAATAGTATGCACTGAGCATAAAGCCGCAGCAAATGAGGTGTTTTTAGTTAGTGATGGTGAGGATTTATCCTTAACCCGGTTATTAAAGTCTATAGCAGTAGCACTTGATAAACCATCCAGACTTATCCCAATTCCTACATGGTTGATAAGAATTACAGCCACATTATTGGGGCAGAAAAAAATTTCACGTCGATTACTGGATTCATTGCAAGTTGATATCAGTAAAAGTCGCAATGTCCTTAATTGGCAACCACCGGTAACTACGGCAGATGCATTAAAGGCAACCGCAATTGAATTTTTTTCAAAACAGTGACATTGTTTCGAGAGTTTTTAAGCGCTTATTTACAAACGCCCATCAACATCCTCTCGCGGCAACAAGCTTTTAGCATCATAAATAATACATTTTTTCTTGCCATAGGCTTTAATCTTCGCGGCACCTAATTCTTTAAATTGCTTGTGTGCAACAGCAATAATAATTGTATCGTAGGTATCATTTTTAAGTTCAGAAATAATATTGACATCATATTCTTTTTTCGCTTCATGGCTATCAACCCATGGGTCATAAACATCAACCTTAACATTGTATGTTTGTAGCTCATCAATAATATCTACTACCCGTGTATTGCGTAAATCGGGGCAGTCTTCTTTAAAGGCTAGCCCTAGCATTAACACGTGTGCACCGGCAACCTGTATGCTGTTTTGCAGCATTATTTTAATCACCTGGCTGGTGATAAAAATCCCCATATTATCGTTAATTCTACGCCCCGCTAAAATTACTTCTGGGTTGTAACCAACTTCTTGCGCTTTGTGCGTTAAGTAGTAGGGGTCGACACTAATGCAATGCCCGCCTACAAGACCCGGACGGAAAGGTAGAAAATTCCACTTAGTTCCCGCCGCTTCAAGTACTTCGAGTGTATCGATATTAAGCCGGTCAAAAATAATGGCTAGCTCATTGATGAGCGCAATATTAATATCGCGTTGTGTATTTTCGATAACTTTTGCCGCCTCGGCAACTTTAATGCTCGAAGCTTTATACGTTCCTGCCGTAATAATCGATTGATACAAATTATCAACATAATCGGCAACCTCATCGGTTGAGCCGGAAGTGACTTTAAGAATATTGGTTACCCGGTGTTCTTTGTCACCTGGGTTGATACGTTCCGGGCTATAGCCTAGATAGAAATCTTTATTCAGTGTCAGCCCCGATTTTTCTGCCAAAATAGGTGCACATACTTCTTCTGTTACACCGGGATAAACGGTCGATTCGTAAATAACAATATTATTTTGAGTTAGAACGGAACCTAATAATTCACTTGCCTTGACTAATGGCGTGAGATCTGGATTTTTATGTTTATCGATAGGGGTGGGTACGGTAACGATGTAGACGTCGCACACTTTAATGTCGGCGGCATCGCAAGTATAGGACAACCTGGTAGCCTCACTTAGTAATTCAGCTTCAACTTCCAGGGTTGAGTCTACGCCATTTTTTAATTCGCTAATGCGAGGCTCATTAATATCAAAGCCAACGGTTTGATAGGCTTTTCCAAATTCAACAGCGAGTGGTAAACCGACATAGCCGAGTCCAATAATGCCTATGGTTGGTTTTGACGGTAGCGTTTGATTTTTTTGCATCTTGCCTTATTACCTGTGAAATTTAATTAAAAATTATTATTGTTTTGTAAATTAAGCTTACATTATGTTTATTGCAACTATAGTCATATCGACCTCAATATTTCAGAGTAGCAATAATATGCGGTTTATTTTCTTGTTAATAAGTGATTATAAAATGACTAATTAATGATATTAACTTCGTTGGCTAATTGTTTGATAAGAATAGTATATTTGCGAATATTTAGCTAGCATTTGATACTGTTTTGAAGCCTTATTGAAGATGCTAAAAATTTTATCTTTTTCACCAACAAGTGGCGCCTTTACTTAATTCAATGTGCTATTGAGTCGAGATAGCCAGCAATAACGACTCACTTGTTACAAGCAGGTTGAATCATTATTATTTCGCTGAACTCAATTTCTGCTTTGACAAATTTCTTTAAGCCGATACAATGCCGACCTGTGAAACAACAGTTGCTTAGCTCAGTTGGTTAGAGCACTACCTCGACATGGTAGGGGTCGTCGGTTCGAGTCCGACAGTGACTACCAAAACACCATAAAATCAACCGCTTAGAATTTTATTCCAAGCGGTTTTTTTTTGCTAGATTGAGTCGCTGAGCTGCAGGAGTCATTCTTCATGCCTAAATTGCTGGCATCCCTTCAATTTCGAGCATCGCATTTAAACGAATCAGTGGTAAACCCATCAGTGTATTCGGGTCGTCACCTTCAAGCCGTTCAAATAACGTAATACCTAAACCTTCAGACTTAAAGCTACCGGCACAGTTAAAGGGTTGCTCTGCATTTAAATAGCTTTCAATTTGTGAGTCGCGCAGATAACGAAATACAACGTGGAAAGGGGCAACCGTTGAATGGATCTTGCCTGTTTTTGTGTTAATCAAACTCAAACCAGTTAAAAAAGTAATACGCTTGCCGCTGGCTTCTTTTAATTGCTTAAAAGCATTTTCAAAGTTACCGGGTTTGCCGACTATTACATCATTAATAACCGCTACCTGATCCGAGCCAATAACCAGTGCATTTTGTTCGTTATCAGCAACGGCCTGCGCTTTAGCAATGGCTAATCTTTCGACTAATTGTTCTGGCTTTTCACCTTGCTCGGCTGTTTCGTCGGCTTGAGGGGCAATACATATAAATGGTAAGCCCAGTTTTTCCAGAATGGTTTTTCTAAACGGCGAGGTTGACGCGAGAATAAGTTGCATAACAGTGTCTTTAATATTAACGGTTTTTAAAATTACTTGAACGGTATTAACCGTGATTATTCTATTTCAATAAGCGCTTCATCAGGGGTAACATGATCGCCTTTGGCTACATTGACAGCAATAATTGTACCAGAAATAGGGGCCTGAATTTCAGTTTCCATTTTCATCGCTTCGGTTATTAAAACCGGATCGCCAGCTTTAACTTTATCATTGAGCGCTACCACCACTTCAACAATTGCAGCTGGCATCGATGTGGTTACATGCCCCGGTTGGGTTGCTCTCGGCCGTTTGCCGTTGGAAGATAACGACGTGGCTTGATGTTCGCCATTGCCATTAATTTCATTGAGTGGTTCTAATAATATTTCTTCCGGGACACCGTCAACACTCACATAGTAAGGACGTTTTTGCTGGTTTTTGTAACCACTGCCATTAACCTGAATGTGATACGTTTCGCCATGCAAGGTTATGTTAAATTCAGTGGCGGTAGGTGTGCAGATGGCATCAGAATTTAACTGTTCCAGTGGTTCAGGTTGCAGTTCATTGGCATCGCGTTGTTTTAAAAATTCTTTGCCAATATCAGGAAACATCGCGTAGGTAAGCACATCTTCGTCTGATTTAGCTAGTTCACCTATTTCAGTTTTTAATTTATCCAACTCATCAGGTAATAGATCGGCGGGGCGGCAATCAATTACATCTTCATTTCCAATCGCCATATGCTGTACCTGTATACTTACCGGGCCAGGCGCTTTGCCGTATTTACCGCGTAAATACAGTTTTACTTCATTGGTGATAGCTTTATAGCGTTCACCTGACATCACATTCATTACTGCCTGGGTGCCGACTATTTGTGATGTGGGTGTGACCAGTGGCGGGTAGCCTAACTCTTTTCTCACAACGGGTATTTCTTTTAACACCTCGTTCATTTTACTTAAGGCATTTTGTTCTTTTAGCTGATTCGATAAGTTTGAAATCATCCCGCCCGGCACCTGGTTAACCTGTACGCGGGTATCGAGGCCGGTAAATTCACTTTCGAACTGATGATATTTTTTTCGTACTTCGTAAAAATAAAAACCAATCTTCTGTAAGCTGGGTAAATCCAGCTCTGTGTCATAGGTTGTGTTGGCTAAAGCGGCCACCATGCTTTCGGTTGCCGGGTGCGAGGTGCCATCGGCAAAGGCTGAAATAGCCGTATCAATACCGGCAATGCCATTTTCTATTGCTTTATATTGGCACATGCTGGCCAGGCCGGCGGTGGCATGTGAATGCAGATGGAGCGGAATGGATACTGCCGCAATTAAAGCTTTAACCAGCGTTACAGTGCTTTGAGGTGTTAGTAAGCCAGCCATATCTTTAATAACGATACTGTCACAACCCATTTCCTGCAGTTCTTTTGCCATGGCAACAAACTGCTCGTCGGTATGGATTGGGCTGGTGGTATAACAAATCGCCCCTTGCGCATGTTTGCCAGCGGCTTTTACGGCTTCAATCGACACGCGCAGGTTGCGGGTGTCGTTGAGCGCGTCAAAAATTCGAAACACATCCATGCCATTGATTGCTGCGCGCTTGACAAAGGCACGCACCACATCGTCTGAGTAGTGTCGATAGCCTAACAAGTTTTGCCCGCGTAATAACATTTGCAAGGGTGTGTTGGGCAGTGCGGCTTTTAATTGTTTTAAACGCTCCCAGGGATCTTCTTTTAAAAATCGTACACAGGCATCAAAGGTTGCGCCGCCCCAAACTTCGAGTGACCAATAACCTATTTTATCGAGTTGCTCGCAAATGGGTAACATGTCTTCGGTACGCATGCGTGTGGCAATAAGCGACTGATGTGCGTCACGTAAGATCGTGTCTGTAATTAAAACTTTGGCCATGCCTTTGTCCTTAAATATTTTACTTTGATCACTGCTGTCTCGTTAACTTGAACCTAGTGATGTTGAAATGCGAAGTAATGTCTACGTTTATGATAATACTAACTCCGCCGGACATGCAATTGCTGTGGCTGACTAACGGACTCGCTATTCGCCATCCCTGGCCGCTCGACTGCCGCGTCCTTGCGGCAGACGGTCCGTTAGTCAGCCACAGCAATCCCATATCCTACCCATATTCTCGATTCAAGAGTTAACAGGACAGCAGTGACTTTGGGTATATTATTGTGTTTCTCTGTAATAATTCTTTTTATAAGCCCATACTCGCAACAATGCCGGCTGCAATAGCGGTTGCCACTTCCTGGTTAGAACGTTTTAAAGAATAATTCAAAAGCTCTGGGTGTTGTTCAACAAAACCGGTATTGAATCGGCCGGTTTGAAAGCTGGCCGATTTTAGTATTTCCAGGTGATAGGGAATGGTTGTTTTAATGCCATACACCCCAATATCGCGCAGTGCACGAATGCCACGGTCAATCAGGCTATCCCAGTCTCGCGCCCATACAATTAACTTGGCGCACATAGAATCGTAGTAAGGAGGAATTACATAGCCGGTATAAATGGCACCATCGGTTCTTACGCCAGGGCCGCCGGTGGCAAAGTAGCGTGAAATTTTGCCGAAACTGGGTAAAAAGTCATTTTTAGGGTCTTCAGCATTAATGCGAAACTCCATTGCATAGCCCCGAATACTAATATCGTCCTGTTGGTAGCGTAGCGTCAGGCCACTCGCGATGCGGATCTGTTCCTGCACAATATCAATGCCGGTAATTTCTTCAGAAATGGGGTGTTCAACCTGTAGGCGCGTGTTCATTTCCATAAAATAGAAATTGTCATTTTCGTCCATTAAAAATTCTACTGTGCCAGCATTGCTATACTCGCAGGCCTTAGCTGCTTTTACGGCCAGTTCGCCGATATATTCACGCTGCTGTGTATCTAGCTGGGGGGAAGGGGCTATTTCAATTAATTTCTGGTGACGGCGTTGAATAGAACAATCGCGCTCATAAAGGTGAATCACATTGCCGTGTTTGTCGGCCAGAATTTGTACTTCGATATGCCGTGGGTCGACAACAAATTTTTCGATAAACACGTCACCGCTGCCAAAGGCTTTTTCTGCTTCAGAAATAACACGCGGGTAGTTCTGGCTTAATTCAGCTTTGTTATGGCATTCGCGAATGCCGCGCCCACCTCCGCCATTGGTGGCTTTAAGCATAATGGGGTAGCCAATTTTATCGGCCAGTGTGAGTGCCTCATCGAGGTTGGCCATATTGCCCTCACTGCCCGGCGTAACAGGAATACCAACAGAAATCATGGTCTTACGAGCATGGGTTTTATCCCCCATTTTTTGAATAACGTCGCTGTTGGGGCCAATAAAATGAATATTTCGGCGCTCACATATCCTTGCTAATTCTGGATTTTCGGATAAAAAACCATAGCCGGGATGGAGCGCGTCGCAGCCTGTTTCGATGGCTAAATTGACTAAATGATGGGCATTCAAATAGCCTGTGACAGTATCCGGCCCCAGGCTGTAGGCTTCATCAGCTTTACGTACGTGTAGGGCATAACGATCGGCTTCGGCATAAACAGCCACCGATTTTATTCCCATTTCGGCGCAGGCTCGCACAATGCGAACGGCAATTTCACCACGGTTGGCTATGAGTATTTTTTTTATCATTTTTTATTATCGTTAGAAATAAAAGGGGTTCGTTTTAAGCCTTAATCACGCCTAATAACCATATAAATAATAAGGCTATTAGGTGTATTTTATTATCTAAAAATCAATCATTTACTTTGACAGACTTTACCCAGACCGTTAAAATTCGCGGCCTATGTCGAAGCATCAAAATTCGTCACATTTGAGTTCCAATCTAAGCAAAAGATTGCCTGTTCAAATTGACCCTATTCGTTTAGCTGTCGCAAGACAACAGCTTTATGGTGAGTTAGCCATAAAGCACTTAACTCGTTTAAGCGAGTTACTGACTTTAACTGATGGTGTGGTCAAAGTTCAACTTGATTTTGATGTGGACGTGAATAAAATTCATCATGTGCGAGGTTCGCTTAAAGCCGACCTATCACTGTTTTGCCAGCGCTGCTTACAGGCAATGCCCTGGCAATTAAATGTCGATGTTTCGTTAGCTTTTATAGCCCATGAACATCAGGTTGATGAATTAGTAACAGAGTATGAACCTTATCTTTTCGATGCCACACCGGTTGTATTGAGTGATATGATAGAAGACGAAATTCTTCTTGCGCTTCCTCAAGTGCCAATGCACGAAGAGTCAGAGTGTCATCCTGCCGTTGCGTTGAAAGAATTTGATTCAACTGATGGTGATGTGCCAAATGATGATATGCAGGAACAACAAAGCAAAAGCCAAACGGCCGATGAGCAATCGGTTGCTAAAAGGAAAAATCCTTTTGAAGTATTGGCAAGTATTAAATCCGATTCAAAAAAGTAAGTTACGAGGAATATTGTAATGGCTGTTCAAAAGAGTAAAAAGAGTGCTTCACGTCGTGGTATGCGCCGTTCACATGATGCTTTAACTTCAAAAGCATTGTCTATCGAACCAACAACAGGTGAAACACATTTACGTCACCATGTTAGCCCGGATGGTTTTTATCGCGGCAACAAAGTTGTAGAAACAAATAACTAAAATTTACCTGGCTTAGTAACTTTGTTTTTTAATTTTACAAAGTTGATAGCACAAGGTTTATTGATAACGGGACAGGTAACTGTCCCGTTATTGTTATGAGTTATCTAAAACTAAAATTTTAAAATTAAAGCGATGTATTTATAAGCTGTTAATACTGTATGAATAATAAAACAATAACAATATCACTTGATGCAATGGGCGGCGATTTTGGACCCGATAGCGTTATTCCTGCTGCATTTGAAATAATTGAAAGTTATCATTACGTTAATTTAATTGTGACCGGTGATGAAGATATTCTTAAAGCTAAATTAGCCGAGTATCAACCGCGTTCATCTGTGTCTTCATCTATAAAAGATAAATCCAGAATAACCATTCAGCATACTACCCAAGTTGTTGGCTCAAACGAAGCCCCATCAAGCGCTTTACGCGGTAAAAAAGATTCATCCATGCGTGTTGCAATCAACCTGGTTAAGGAAGGCATAGCCGATGCCAATGTCAGTGCCGGTAATACCGGTGCCTTAATGGCAACCGCACGTTTTGTTCTTAAAATGCTGCCGGGTATTGACCGGCCTGCAATTTGTTCGGCACTGCCAACTATAAAAGGACATACGCACGTTTTAGATCTGGGTGCCAATGTCGAAACATCACCTGAAGGCTTATATGAATTTGCCGTTATGGGTGCTGCTTTAGTCAGCGCGTTAGACGATAAAGAACATCCAACAGTTGGCCTGTTAAACATTGGTGAAGAAGACATTAAAGGTAATGAAGTAGTAAAAGAAGCGGCAAAAATAATAAGCCAGAGTGATTTAAATTACATTGGTTACGTCGAAGGTGACGGCATTTATATGGGCGATGCCGATGTTGTTGTTTGTGACGGTTTTGTTGGCAACGTGATGCTTAAAACTAGCGAAGGTGTCGCCAAGTTGTTTACGCATTTTTTAAGGCAATCATTTATGTGTAATATTTTTACCAAGTTACTGGGGTTGTTAGTCAAACCGGTTTTAAAGTCTTTACGCAAAAATATTGACCCACGCGAATATAATGGTGCAAGTTTTCTAGGCTTGCAGGGTATTGTTGTTAAGAGTCATGGTGGTGCCGATGCTTATTCATTTAGAAAGTCTATTGAAGTGGCTATACAAGAAGTAAAACAAAATGTTCCTACACGTATTACAGAAATACTTGAAGTGAAATTACTTGAAAGGCAAGTAAGCTAATGGCAAAAACCTATTCAAAAATTATTGGCACCGGCAGTTACTTGCCAGAAAATGTAGTCACCAATGCCGACCTCGAAAAACTTGTCGAAACATCCGACGAGTGGATTACAGAGCGTACCGGTATTAAAAAACGTCATATTGTTGTTGATGAAACAACTGCCGATTTAGCTGAACAGGCTGCACGCGCAGCAATGGATGCGGCTAAGGTTAGTAAAGACGATATCGATTTAATTATTGTAGCAACCACCACGCCAGACAGAATTTTTCCGAGTACGGCGTGTTTGTTACAGGATCGTTTAGACATTCATGGTTGCGGTGCGTTTGATGTGCAAGCCGTTTGCACCGGCTTTGTTTATGCCTTAAGTGTTGCCGACGCCTTTATAAAAACAGGTCAGGCAAAATGCGCATTGGTCATCGGTGCAGAAACCTTATCTAATATTGTCGACTGGACAGACCGAGGAACCTGTGTGTTATTTGGTGATGGTGCAGGTGCCGTTGTTTTAGGTGCATCGACTGAGCCAGGAATATTATCAACCCATATTCATGCCGATGGAAAATACAAAGAATTGTTAACCGTACCTGCGGGCATTTCAGAAAACCCTGATGTATTAAAATCAGGCAAAGCTTTTATGCAAATGAAAGGCAACGAGGTCTTTAAAGTTGCGGTGAATACTTTAGGGCGTATTGCCGATGAAACTTTAACCGCAAACAATATGAAAAAATCAGATATAGACTGGTTAGTGCCGCATCAGGCCAATATTCGTATTATTAAGGCTGCTGCAAAGAAACTGGATTTATCAATGGACCATGTTGTTGTCACCGTTCATGAACACGGAAATACCTCGGCAGCTTCTATTCCTTTAGCGCTTGATACGGCAGTACGTGATGGTCGAATTAAACCTGGTCAAACTTTATTATTAGAAGCCTTCGGCGGCGGTTTTACCTGGGGCTCGGCGTTACTGAAATTGTAATTTTAATAGCTGATAAATTGAGTAGTTGAAAACGAATTAATATTGTCCTGATATTTTATAAACAATAGTGTCGTCATACCCGCGCAAAGCCTGCCCTCAGCGAAGGCGGGAGGGTATCTAGAAGTTTCTCGCTGCTTATAAACAATGGTATTGGTACAGAATGACTGGATTCCCGCCTGCGCGGCAATGACGAAGTAGTCGGCAGTAATTGTACCTATGTACCACTAAAAAAATATGCATAAATAAAACGAAGGTTGTTATATGTCATTAGCATTTGTATTCCCCGGTCAGGGTTCTCAATCCCTTGGCATGTTAAAAGATCTTGCTGAAGCGGAATCGGCTGTAACCGATACGTTCAAACTTGCAAGCGCGGCATTGGGCTATGATTTATGGGATATTATTCAGAATGGTCCAGCAGAAAAACTGAACTCAACTGATATTACCCAGCCGGCATTATTAGCCGCAGGCGTGGCTTGCTGGAAAGTCTGGCAACAAAAAGAAGGCGCCGCACCGAGCATTCTGGCCGGACACAGTTTAGGGGAATACACCGCGCTGGTGTGCGCCGGTGTGCTGGATTTTGCCGATGCAATTAAACTGGTTGAAACACGCGGCCAATATATGCAACAAGCCGTACCGGAAGGCCAGGGTGGCATGGCGGCTATTCTAGGCCTGGATGACGCTAAAGTGGTCGAAGCCTGTTTGCAAGCTGCCGAGTCGGACGTGCTGCAAGCGGTGAATTTTAATTCCCCCGGTCAGGTGGTGGTAGCCGGCAGTAAAGCTGCCGTTGAACGCATTGTTGTGGTCGCCAAAGAAATGGGAGCCAAACGTGCATTGCCATTGCCTGTGAGCGTGCCATCGCATTGTGATTTGATGAAACCAGCCGCTGAAAAGCTGGCTGAAACTTTAAAGACGGTTAGTTTTAGTGACGCCGACATCCCTGTTATCAATAACGTTGATGTGGCAATTGAAACCGATGCCGATAAAATACGTTCGGCGCTGGTACGCCAGCTATACAATCCGGTGCGCTGGGTTGAAGTAATTCAGAAAATGGCGGCGAATGATGTCGATCAGCTGATTGAATGTGGCCCTGGGCGTGTTTTGGTGGGTTTAAACAAGCGTATCGATAAATCAATAACAGCGGCAGCGGTCTTTGACCCAGCCAGCTTTGAAAAAGCGTTGTAGCTTATTACATTACAGCCAACTGAATAATAAATAGTGAGGAAACATTATGGAACTCGAAAATGAGATTGTTTTAGTATCTGGTGCCAGCCGTGGAATTGGTCAGGCTATTGCGCTCGATCTAGGTTCGAAAGGTGCTTATGTATACGGTACAGCAACCTCAGAAAAAGGTGCACAAAGCATTTCTAACTATATGAAAGAAAATGCTATTCAGGGTGAAGGCCTGGTGATGAATGTAACCGATGAAGAGAGCATTTCAGCGGTTATCAAGACAATAGCGGATACGAAAGGCGGAGTCAGTATTTTAGTCAATAACGCCGGTATAACGCGCGATAACTTGCTTATGCGTATGAAGACGGACGAATGGGAAGATATTATGAATACTAACCTCAGTTCCATTTTTCGCCTGAGCAAGGCCGTTTTACGAGGCATGATGAAGGCTCGCAAGGGACGTATTATCAGCATTGCCTCGGTTGTGGGTGTGTCGGGCAATGCCGGGCAAACAAATTATTCTGCTGCAAAAGCCGGTGTGATTGGTTTTAGTAAGTCGCTGGCAAGAGAAGTGGGTTCACGCGGCATTACGGTGAATGTTGTTGCCCCCGGTTTTATCGATACGGATATGACCAAAGCCCTACCCGAGGAACAACGCACAGCGCTTTTAACCCAGGTACCGCTGGGGCGATTGGGTGATGCTCATGAAATAGCCAATGCGGTCACATTTTTGGCATCTAAATCGGCAAGTTACATTACCGGTGAGACAATTCACGTAAATGGCGGCATGTATATGTCATAATAACCAATTGAACCGGTTGGTTATTTTGCAAGTTGAAAATAAAATTAAGCAATTACACGTTGGCTATGGCAAAAAGCATCATATTTCAATACAATACCGCACCCAGCAGTTTTGCTGATAAATATAATGAGGAAAGAACGAGATGAGCAGTGTTGAAGAACGCGTAGAAAAGATTGTAATCGAACAACTTGGTGTTAAAGCCGAGGAAGTAACCAAAGAAGCTTCATTTGTTGACGATCTGGGCGCAGACTCACTCGATACCGTAGAGTTAGTTATGGCATTGGAAGAAGAGTTTGAAACGGAAATTCCAGACGAAGATGCTGAAAAGATTACGACTGTTCAGCAAGCTATCGATTACGTCACCAAAAATACATAAGCGTATTCTTAACGGACTACGTTATCTGGACGATTTAAAACAGATTAAAAAAATAAGCATTGTTCAGATAAGTAATATTAGCCGTACTGTTTAAGTACGGCTTTTTACTTTTTTTTGTTGCGAATTTACAATATGGCAAGCTGCTAAAATTGTATAATTTTAGAACTTGCTTAATAAAGAAGATATTTGAGGTGTGCAGTGAGTAAGCGTCGTGTTGTAATTACGGGTTTAGGTATGGTCTCGCCAGTTGGTTTAGATGTTAAATCATCGTGGCAAAATATTTTAGCCGGCAAAAGTGGCGTTAAGCGTATATCTCATTTTGATCCATCAGCATTTTCATCACAAATTGGCGGCAACATCAGCGCTGATTTTGACAGTTCAACCGTTATTAAACCCAAAGATGCAAAAAAAATGGATACCTTTATCCATTATGGCATTGTTGCGGCAGCCGAAGCGATTGCCGACGCCAGGCTTGAAGTCACGCCAGAAACTGCACCTCGAATGGGAGTGGCAATTGGTTCGGGTATTGGTGGCTTACCAGGTATTGAAAAAGGCCATAATAATTATTTACGTGGCGGGCCAAAGAAAATTTCTCCCTTCTTTGTGCCAAGCAATATCATCAATATGATTTCCGGCAATCTTTCCGTTATGTACGGTTTGCAAGGGCCAAATATTGCGGTGGTAACGGCTTGTGCAACCGGCACACACAGCATTGGTGATGCCGCGCGTTTGATTGAATACGGTGACGCCGATGTGATGGTTGCCGGTGGTGCCGAAATGGCAAGCAGTCCAACCTGCTTAGGCGGCTTTGCCGCTGCGCGTGCACTGTCTACCCGCAACGACGACCCGGAAACAGCCAGTCGCCCATGGGATAAAGACCGTGATGGTTTTGTCTTAAGCGATGGCGCGGGTGTGGTTGTTCTAGAAGAATACGAATTCGCAAAAAAACGTGGTGCGACCATTTATGCCGAAGTTTTAGGTTATGGTTTAAGCGGCGATGCATATCATATGACCTTGCCTTCCAAAGGAGGCGAGGGTGCAAGTCGTTGTATGAACCTGGCACTTAAAAATGCCGGCGTTAACCCGGAACAAATCGACTATATCAATGCGCATGGTACGTCTACACCGGCCGGTGATGTAGTCGAATGTCAGGCGGTTAAAGCAAGTTTTGGTGAGCATGCTTATAAGTTAGCGATGAGTTCAACCAAATCAATGACCGGGCATGGTTTAGGTGCAGCAGGTGGAATGGAAGCCATTTTTACCGCGCTTTGTATTCGGGACCAGGTTGCTTCACCTACTATTAATATTTTTAATCAAGATATCGAAGCAGGATGCGATTTAGATTTTGTTCCTAATACCGCACGTGATATGAAAGTGGATATTGCACTTTCAAATTCATTTGGTTTTGGCGGAACAAATGGCACGCTTGTTCTTGGTAAGCTTCGTTAATTTATGACGGCATGGATTTTTTAAACTCAACCGAGTTAGAAGATTTAGAAGTTTGGCCGCTTGATCATTTAATTGATTTTACTGCATTACATCGCGTAAACCCCGAACGCTACCCCTTTATTTTAGAAAGCTCGGCACAGGCAGAAAACATTCTGTCGAATACGGCTGATAATTTCCACGACAAGATACGACAGGACACAACATGTCAACATGCACGTTTTGATATTCTGTTTGCCTTCCCGCAAGAATCTTTAACGTTGAATTCTGATAATCAACTGAGCGGAGAATCTGTTGATAGTGAAAAAGATTTTTTATCGAATTTAGATGCCAACTGGCTAGAACAAAAAATACACTTAAATAAAACTAAAATAAAAACAACTACACCCTTTACCGGTGGCTGGTTTGTTTACTTAAGTTATGAGCTTGCCGCACAAATAGAACAACGACTAGAACTGCCACAACATAAAAAGTTATCCATTATCGCGAGATTAACGCGAATACCGGTGGCTATTGTTTACGACAAATTTTTAGGCACACAGTCAATAATAGCTGAGCCAAAGCATAAAGATAAGATAACTAAAGTCCTACAGGATTTTCAGTCTATTGACTTAAAAGAAATCCTATTTAGTATTTCAGATATAAAGTTAAAAGAAGATGCCGCTGAAAAATATATTCGTTCCGTCAACAAGGTAAAAAAATATATTAAAGATGGCGATGTTTTTCAGGTTAATTTATCACGACTCTGGCAAGATGCCAGTGTGAGTAATCTCGATGCAGTGTCATTATACCAGGCACTTAAAAAATCAAATCCTGCGCCGTTTTCAGCTTATGTTGATTATGCTGAACATAAAATTATTTCATCATCGCCCGAACGTTTAGTTAAAGTCAGTGAGGGTCGGGTTCAAACCCGGCCTATCGCCGGAACGCGCGCCAGAAAAAATGAAACAAATGCCGATATTGAAAATTTAAAAGAACTTATCTCGCATCCAAAAGAACGTGCTGAACACATTATGTTAATTGATCTAGAGCGAAATGATTTAGGTCGAATATGTGAGCCTGGAAGTATTCATGTTGATGAACTTATGGTGCTAGAATCTTTTCAGCATGTGCACCATATTGTTTCTAATGTGACGGGTGTGTTAAAAAATGACATCAGCCCCGCTGATGTTATCCGTGCAGTCTTTCCGGGTGGAACGATTACCGGCTGCCCTAAAGAGCGTTGCATGCAAATTATTGCCGAGTTAGAAGCGGTGCCTCGCGGTGCTTATACCGGTTCGCTTGGCTACATTAATCATGATGGTAGTATGGATTTAAATATTCTTATTCGTAGCTTTGAACTATCTGATAACGTACTGAGTTTACGGGCTGGAGCTGGCTTGGTCGCCGATTCGGTGGCACAAAAAGAGCTGGATGAAACACGGGCAAAAGCTAAAGGTTTGCTTGAGGCGTTAAAATAGTTATGGCCATTATTAAAAGCATTGTTAATGGTGAATTGGTTGCTTCTATATCGATTAATGATCGTGGTTTAAACTATGGTGACGGTCTCTTTGAAACAATCGCGCTGGTTAATCATACACCTGTTTTCTGGCAACAACATTATCAGCGATTGGTAAAGGGTGGCGAAGTTTTGGGTATAGGCATACCATCTGAAAATGAGCTAAGAGTTAACATACAGAAATTGTATGAGAATGAAAATATTTATGATAATTATGTTGTAAAAATCATTATCACTCGTGGAGAGGGTGAGCGAGGTTATCGTGTACAGGAAGATGTTAGCCCTAATGTGGTTTTACAATTGTCGACATATCCTGCGTATAAACTAGAATTCTGGAGCAGTGGGGTCAGTCTTAAATTGTGTGATACACAATTAGCAGAGCAGAAATTATTGGCTGGCATCAAACATTTAAACCGTCTTGAACAAGTACTTGCCCGGCGCGAATGGGGGAACGAATACCAGGAAGGCTTAATGTCTGATATTTCGGCTAATATCATTGAAGGTGTTATGTCGAATTTATTTATTGTTAACGAGGGTGTTGTTATTACACCGTTACTTAGCAAGGCAGGTGTAAGTGGGATTATGCGTGGCATTATCCTTGATATTTGCGAAGAGGAAGGTATACCTGTACGCCAGGACATAGTAACTTTAGAATCATTGGAAAAGGCACAAGAAATCTTTTTAACAAACAGTTTAATTGGTATTTGGCCGGTTAAAAATATTGAAGATAATGTTTACCCAATGGGTAATATTACCAAAAATATAATACAGTTATTAATAAAAAAACATTCGGTAGATTATGGCTCGCTTGGTTTATAAAATTATTGCACTTGTTATTTTATCCGGGTCGTTGTCACTTGGATATCTTTGGTGGGACTATCGGAATTATCTGAATACACCAATATTAGCTGCGGGTGAATCGGTATCTATTAGCGTAAAGTCAGGTAGTAATCTAACTAGAGTATTATATCAATTAGAAGAGCAGGGGCTGATATCGAAACCGCGCTATTTATTGTGGTATGGCCGTGTTTTTTTAAGTGCAAATAAATTACATGTTGGTGAATATCAGTTTGATAGTAATGATACACCTTTATTGCTTCTTGAAAAATTATTGAGTGGTAAGGTTAAGCTTTATTCATTAACGATTATTGAGGGCTGGAATTTCGCTCAAATGATACAGGCCGTTAATAATCATCAATCTTTGACTCATCAATTGAAAAATCTGCCCACTAATATTATTATGACAGAGTTGGGTTATAAAGGGATACATCCTGAAGGGCGGTTTATGCCGGATACCTATCGCTTCCCTGTTGGTACCAGTGATATAACAGTGCTAAAGCAAGCCTATGTCGCAATGCGAGACTATTTAGACGATAAATGGCCTGGACGTGATGTAGGTTTACCCTTAAAAAATCCAGATGATGCATTAACATTGGCATCGATTGTTGAAAAAGAAACAGCTAAAGTAACCGAACGCAAACAAATTGCCGGTGTATTTGTTCGACGTTTACTGGTGCGAATGCGATTGCAAACCGATCCGACGGTTATTTATGGAATGGGCAAGAAATACAAGGGAAATATAAAACGCCGTGATTTAAAAAAAGATACACCTTATAATACCTATCGGCGTTACGGTTTACCACCTACGCCAATCGCAATGCCATCGAGAGAGGCAATTGATGCGGTATTGCATCCTGATTCGGGAGATGCATTGTATTTTGTCGCCAAGGGCGATGGCAGTCATTATTTTTCGGCAACACTTAGAGAACATAATAATGCAGTGATTAAGTATCAATTAAAAGGTCGTAAACGTTCATTTTCATCTTATAAGAAAAAATAATTATGTCGGGTAAATTTATAACAGTTGAAGGGGGGGAAGGTGTTGGCAAGAGCAGTAATATTGCTTTTATCTTATCGTACTTAAAAGATAATAATATCAATGTTGTTTCAACGCGCGAGCCGGGAGGCACAGCGCTGGCTGAAAAAATTCGAGATTTATTGCTGGATAAAAATAATAAATCCATGCTATCCGATACTGAATTATTACTGATGTTTGCCGCGCGTGCACAGCATTTGGGTGAATTGATTAAACCAGCGCTTGAGCAGAATAAATGGGTTTTATGTGACCGTTTTACGGATGCAACCTATGCTTACCAGGGCGGCGGGCGAGGTATATCGACGTCACGTATTGCTGAGCTCGAAAGCTGGGTGCAGGGAAACTTGCGACCTGACTTAACCATTTTACTCGATTTGCCGGTTGAGATAGGGATGAAACGAGCAAGTGAACGTAGTGAACCGGATCGAATAGAGCAGGAGCAGAATAATTTCTTTGAATCTGTTCGACAGGCATATCTAGATATGTCGGCAGCTTCTCCTGAGCGCTATCGTATTATTGATGCATCGCAAACACTTGATAAGGTTCAAGCTGATATAGCAATGGTATTAACAGCGTTTGTAAAATAATGTCAAAATATAAAACAAAAAAAAATACCACATCGGAAAAGAAAGAATCAGAATTATTTTATTCTGACTTGTATCCATGGCAGCATGCTGACTGGAAAAAACTGCGTCAATACCAAATGAATAATTCAATGCCGCACGCTTTATTGTTAACAGGTAAAAAGGGCTTGTCTAAATCTCAGCTTGCGGTGCTTTGGGCAAAGACTTTATTGTGTGAAAGTGTATTGCCGGGATCATTATCGGATAGTGACTCAAAAGCATGTGGTCAATGTTCTGCTTGTGCGTTGTTTCAGGCGAGCACGCATCCCGATTATTTATATGTTGAGCCAGACGAACCGGGTAAAGCGATTAAGGTGGATCAAATACGAGCGATTGTGGCGTTTGTTTCACTAACACGTTCACGTGGAAAGAAGCGTGTCATTATTATTAGCCCGGCTGAGGCAATGAATGTAAATGCAGCAAATAGCTTATTAAAAACACTTGAAGAGCCACCCGAAAATACGATTGTTATTCTGGTTAGTTCTAATCTGAAGGCCTTACCTGCAACCATACGGAGTCGTTGTCAGTTTTTTGCCGTAACACCGCCCAAAGCGGGTGTTCTTACTGCCTGGCTTGTTCAAAATCAACCTAAACCCGCTGCTGAGCTCGAATTTGCATTGTCTATTTCTGAAAATACGCCTCTAAATGCTTTATTTTATCTAGACTCAGACGTATATGCGGTGAATAGTGAATTACTGAATGATTGGCATTTATTAGCTTCTGGTGAAGCGAAACCATCGAAAATAGCTGAAAAATGGTTAAAGCAAGCTAATAATATACCGATAAAATTGGTATATACTTGGATAGTCGACATGATTCGTTATCGTTCTGTGAGCCAATATTCAGTTTCGGAAACAGATGATAATTTGAGTGAAATATTTTATTATAAGCAGCATCAGCTGTTTGAGAAATTGGCGTTATCGATACCTCTCAAGCGATTATTTGGAATACATGATAAGGTTATTGATATAATAAAGCTTGGGCATACATCATTAAACGATCAATTACAGTTAGAAAGCCTTTTGATTCAATGGAGTTTGATAGCCAATACAGCTAAAAACTAGTCCTGGTAATAGTCAGTCCAGAAAATGTAGAATGTAAAGGGTTATATCAAAGGTAAATTATGGCAACGAAACCTGCAGCAGCTCGACAAGGTATTCTATCTTTAACTATTAAGGATAAAAGTGCACTTTATGCGGCTTATATGCCGTTTATAAAACACGGTGGTTTGTTTATTCCAACAAACAAAAAATATAAATTAGGTGATGAAGTCTTTATGCTACTGTCGCTGATGGATGATAAGGAAAAACTACCCGTTGCCGGGAAAATTATATGGCTTACCCCAAAAGGCGCTGCGGGTAATCGTGCGGCCGGTATTGGCGTACAATTTAGTGACCAGGATGGTGGTGGTGCACGAACTAAAATTGAAACATTTTTAGCCGGTGCCTTAAAATCTGATCGTCAAACGCATACCATGTAAGTTTTATTTTCTTTTTCCAATCTTTTTATTCCATTTTTAATTTATAAAGCAACCTCTTATGTCTGTACAACTTATCGATTCCCACTGTCACTTAGATAGACTCGACCTCAAACCATTCGACGGTAATATTGAAAACGCAATTAAAAAAGCGCATGAGCATGATGTGCAATATATGCTTAATGTTTGCATCGATTTAGAACATTTTCATGCGGTACTCGATATTGCAGAACAAAATAAGAATATTTATGCATCTGTCGGCGTACACCCAAATGAAACAGAGGGGCAGGACCCAACGGTTGATGAACTTGTTACCTTGGCCGATAACGACAAGGTTATAGCAATCGGTGAAACCGGGCTGGATTATTTTCGTTCAACTGGTGATGATCTTGAGTGGCAGCGTAGTCGATTTAAAAATCATATCGAGGCATCAAAACAAACAAACAAACCCCTTATTATTCACATGCGTGATGCGACAGATGATACGATTAAAATTATGCAAGACGAAAATGCACAAGCCGCCGGTGGTGTTATGCATTGCTTTGCTGAAGATTGGGAAACTGCTCAACAGGCACTCGATTTAGGTTTTTATATTTCTTTTTCAGGTATTGTTACCTTTAAAAATGCCCTGGCATTAAAAGAAGTGGCAAAAAAAGTGCCTATCGAAAAAATTCTGGTAGAAACAGATTCTCCATATCTTGCCCCCGTTCCTTTTCGTGGCAAGTCTAATCAACCAGCCTATGTTCAAAATGTTGCTCAGTGTATTGCAGAGTTACGTGATGAGAGTTATGAGTATATTGCGGAGAAAACCACAGAGAACTTTTTTAATTTATTCTCACTGAGAAATTGAATATATATTATTAAATCTCAGCTGCGCATAAGTAAAGTAGTACTTAAATTTTGCAGAAGCGAGGATAGGAAGCAAAAAAATCCCTATGTGCAGCGGGCTTCTTTATACTGACAGTGTGATTTGTCTGGGTTTCCTGTTTTCATCAAGTGAAACATAGGTAAATATTGCTGATGCCACTCTTGTGCATTCAGCGATTTGGCGTTTACGTTCGGCATAGGCAATAATTGAGATATCTAAAGAAGTATTTCCAACACGACTTACTTCCGTAAAAATACTCACAAGATCACCAACAAATACTGGTTTAATAAACTGAAAATTATTAACTGCAACAGTAACCACTCGTCCGCTTGTTACCTGATGGCCTAATACACTGCCGGCTATATCTATTTGTGACATTAGCCAGCCACCAAAAATATCTCCAGCCGAGTTAGTGTCGGCTGGCATGGCTAGTACACGTATTGAAGGTTGTTTGTCGGTTGGAATGCAATCAAAATCCTTGTCTTCTGGCATGTTAATGGCCCCTGTACATTTGTTCAATTTGTTGCTGATATTTATCGATAATAGTGTTTCGCTTTAATTTTAGTGTGGGCGTCGCCAGTCCATTATCAATTGTCCATGCTTCTATTGTACTGTGGGATTTATATATGCGTGCATAACCAGGAAAGTTATGCAGGCAGCCTTTGATTCTGTTTAAAATATATTCCCTAGCCTCGGTTGAATCGAGAGCGATATCTTTTTGTGTTGATATCTTACGCTTTTCTTTGTTCCATTCGATTTCATTTAATACCGTAATGGCAGTTAGATAAGGTTTTGCTTCGCCAAGCACAAGAGCCTGTTCAAACAAAGGATCGTTTGTAATTGCAATTTCAATATCGTTTGGAGGCACTTTTTCGCCAGTTGATAATACTAGTATATCTTTGATGCGGCCGGTAATATAGATATGGTCATTGACGATTTTTGCCTTGTCGCCCGTATGTAACCAGCCATCCTTGTCGATAACTTCGTCTGTTGCTTCTTTGTTATTAAGGTAACCCAGCATGACATTGGGACCTTTTACGAGTAGCTCATCATCATCTCCCAGGCTAACTTCAACATTAATAAACTTCTGTCCAACGCTGCTGGGTTCATTATCATGTAGTAAATTAGTACTGACAATGGGACTTGCTTCAGTCATGCCGTAGCCTTGTGAAATATTAAGTCCTAAGCCGATAAATGTACGTGCAATTTCAGGCGACAGAGCAGCTCCACCACTCACTGCAAGACGTAAGTTTCCACCCAGTTTGTTTAATATTTTTTCTGAAACCAACTTATACAAAAGAGGGCGAAGTAATAATTTTATGTGCCAGTTTATTCTATTTTGTGAATACAAAAACCAGTGCCACCCTACATCAACGGTAAGCTTAAATAATACTTGTGATATTTTTGGCTTATTTTGAAGCTGCAACTGGATCTTATTATAAACCCGTTCAAATATACGTGGTACGGTAACCAGTATCGTTGGCTTGATTTCAATGAGGTCTTCGGCTAGTTTTTCTATTGAGCGTGCATACGTGACCATGCCGCCTGATAGCATGGGTAAATAGTAGCCAGCGGTACGTTCAAACATATGAGAAAGTGGTAGAAATGAAAGATAAATATCACTTGGAAGAAATCTTTCACACTGGCTCGCACCATAAGCATTTTGTAAAATATTGCTATGTGATAACATAACCCCTTTCGGGCGGCCGGTTGTACCTGATGTATAAACAATTGTTGCGAGTTGGTTTGTTTGTATTTTTTCAATAATATATTCAGGTTTTGTATTCTTGTTTATCCATTCATCGAATATAACAATATTTTTGCTGCTGATTGAGTAGTCTTGCAAGCTAACTGTTAGTCGCAAGTTTTTAACGTCGTTTTTGATTGTTTCAAGTAAACCACATTGTTCTTTGCCTGCAACAAATATGGCACGAACATTTGCATCATTGAGAATATATTTTATATTATCCGCTCGGTCATTTGGATATAACGGCACAACGACTAAATTTAAACCTAATGCTGCTTGTTCAAACATCATCCATTCAGGACAGTTGTTAGCCATTATTGAGACGCATGCGCCTTTATCAAGATTAAGTTTTAAAAGCGCCTGCTGTATTAAAGCAACTTTAGTTTTTACCTGTGACCAGGTATAGCTTTGCCATTGTTTGAGTGAGTTATCAAAATATTGGTAGGCGACTTTATCTGGTGAGCGGTTAACTCGCTCATTGAATAGACCGGGTAAACTTTTTGCATCTTCGGGATATATCAGATCAGTTAAATTTGACATAGAAGTTCACAATTATTGTTATGTTTCGAACAAACTAGACCATCCTGAATCGGCCTTAAATCGACTGCCATAGCGGCTATCAAGACTTTCCAGTAATTTTATTAGTTGCTCTATACCTCGATTGTGAGCATAACACATTGGCCCCCCTTTGAAAGGGGCAAATCCAGTACCAAAAATAACGCCGGCATCGATCATGTCGGTTGATTCAACGACACCATCTCTTAAGCAGGCTACTGCTTCATTTACAAGGCGCAATATTAGCCTGTCTGGAAGGTCGGTGGGTAAGTTAAAATCTTTTGGTATTGCCGGTTTTACAGGTTTGCCTTTTTTAAAAGTATAAAATCCTTTTCCGGTTTTCTTGCCAAGCTGTTTCTTATTGACTAATTTTCTTAAGCGTTCAGGGACTCCTATTTCCATATTTTCTGACAGATTTTCTGCTACTTTTAAGCAAATATCGAGGCCAACTGTATCGGCAAGTTCAATCGGACCCATTGGCATGCCAAAATCAGTGGCTGCCTGGTCGATGGCCTTTAACGGTATGCCTTCTTCTGCCAGCACAACCGCTTCCATTAAATATGGCATAAGTATTCTGTTAACTAGAAAACCAGGGCTACTGCTAACAGGGAGCGGTAAACGTCGTATGGATTTTGTAATAGCAGCAGCTTGTTGCATGGTTGTTTTACTAGTTTGTTTGCCTCTTACTATTTCAACTAAGGGCATTTGCGCAACCGGGTTGAAGAAATGCAAACCGACAAGTCGTGTAGCGTCGTGCAGAGCTGGAGCGAGTTCTTCAAGGGGAATACTGGAAGTATTGGTGGCTATAATGCAGCTATCTTTTATTTGCGGTTCAATTTCCTTAAATAATTGTCGTTTAACTTCAGCATCTTCAAATATTGCTTCAATAACGACATCTGCCTGTTTAAGTCCAAATCCTTTAATATCGGGTACAAGTCGATCAAGGGCTTCAATGATAAGCAAACGTTTTTTAAGTTTTCGTTTATATAATTTGTAGGCACGTTTAATAACAGCGGCGAGTGTTTTCTGTTCTCTATCCTGTATGGTAACGTTGTAGCCTTGTAGGGCAAACCAGATGGCAATATCGCCACCCATTACACCACCACCAATAACATGAATATGCCTGGGTTTGTAATCTTTTAATTTAGAAAAACTTTTCATTTGCTCCTGCAATGAAAATACCCGGACGAGATTTTGTGCTGTTTTGGTTACCATTAATTGCGAAACGGAAATGGCTTCTTCTTCAAGAAAACGTTGATAGTCATCAGCATAACGTTCCCATAAATCAATCATGGCGTAAGGAGCCGGGTAGTGTGAGCGTTGCGCTTTTTTGGATACCTGTTTAACGAGTAGTTTTTTTACCCAGGGACGAACTAATTTATGATTGGCTAATTTTGCCCACCAGACTAATTTATGCTTTGGCGGTGATTTTTTTATAACACTTTTGGCTGCAGTAATAAGGTGTCTTGCTGGTACGGCGTAATGTATTAAGCCCAATTTTTTGGCGGCACGTGCTGATATTGCGCGGCCGGTTAAAATGATATTCATTGCGGCAATGGGGCCGGCTAGTTTAATACTACGCACTGCACCGCCGAAGCCGGGGTGAATGCCTAATTTAATTTCCGGCAGGCCGATTTTTGTTTTAGCATCATTATCAGCAATACGATAGCGGCAGGCTAAAGCAAGTTCGAAACCTCCACCTAAACAAAACCCATGAATAAGAGCAACGGTAGGACAGGGTAAGCGTTCAATCATGTTCATAACATGTTGGCCGCGTTTTATTAATGTTAAAGCAATATGTTCCGTTTCAAGCTGGCTAAATTCTTTTACATCAGCGCCAGCAATAAAACCATTTTTTTTGTCAGATAGAAAAACGACAGCACGGGGCGGTTTTTTATTAAGGCTGTTAAGTTCTTCTTCCAGCTCGTCCATTACAGCATGTGATAATACATTTGTACTTGAGTCGGCTTTATCAAGGTGTAGCCAGACGACCCCTTCACTATCTGTTATGACCTTCCAATGTTTATACGTAGACACAGTCATTCTCCTAAACTCGTTCAATCATCATGGCACCACCCTGGCCACCGCCAATGCAAAGACTTGCGATACCTCGTTTTGTTTGGGTGCGTTGAAGAATATTCATAAGATGTAAAACAATTCTTGCGCCACTGGCACCTACCGGATGCCCTATACTGACACCGCCGCCATCAATATTTAACTTATCCATACTGAGTTCACCTAAGGGGGTATCAAGTTTTAATTCGTTTTTGCAATATTCTTCATTCTGCCAGGCTTCTAGGCAAGAGAGTACCTGGCCCGCAAAGGCTTCGTTGATTTCAAAATAATCAATATCTTTTAAAGCATAGTTATTTCTTTGTAGGATGGGTGACACCGCATGTACCGGGCCTAAGCCCATTTGTGAAGGTTCAAGGCCGGCCCATTCACAGTCAAGAATTTGCGCTATGGGTGTTAAGTTATAATCTTTTAGAGCTTTTTCACTAGCGAGTAACATCACACTTGCACCGTCGGTAATTTGTGCACTATTACCGGCGGTTACGCTGCCAAAGGGGCGATCAAATACGGGGTTTAATTTAGCAAGACCTTGCATGTCTGAATCTCGACGGACGCCATCGTCATGGTCGTAAAAATTACCCTTAGTATCATAAATTGTTTCAATTTCAGTTAAATAATTATTATCATGTGCTGCGGCAAGCCGTTGATGGCTTTGAACCGAGTAGCTGTCCATCATATCTCGGCTGATGTTAAATCTATCGGCAATAATCTCAGCTGTTTGCCCCATCGATAAACCATTAACCGGATCGGATAAGCCTCGTAGTAAGCCGATGATGGGGGCAAAAAACATCGGTCTAAGCGTACCGATGGCCTTTAATTTTTGGCCGATGGTTTTAGCGCGCATCCAGTCGCCTAGCCAGTTAACCATATGGCCATTGAGCATGACGGGAGCGCGGCTCATTGATTCGGCACCTCCGGCTAGTACTAACTCAGAACGGCGAATGGCAATGGATTGAGCTGCATTATCCAGTGCTTGCATACCGGATGCGCAATTTCGTTGTACGGTATAGGCGGGAACATCGATACCACATTTAAGTCTAAGCCCAAGAATACGGGCAATATTCGCTTCGTCAGCACTTGGCATAACGCAGCCCATAATGACTTCATCAATGGCATCGGCTTCAAAATTTTGTCTTGCTAATAACGGCTTGGCGCAGCCAACCGCTAGGTCTGCTGCACTAAACGGGCCTTGTTTGCCACGTGCTTTAAGCTGCGGGGTACGTGCACCATCTACTATATAGATAGCGCGCCGACCATATCGATTTTTTGATGATCTGGATTGGGTTACAACAGCAGCCGATTTACTCTGGCTTGTCTTGATGCTGGTTGTTTTTTTAGTACTGACCTTTTTTCGAGTCGTCTTTTTTGAGCTTGTTTTTTTTGTCTCAGCCACTTTTGTTCTCCGTACGTTTAGGGCTACTTATAGTCTTTTGCGAAGTCATCGACCTGAATTATATCTGTTCTTGCTTTATCTGCATCACGTATTAAGATTGCATCTTCTTCACTAATTATATTTTTATCGAGCGCTTGTTTAATAAGATCTTCTAGCCCTTTATAACTTGGTTTACAATCTTTTAGGCCGCGATAAAGTTTTTTCTCGGCGTGGTCAGCAATAATAACCTTATCAAAACCATCTTCAAGTTTCCCCATCGTGTCTGTCGTATTGTCGGGTACGTAAAGACCTTTTGTTAATCTATCACGAGCCTCAGAGGGGGTTATTAATATGTTCGCAACTTGGTGTCCTAGCATATCACTTGGCGGTGAGAAGTGTCGGCCTAATGGAAATATTATAAATCTTGCAATCCAGGCGACTGGTCGATTGGGTAAATTCTGCAGTAAACCATGCAGTGAATTCTGTGCTTTATACAGGCAATATCGTGTTGCCCAATGCACTAACGGTAACTCTTCTTTTGGGCAACCATTGTCTTCAAAGTGTTTAAGTGTTGCTGATGCCAGATATAAATAACTTAATGTATCGCCTAAACGACCTGACAGTTTTTCTTTTCGCTTAAGGGCGCCACCGAGTGTCATTAATGCAATGTCGGTCATAAGTGCAAATGCTGCACTGATGCGTGTTAGATGCTGATGGTAGCGTCGTATTGGTTTTTTACCGAGTACCATAACAAACAGTGATGCTGTTAGGCCATGAAATAAGCTTCGTGCCACATTGGTAATAATAAATTTAACATGGCCAATAAAAGCGCGCTCAAAATTATCTAACGATTGCTCTGGATCATCATTGCCAATGGCTTCAAGTTCCTTGAAAACAAAGGGGTGAGAACGAATAGCACCCTGGCCAAAAATTATCATTGTGCGCGTTAGAATATTTGCGCCTTCAACCGTAATACTAATGGGGACGGCCTGATACACGCGACCCATGATGTTGCGTGGCCCTAAACAGATACCGGCACCACCTTGTATGTCCATTGAGTCATTGACTATTTTACGCATGCCTTCTGTTAAATGATATTTAACAATCGCCGATATAACAGAAGGTTTTTCGCCCCGGTCCAATGCACCTATGGTCATTATGCGCGCGGCATCCATCATATATGTGAGGCCACCAATACGTGCCAGCGCTTCTTCTACGCCTTCAAATTTACCAATTGGTAATTTAAATTGAGTGCGTATTCTTGAGTATGCACCAATACCTCGGGCGGCTAATTTACCGGCTCCCACACTGAGTGAGGGTAACGAGATTGCGCGTCCATCGGTTAAACACTCAACAAGCATTCTCCAACCCTGTCCAATACGAGCTTGCCCGCCAATAATCCAGTCCAGCGGCATAAAGACGTCGTCACCACTGTTCGGGCCGTTCATAAATACAAGATTAAGCGGCATATGGCGTCGACCAATATTTACCCCCGGCGTATCAGTGGGAATGAGTGCGAGGGTAATACCGAGATTTTCTTCCTCACCTAATAAATGTTCGGGGTCATAAAGTTTAAAAGCAAGGCCAAGTATTGTTGCTACTGGGCCAAGCGTGATATAGCGTTTATTCCAAGTTACACGCATACCCAGTACATCTTTTTCCCCATCGAAATCCTGTTTGCAGACAATAGCATAATCAGGGATTGCGCCTGCGTCGCTACCTGCATGCGGACTGGTTAAAGCGAAGCAGGGTATATCCAGACCTTTTGCTAATCTTGGCAGGTAGTGATTTTTCTGTTCTTCCGTTCCATATTCCTGAAGCAATTTCCCCGGTCCAAGTGAATTGGGAACCATAACCGTCACTGCAGCTGAAACACTACGGGTTGAAATTTTTAAGACAACCTCGGAATGGGCAAAGGCAGAAAATTCCAGTCCACCGTATTTTTTAGGAATAATCATGCTGAAGAAGCCGTTGTCTTTTAAGTATTGCCAAACATCGGTGGGTAAATCGTAGTCTTCGTTGGTTATTTTCCAGTCATCTAACATCGCGCAGACGGTATTGACCGGGCCATCAATAAAGGCCTGTTCTTCAGTGCTAAGATGTGGAGGAGCTAAATCACGCAAACGTCGCCATTTGGGTCGACCGCTGAATAGTTCTCCATCCCACCAAACATTGCCTGCTTCGAGGGCTTCTTTTTCAGTTTGAGACATACGTGGAGTCACGCTCTTGAATAACTTGAAGATAGGACCGGTAATCCAACGTTGACGCCAGGACTTAGTTGATGATGTTGACGAATCGTTCATAGGCATCCTTCCAGTTTATTATTTAAGTTAATGAGTGATGGATAGAGTCCACATACTACATATATATTAAAGAATAGCGGCAATTTTTGTACATGCTTTAGTTTCGAGATAAAAAACATTGTACTCTTTATAACTATTTGATTTTAAAGTAAATTATATGTTTTTCTTAAGAGCAGCATATCAAATTCTGAGAATAACTTTGTAAATATTAGTGCCGCATGCTCCTCTACCCAATTAAGACGAATTACCGAGATTTCAGAAATAAGCCTTATACAGATGTGACAAGCATTTTGTCATAATGACTCAATTTAATATTGATGTGTTAAATAATTTGAATATTCAGATAAATCTAAACGATAGTTAAGCTAACGGCAATAAAATATTCTTTATCATTCTGTGGGTAAAACAGGATCAAATAGATCACCGTACAAGCTATGTATTATGAGTTGTTGTGCCTTGCTCTTAAATTGTTTGGCTTCCTGCCAGGGTACGATATAAATAATTTTCGGCAGTTCAGTGTTACCTTTAATTGTTGTGGTATCCATTTTTATTTCAACTTCTGCAATACTCGGTGTTACAGCAAAAAAATACGTGACTATATATAGGGTATAAAGGATGATTCGTAAATAGCTTTTCATTTTGATTACCCTTGTTTGAGCGAGTTTTCTAATTGTTCAATCCAATTGCGTGTTTGCGTATCAGCCAATCCCTTTTTCTCTATAATAGAAAGATATTGTCGGTAATGTTTAACGGATGCCTTTATTTTATGGAAAAATACATCGTAGAGTAGAGCGATATTATAATGTGCAATCGCATAGTCTTTTTTATAATTTATCGCAAGCAAAAAATGTTTCTCGGCTAAAGTGAAATCACCTTGTTGTTGGTATACAGAAGCAAGACCATTGTGCGCATAGGCATTTGTTGGATTCTTTGCAAGGGCTGTTTTTAATGAAATTAATGCCTTTTTATAATCACCTTGCTTATAGTATATTATTCCGATATTTGCGTGCGGGCCCGCCAGTTCAGGATAATCTTTAGTTATTTTAAGGAGTAAAGGTTTCGCTATATTAATTTTCTTGTCTCGCATTGCATACAGCGCCATTTTATACCTTTCTAAAACATTATTAGTCAGCTCATGGGAGATTGCTTGAGAACCTGTTGCTTCAGTGACGTTATCACTATTATCCTGAACCATCGTTTGCGAACAACTAGTAATTAATAATAGCGCCACATAATTGAATAATTTAATGTAGTGCATTGGCATACTCATCTATTTTGAATTTGCGTTTATAACGTACAGGAAAAAGTTTTTTTAGCTTTAGATGACTTTTTTTAACCCAGTTGTTGTACATATTATATTTTGTATGCTGCATATTGATTTCATGAAATTCGATTGCCTTTTCTTCGAATGGAAAGGCTTTGTCTTCGAGTAGTATTTTATACTGCTCTTGCTCTTCATTAGATAAACCCGCCGGTAATTCGGAATTAAGTAAAGCCTTGCTAAAGTCATTGTAAATTGCAGCTATAGAATAGGTCGCCTGTGAGCTGGGTTCGGACAGTTTGTATACAGTTGCCTGGATATACAGTTTGATTGATGCCTGCATCGCATTTTTCTTTTTTCGAAGATTGTATTTTAATGGTCGAACAAGTTTTATATTCAGGTATCTATCTTGCTGTTCTTTTGCACTGCTTATTAATGTATTTGATACAATGTATTGTGTTCGCTTTGTTTTGTATCTTCGAGCGATTGCACTATCGGCCTGAATTATTTTGTTTCGCCAGTATCTCGATTTATTGTATTGTAACAATTTACCATGTAAATCAGTAAGTTTGTACATGGCTTCAAGGTATTGAACGTAGGGTTTTTTATATTTTTTTGTATAATGGGTGTATGAACGTATAGATGACTTAATGTTATTTTTTTCTTCATATAACTGTGCAGCTTGAAGTAAGGCTGCGCGTTTGACTTCATTGTTTTGATTGCTATTTGATAATCTTTCGAATTCTACAGCCGCTTTTAAGTTTTGATTTGAATTAAGGTAGGCAATCGATAGCTTTTTAGAAGTGTCATTGAAATATTTATGGTCTGGATATGATGCTTTAAATATTTTAATTAAAGAAATAGCTTGCAGCCATTGTTTTTGTTGCATATGCAGTGCGATTGCATCGTACAAACCTGCTGCTGCAATTTTAGACTGGGGAACAGTCGTCGATATTCTCCGAAAATGCCTGACTGCAGATGAAAAATCATTTATTGATTTTGAATGTTCTGCTTGTTTGTAAATAGCGAGTGCAATGTTTTCTTTAATTTTTTTACGGTTCTCAATGTTTGTAGACATTGAAAGCATTGTTGAATAAACGTCTTCGACTTGCTGGTATTCTTTAAGTTGGTAATGAGATTGCGCTGAAATAAGACTAGCCTGCATTAACGTATTTTTTGTGATTGACAAGGGCAATGATTTTGTTAATTGAATGGCTTGAGGGTATTTTTTATTTAAGTAAGCAAGTTCAGCCGCATGCAGTAGTATTTTGGCTGAGTTTTTATCATTTGGGTAAAGCTGTGTAAAGCGTGAAGCATATTTTATATGCTTATTAAGATTGTAAATTCTTTTTGTGGTATTTTTAGAATACCGTTTTATAAGTTTATCAGTCATAATAATAGTCGCGTAGGCGGAATATTTATCTAGTATTATCTTGTTGTCATATGCTGCCACTTCATAGTGTTTAAGCGCAGCATTTAATTTACCAGCAGAGGCAAGAAGTTCGGCATATAAATAATTGATGTTCTCTTTGTGCGTACTCGATTTATAATGTTTTAAAAATCGCACATACCATATTTGTGAATTAATAAAATTGCTGCTTGTTTTTGTCGTTAAGTAAAGTTTATGGAAATAAGAGGCCATTTTCAGGATATATTTCTTGAGTGATTTTTTTATGTAAACTGCAGCCTTTTTATCGGTGTTTTTTCTCTTCCAATAAGGCATTGCAGAATTGTATGTGGTATAAAATTTTGTCGTAGCAATCTTCAGCTTTTCTGAAAAGCCTCCTTTATCCCAGATCGCCACAATTTCAAGGTAAGCGTATGGGATTTTATTTGATCTTTTTTCCTGTTTTATATAATCCTCAAGAATTCCAACTGCGTCAGAGTAACGTTCTTGATTTTTATATGTATTGCTGACGCTCAGGTAAATTTTGAATTTTAGTTTAGTTAGGTTGTTTGATTTTATATATTCTCTTAATGGTTTAATACCTCCTGCATATGCAAAAGCAAGCCCTAGTGTACGATAGTATTCATCAAGCACTGATTTTTCGGACTTATCAAGAGATTCGTAGTCATTAAAATTATGAAATTTAATCGCACTTATTATGTCATCAACGGATTCAATATAATAACTTTGCTTGTAGCGAGACCATGCACGTTTAAATGTCGACTTTTCAAAATATATTTCATTCTTTTTTGAGCTGATAACCTCGGTATAGGCATCTTCAGCTGTAATATAGTCTTTTCTTGAAAATGCAGTTTCCGCTATCCTGAATTGAGCTTCTATGTAATAGGTTGATTTTGGGTGATTTTTCGTAATCAGCATCAGGCTTTGTATCGATTTTAAATGCAAACCTCTTTGGTCGTATGCTTTTGATAGTTGGTATAAAATTTTATCATTGGTTTTTTGGTTAGGGTAGTCTCTTAAAGATGTTGACAATAGTTTAATAGTTTTATCAAGTCTTGCGTTGTATTGTGTATCATCAAATAAACTATCATTATCATCCGATTTCTTTCTTTCAAGTAATTTATCGCTAAGATTAAACTCGATTTCAGCAAGCCGGCTTATGGCGGCCATTCGCGACTGGTTATTACTGTTAGCATGGTTTAAATATTTCATGTAGGCAGCTTTAATTTCCTCGGTTGTTTTTGGTTTAATGTAGACGGTAGTCGATTTTTGAGTTGAATTTATATTGTCAATATCCCGTAACGTGCCTTTTAGGTCGATTGATGAGCAGGAAGCAAGCAGGCAAATAGAAATAAATAGTATTGTGATGTTAGAGTGATTCATTAATTATTTTTTCGACTATTGTCATAAAGTCGTGCAATACCAAATTGGGATTGATTCTTGTAACTTTGTAAGTAAGCGACACGTTCTTCTATTTTCTTTGATATGATGTTTTTAAGTAATTGCTGGTGATTATGAATCAGCCTGTTTATTTTATTTTTTAGGGATGAATTTTTTGCTTTGCCTCTAAATGTTTGTAGAATTCTTAAATTAAGCATCAGGTTCTTTGATTTTGCATCCTGTAATGAAATGTGATTTAATTTTAGTAAGGAATCATTGTTAGTACCATTAATCAGATAATTAGGTTTTTTTATCTGAAGTAATAAAGCGTCTAATTCTTCTATGCGTTTACGATAATATGCTAAACCTATTTGATAACTGGCAGCAGCGGTTTTGTGTTGGTCAACTCTTTCATATATATAGGGAAGTAATAAATAGGTTTCTTCAACCGTTAAACTGTGACTACTTTTCTTTTGCAGTATATTTAATATGTTAAGTGCCCCGGTGTTATCACCCTGATTTGCAGCAGAAAGAGCTATACCGAGCATGGCTCGGCTTGCATATGGGCTATTTATATCAATATTACGAAAAGCCTCGCGTGATTCTCTAAAATATTCCTGCTGTAAAAAAGAGTAACCCGCTACAAGTAATAATCTATTGTTGATTGTCTTTATTTTTTCTGCTTTTGGCAGCTTCATTGCAAGCAATTTATTAATCGTTAACTGTGCATCTGACCACCAACCTTGCCGAATATAGGCAACCGCTTTGTTGAGTTGAGCATAATGATAATATTTTGAAGTGGCTGGTACGGATTCATAATAGTGCAAAGATTTACGGTGTTTCCTTTTTTTTTGGAGAATTATTCCTTTCATAATAAGGGCGTAATGACCATTATCGATACTCAGATCAGAAGTAATATCGGTCAGTAATTCGTTTGATTTTGCATAGTTGCCTTTTTTTAAATGATATTTAGCAAAGGAAAACTTTATATTTGACGCAAGTGATTTATCTGAATTTTTAATGATATATTGCAGAAGATTAGACGCAGTCGAAAAATCATTATTTGATAATAGAATATTTATAAATAGTAATAATGCTCGGTGATCAAGATTGTTTTTAATTAACTTCAGATTTGCAGTGATTAAGTGTACTGAAGTGAAGTTGTCATTAATGGCTTGCAATTCACTTATTCTATTTTCTAGGGCATCTAACGTATATTTTTTGCTTCTATCACGTACACCCAATACTTTGTGAATTTCGGAAGACACTAGAATGAATTCTCTATCAGCTTTTCCAATATGTACATTATAATTTATAATAGTATCAGTATCGTTCTGACTATAGCTTTGAACAGGATTGATTATAGCGGCAACAAAAAAAATCGACACGAAAAACTTCATTGAGTGACAATGCATGTATAGGCTTCTTATGAATTATTCAGGGCATTCAACGTTAACGGCAACTTATAATTAGTTTATCTGATATTCAAAGACACCTTTTGTGCTTACATCAATATGTATATTATTAATTGATATATCATTGGCCTGTTTAGATAAACATTCAGACGCCATTTCAGGCAATAATGTTTTTGTTAATATATTTTCAATATTGCGTGCGCCGGTATCAACTTCCTGGCTTCTTGCAACAATATGTACGGCCACATCATCATGGTAGCTAAATTTCGCATTATAATTATCCTTGACACGTTTTTTTATTTTATTCATATTAATCACGCAGATTTTCATTAGGTCGTCATCGCTTAGAGGGTAGTATGGGATAACTGTAGTTCGGCCAAGAAATGCGGGCTTAAAATAGTTTAATAATTGGGGTCTGAAATTATCGAGTAATACATCGGGTTTGGGTAATTCTTCTGATGCTGCGCATATCGCACGAATATGTTCTTCACCTGCATTGGAAGTCATAATGATGACAGTGTTTCTAAAATCTATATCGCGTCCTTCACCATCCTTAATAGTACCTTTATCAAAAAGATTGTAAAAAATATCCTGAACACCAGGGTGCGCTTTTTCCATTTCGTCGAGTAGAATAACAGTGTGAGGTTTACGCCGTACGGCTTCTGTTAACACGCCTCCTTCACCATAACCGACATAGCCTGGAGGTGAGCCTAACAGCATAGAAATTTTATGCTCCTCTTTAAATTCAGACATATTAATCGTTGTTATATTTTGTTCACCACCATACAAAATATCGGCAAGTGCGAGTGCTGTTTCTGTTTTACCAATACCACTTGAGCCGACCATAAAAAATACACCGACCGGTTTTTTAGGGTCGGTTAAACCCGCACGAGATGTTCTTATATTTCTTGCAATGGCATCCAGAGCATGTTGTTGACCAATAATTCTTTTTCCGAGAATATCTTTTAGATTCATTATGGTGTTCATTTCGTCGGCGACCATTTTACCGATAGGGATCCCGGTCCAGTTAGCCACAACTTCTGCAATTGCCTGTGAGTCGACATTAATTTTAATCATTGGGGTTTCAGCTTGTGCAAGGGTTAATTCATCGATTAATGCAAGTATTTTAGCTTGTATTTCTTTTTGTTCCTTGGGGTTAATAGAAATATTCTTAGTCATACTGTTGTTTGCTGTAAGGTTGTTATCATTTACGTTTGTTATGGATTGTGTCTCAGCTATTGATGATCCATTCTCTTTTTTAACAAAAGCACGTGTTTCTATTTTATTCTGTAATTGTTGAACCTTACTAACGATGTCTTTTTCTATTTGCCATTGTTCTTGCTGTATTTCAATCTTCTCATTTAAGGTGATTAGTTCATTCTTTAATGTTTGAATTGCCTCGTTACAGTTCCCTAAAACCGCATCTTCACGTTCAAGCAGTACAATGTTTGTTTTTGTTTGTGTTATCAGTCGTGATGTATCTTCTATGGATACCGGGGTAGAATTTTGTGTAAGTGATACTCTTGCACAAGCGGTATCGAGCAGGCTCACTGATTTATCAGGTAACTGCCGTGCGGGAATGTAACGGCTGGAAAGTTTTACCGAGGCTATAATGGCCTCATCTAAAATACGTACAGTGTGGTGTTTTTGTAGCATCACAGAGATAGCGCGCATCATATTGATGGCTTTTTCTTCATCTGGTTCCTCTATTTTTACAACTTGAAAGCGGCGTGTTAATGCGGCATCGCGTTCAAAGTATTTTTTATATTCTGCCCATGTGGTAGCCGCAATGGTACGTAATTCACCTCGTGCAAGTGCTGGTTTAAGTAAATTTGCAGCATCCCCCTGACCTTCTTTTCCTCCTGCGCCAATCATTGTGTGTGCTTCATCAATAAATAGAACGATAGGTTCGGGGGATGCTTTAACTTCACTGATAACTGATTTTAGTCTATTTTCAAATTCACCTTTTACACTGGCACCTGCTTGCAGCAAACCTAAGTCTAAACTTAAAATGGAAACATTTTTTAGTGTGTCAGGCACATCACCCGAGGCAATACGCAATGCAAAACCTTCAACAACGGCTGTTTTACCGACACCAGCTTCACCCGTTAGAATAGGATTATTTTGTCTGCGGCGAATAAGTATATCGATTATTTGTCGTATCTCCCCATCTCGGCCGAGTACGGTATCTATTTCCCCCTCTCTTGCCGCTTGTGTTAAATCTATTGTAAACTTTTTCAGAGAGGGAGAGTGACTAGACGATTCATTCGCTGTATTTGAATTAACAGAAGTGTCACCCTGAACGGTTCGCCGCGATTCAGTGGTCGATCCAACGATGTTTCCAATTGTTGTACGCAAGGCATCGTTTGTGATTTTTTTTAATTCCCCTGAATATAAATTCGACGATTGGTTTATATTATCGTCGAGTAGCATCGCGCCGAGAATATGTGCTGAGGTAGCGGTTGTGTGCTGATAATCAATGGATGCTAACATCCAGGCCGATTTAGATAAATTTACAATTGTAGGTGAAAGTGCTGGCGCACGTGTATTGCCTGATTTCAGATAATCAAGTTCCTTGTTAAGTTCCTGCGCAAATTTACCGGTATCAATGTCAAATTTATCGAGAATGGCAAGCAGATCGCTATCTTGAATTTCGAGCAATTTTATTAACCAATGTTCTATTTCGACATTGTAATGCTGGCGAGAAAGACAAAATCCGGCCGCTCCTTCAAGTGCTTTTTGACAGGGGTTATTTAGTTTTCTGACAAGTGATTTCAAATCAATGCTGATCATTTTAATTCCTTTTATATCGTGTATTACTGTATTCGGGCAGCTGCTACAGTAATATCGATTGTTTCGTGTGGGTTATCATTATTTTTGGACTTAGGTAAACAGGCATTCCAGCCAAGTATAGGTGGCGATTTTTTATTTAAGGTAAGCTTCTCAGGAATGCTTTCACGTTTAACTTGTATAATAAAGTCGTAATTACATTCTATTCCGACATAAAGCCGTACTATTTCATTTAGTGCTTTAAGGGTTTTTGTACCGGGTGAATAATGTTTTATCGTATCGTTATCCAGTGGGCCGAGCACAATGTGTATTTTCCCCTGCGCGTACCAGGCTTTTTTTCCGAGGATCGCAGATCGACTCAGACTCGCATTTTGACCGGTAGGTAATGTTCTTGAGGTTATTCGGGTGCGGACATCATCAATTAAATCCTGCCACTGTCCAATAAATTCCTCAATTTGTACGGGGATTGAAAAATGACGCTGCAAAATTTGTTTTAAGCCTGATGCAGTTTTTACTTGTTGCGAAAAGAGCCCACTGTAATAAATTAAGGATTCATCATCGGTGTAAAGTCTGTTTCTAAGATGTTTTGTTCCCAGGCCCATAATAGATAGGAGCGCATTGGTGTATAAATCATTTTCTGGTTTTTCTGTATTTATTCGTTTACGTTCGTATTCAATCGGCAAGTGATATTTAACGCAAGCCTGGAAATACAGTGATACGGTTCGGTGATTAAATAAGTCGAAAAAATCACGTAACGATGTATCTTTTAGTTTTAAACGTTGCAAAATAAGTTCGGTATAATGATAGGGCATAACACCGGCTGCTCCGGTTAACCCCATCATATTAACTGGAATATTCCATTGACTGTTGCCCGTATTTTTGTATATTGAACTTAAATCGGCTGAAAAGAATTCAAGCTTCTGGTTGCTATGAAATCGAATGATTTCGGTCTCAGGTGGTGAAAATTTTGCAACAACATTATAAGGCTGTTGTAGTGAAGACTGCGATTTAAACGCACAACTACGTTCTAGCAGACGAACAGTCTGAACAAAACTATAATTTTGCGTCTTCTGTATAAGGTTTTGTGTTACAGAAGGACTTTTTTGCCGGATCGTGGTGGACATTTTTTAAGATAGCCTTCTTTATTTTTAAGTTTAACAAGCACGCGTGTAAATGAATTAATTGAACAATAAGCGCTAAAAAAATGTTCTAAAACGCTTGCGAATAAGTAACTGCTACTACCCGATAGCTGGGTATCTTCTAATGTTATTTCGATTTCAATGCCGCGGCAGAGTGTAGCTCTGCCATCAATATTCAACGGGGCACTGATCGCATGTGCATTGACGCTGCTAATAGACGCAACCACGGCTCGGCTAGCCGCCGATTCTGTAAAATTGTATAAGCGTAAAATTTCTTTAACTGAATCAGTTGCCTTGTCTCGACCGGTTATCGATAAATGATTCAGGTTTAAGTGCGATAATAGTCGCCAACGTGCCTGATCGCGCAGAGGTGGTTGTATTGTCGGCGTTGGTCGGCTGATGCAACGTATATTATTGCACGGTGGCGAACTATCGACAGCCTGAAGTTTAGGTTGTTCATTATTAAAGGGGAGTTTGGCGGCCTGGTTTCTATTGCTACAGGTTGTCTCTATTAGTAATACTCTATCGTCGCTGTTGTTGGGGTTAAAGTTTAGGTCAATTGGGCTTATAAACATATCGGTTGCTTCATCTCTTTCATAGTCATTCATTTTTGCACTACGCCTTGTGCCAAGCCAGAACGAATGTGACTTTGAGTCTTGATGTTTATGTGTTAAACCGTATATGGGATGGAAAGCATGTTGTTCGCCTGCCGAATTGGTTGCCGTTACATTGTCAATTGAATAAACTTCAAAACCGGCTGGACGGCGAATATCAGGAATAATTTGATATTCCTGCTGCGTATGGTCGAGTTTGATGGGGTCGGCTTTTTGCTTAAATAAGTTAACGGCCGGTGTACAGCCGGTTAAGAATGTTTGTTTGTTAATATTATGTTCTAATTCAATGTCGGACGAACTAAGATAAATATAAAATATTAATTCGTTACTATTTTTGTCGCCAAGTTTGTCTGTAAGATTAGTAAAATCTACAAACATAAATTTTTCCGGAAAAACAAAATATTCAGTTAATAATCGGTAACCGGTAAACGAAGCATCAGGGTAAGGTAAAATACCATCTTCCTCGTTAAAGCCGACGGCTTTGATACAATCCTTGCCGAGATACACGGGTGCAACATCGTCTTCCGAATCTGTAACCACAACATTGATACAGTTATTCAGTAATAATTCATAGAGTGGATGAATATGTTGTGTTTGTCCTTTTAAGTGAAAGCGTATTTTATTCAGATTAAGCTCAGAAAAAATTATATCCTTAGAAAAGCTGGATAAGCTTATTTTTAAAACGCATTCTGCACCTTTGCAGGATTCTGAACCGGGTGTAATAAAGGGGCGACCTAAAATGCTTGCATCCGTTACATTGACTGGTATTAACTCAGTTGGGTATATAGTTGTAAAATGACAACGCTCACCTTTAAATAAATCTGTTTCGAGTACGGTACTTTTAGGGACAGTATATGCAGCATCGAGTTGTTCCTCGTCCGGGCTGAATCTAACAATACTCATTGATGGTATCGGACGTTGATAATGTGGAAATAAAATATTTAAAAAGGAATCGCTTATTTCAGGCAAGTCATCATCAAGCTTATGCTGAATTCTTGCGTTCAGATAGGCAAAACTTTCGATTAAGCGAGATACATGCGGATCTTCAATGGTGTCTGAGTTAACCCCAAGCCGACTGGCTATCTTGGGTTGCTCTTTAGAAAACTTTGTTCCCATTTGTCTAATAAAGGCAAGTTCTTTTTCAAAGTAGGGGAGTAATTCGTCAGACATTTCTGACCTCTCTAACATTGATTGAGCGTGTAACGGGATCAAGTACTGAATCAAAAATGATTATCTCGGGGTAGGGGTCGGCATACAACGTGGTATCAATCCTAAAATGCAGAGTGCGGTCGAGTTTGTCAGTATTTTCAAGATAAGTGATTTTAATAGATTTAAAGCGTGGCTCATATTCTCGAAGTATTGATTCAAAGTAATCGATAAACTGTTTTCTTTTTTCAATGTCCGACATATTGATGGTTGCCAGGTCGGGTAAGCCATAATTAAGGATTGACGTCATGCTTTGTGGGTGCTCGTCAACAGGTTCGGTAATCTTGTAGCGTGTGTTTAGTAAATTTTGTAGATCTCGTCTGACGCTATCACGTAAATTTTTAAGTTGATGATAATTATTAGCCTCGATATCCATTGTTGATTGTGGATCATTATCGATTAAGCGGTCGAGTATTGATGCACGCAGCATTTTCTTTTTATCAATGGCCAGCATCGTGCATTAACCTGCTTTTAATAGTTCGGTTGCGAGTTCAAGTTCAGACACCATATGGTCTAACTGATAATGTGGTTTTATATGGATAACGCATAAGAATTGCCCCGGTTTTGCAGGGTGTTCTTTCACTTTTACAAAGGCTTCTCGCAATGGATAACGTGCCTGTGCATCCCATTCGAGGTCTTCACGACCGGTTGTGTATTTATGCAGCCAGGTTTGAATATATTCTTCAACACTTTGCGCTGATATAAATGAACCAATTTTATCTCTGAATATAATTTTAATATAATGTGCAATACGTGAGCCGCAAAGAATATGTTGTAACATAACTGAAAGTTTTGCATTTTCAGTGGCTTCTTTATTGCTATGTAGTTTTGGTCGATGGAGTGATTGATTATTATAAAAAGCGGCAAACGGGCTATCGTAGCACTGGCATAGGGGGATGATTCCAAGGTCGCTCATTTCTTTTTCTAATTTATCGGTAATAATGACATTGGTGACGGGCTTATTGTATATATCTTTATTGTCAGTTTGATAATAGTCGACAGGCAGATTCGTTAATAAACCACCACCGACCTGGTTTCGGATAACGCCTCGAATATGTCCAAACCAGCCGATATTGATAAATTCTCGAATTAACATGGCTGCAAAACCGTAGGATGCGTTCATCCATAAATTATTTTTGTTATCATCATTTTCAGTTGTTTCTTTAAAGAAGATGCCTTTGTAATTTCCGTATTCGGTCATATAGGGTTTTCGTGCAAGCATCTTTGGTGCTGTTAAACCAACAAAACGTGTATCGTCATGGTCTCTTAATTGATTCCAGCGAATATATTCTTTTTGACGGAAAATATTTTCTAGATTCAAGGGTAAGCCCAGCCCCGAAAAATCATCCAGGCCAAACAAACTTGCCGAAGCAGCGGCTATAAAAGGTGCAAAGGCAGCGGCGGCAATGGCTGCCATGCCTTCAAGTGCCATTAGCTCATCATAGGAATGGTTCGCTGTCGTGCGATGGCTTATCTCGTAGTCACCGATAAGCACGCCGAAAGGTTCGCCACCGGCGATGCCGTATTCATCGTTATATATTTTTTGAAACAAAGTGCTTTGATCAAATTCAAGTGCACGATTAATATCTTTACACACATCCAGCCAGCTAGCATCGAGTATTCTTATTTTTACATTTTTTGTATCACCCGCCTGGGTTGTTAACAACCATAAGCCACGCCAGGATGCTTCAATTTCCTGAAACCTTGGTTGATGTATTATTTTGTTTAGCTGTTGATTGATTAAATGGTCAAGATTAGCAATTGATAAATTAATCGCGCAAAAAATGTCGTTAGGGGTTCGAATATTTTGCTGTTCGCTGTGTTCTGCAAGCCAGTAACACAATGCCTTAACGGTATCTTTTTCAGCTAGAAATTGTTCCAGATTGGTAATATAAGAATCATTTTCGATGAGTGATTCAAGAACACTCCTGCTGTCTTTATTGTTTATTTTTGGTTTGTGAGTAAGAGTTGTAGACACACTTGCAGTCCATTCTAAAATGCTGGGGGCTAAAAGTCTTAGCCCCCTGTTTTATTTTTATTGGGCTTAGTTTTTTATCCGGCTTTTGGAATTTTAGCCACCAGCCGAAGTGAAGCGGTTAGCTCTTCCATTTGCAACCACGGGCGCATCCATGCAACTGCATTATAAACACCTGGTTGGCCGGGTATTTCTTTTACTTCAACCTTAGCTTCAGCAAAAGGGAATTGTGCTTTCATTACCGGGCTAGCACCTGGGCTGGCGTTAACATAATTACCAATCCATCGATTTAACCATTCTTCAGCATCGGCCGCTTCCATAAACGAACCGACTTTGTCGCGTGCCATCACTTTAAGGAAGTGGGCAATACGTGAGGTTGCCATCACATACGGTAAGCGTGACGATATTGCAGCATTTGATGTTGCATCCGGGTCGTCATAGACTTTTGGTTTTTGTGTGGTTTGTGCGCCAAAAAATACGGCATAATCGGTATTTTTATAATGACATAATGGCAAAAATCCTAATTTACTGAGTTCTGCTTCACGTCGGTCGGTGATGCCTATTTCAGTAGGGCATTTTTGATCCATGTCACCATCGTCACTTATAAAGACATGCGAGGGTAGGCCTTCGACTTTGCCGCCACCTTCTGCACCGCGTATGCTGGTACACCAGCCATTTTCAGCAAATGACCTGGCAATGGTTGTTCCCATTGTGTAAGCGGCATTCATCCAGCAATATTCACTATGCTTACTTTCAAGATGTTTGCCTTCGCTGGTGACCTGTGCTTCTTCAAAGTTAAAAACTTCTACAGGTTTTGTTGCTGCGCCATAGGGTAGCCGTGCTAATACGCGAGGCATGGTTAATGTAACAAAACGTGCGTCTTCACTGTCACGGAAACTGCGCCATGCGATGTATTCGGCTGACTCAAATATTTTTTCTAGGTCTCTTGGTTTAGACAACTCCGTATAGCTGTCAAAGCCAAACATGGACGGACCGGCTGCGGCTATAAATGGACAGAAGCCAGCAGCAGCGATATTTGACATGTTAGCGAGCAACTCGATATCGTCAGGGTGAGATGAAAACTCATAGTCGCCGACTAAAGCCGCATAGGGTTCACCGCCGGCAATGCCAAATTCACTTTCATATATTTTCTTAAAAACAGTGCTTTGGTCAAACTCGGTTGCGGTTGATAAGTCTTTGGTGAGTTCTTTCTGACTAATATTTAAGACCCTAATTTTCAATTGAGAGCTAGTTTCACTATTCATCACAAGATGACGTAAACCACGCCAGGAACCTTCCAGTTTTTGAAACTTTTCATTTTGTAGTATGAGCGACATTTGCGTTGACAAAGCTTCATCAATGGCAGAAATTGCAGCATTAATGGTAACGGAAAGATTTTTATTCCACTTTAGCGTGCCTTTCATCGCTTCGGCGGTCAGTGTTTTTAATAAATCTTCGGTCGCGTCTTTGGATGTTTGTTTGGTTGCATCGATTGCCTGTTCCAGCAGACTAACGTCTAAAACATCAGAGTCATCATCTAAAATCTGTTCTTTCTTAGCCATTATTTAGCACCTTTATCGTCGTCGCTGTTTACGCCTAGCTCGTCGGAAAAAGAGGAAAGCGCATCTGAATTACTTAATATTTCTTCGAGAATACTTTCAAGCTTTTCTGAACGGTCAGCTTTTGTTAATAAGTCACGCAGTTTATTTCGTGTATCCATCAAATCTTTTAATGGTTTAACTTCGTTTACAATTTTATGTGGCTCAAAGTCTTCCATGTTTTTAAACGTTAAATCGAGTGAAAATTCGCTACCATCTTTTTCGAGAGTATTTTCAACTTTCATTTTTACACCGGGTTCAACATTTGCCATCACATCATTAAAGTTATCGCGATCAATTTGAGAAAACTTTCTGTCTTTGAGTGATTTTTTATTTTCTGTATTGTCGCCTGAGTAATCACCCATTACGCCCATTACAAAAGGTATTTCTTTTTCTTCAACGGCACCATTTGTTTCAACATCGTAGGTAATATGAACGCGAGGTTTGCGAACTCTTTTTAGTTTGTCGTGGATACTATCAGCCATGATTCTTCCTTACTTTTTTGGGTTATCTTGCTATTATGTGTCGTCAGTTATTTTTACACCCGTTAAGGATGAATAGAATTCTCGTGATGAACTATCCGGTATTAATTCGCCAATAAGTTCATTAAGAGGCATGTTTCCCCATTTAACCGCTTTAGCTAAAATGTAGGAAATAGGTGAGTGGGGTTCGGTTTTTTTGAAAAACTCAGATATAACATGTAATTGTAGAAACGCTGCTTCGCGTGAATTGACTTCGGCAAAGCTCTTCTGCTCATTTATTGTGCTTGAGTCTTTATCGTTATTATCGGTATTTTCAGTCTCAATCGCTTTAATCGGGAATTTGTTTCGGCCAAGATGATTAACTGCGCCTAAACATTGTTCCAGCACCGCAATCATATTACTGGTTGGTGGCGATTCGTGTGATTCGCATAATTCGTCCAGTCGTTGACTAATTTGTTTATATTCTGCAATACAGTTTTCGATGTCGTCACGTAGGGCGCCGAAAAATGACTCACTGGAAAGGCTAACGGCAGTTTCAATATCATCAATCGAGAAACCTATTCGGGCAATATTTTCTGCGCGGGTATCGGGGTCGGCTATTTTTTGTACATCGAGAGCCTGTTGATAGTGCCAAAGATTAAAAGGTCCTGGATGGTCGCCTTCGGTGATTGGAATATTGCGTATTGGTGCCATCAAAACGCCTTCGGCTCCTTCACCATTTAGTCCGGCTAATGGTGCAAGCCGAATAAGCATGCCGTCTTCGTCTGGAAGAGGATAGATAGAATCCCAGTAATTTTCAATAAGTTCGCGGGTTAGTTTAAAGCAGTCTCTAAGGCCATTAAAACCGTATAGTCGTACAACGGCTTCAATATACCAACTTGAAATTTCCAAATCCTTACTGTGCTTGCTTATAATTTCCGGGGCGAGTGCACTTATGTTGCGCCAGTGATCAATTGCTTCAGTGTTGCTTGGATCATACATATTGCTACGCTCAGCCGCACGCGCAGACATTCGAGCCTGTTTAATTTTTTGATAAATAGAATCAGCTGTCTGGTCATTGCGTAAATCACAACCGACTGGATTCTCATCGGAGATGGGTTCAAGTAATTGGCTGATATTTATGCAGGTAGTTGAAGTCATCTATTCACATCCATTCGAAAAAGATTTTAACGAGTATTTAAGTAGCTGTTTAAAAACAATCTAAATTATAATTTTAAAGTAAACTGTCGGGTTGTTGCATAACATTTGATTGCTTTATAACCAAAAGGCAAGCTTATAGGTATTAATATTGTTTTATATTTGTAAAACGCAAACCCAGTATTTGACTTTTATATGTTATTTGGACAACTATGTAAAGCAGATAAATCTTGAAGTGAGTAATAATTCGCAATTACATATAATAGTTTCAATCACTGCAACATCGGACTGGTTACGAAAGTCATTAAAAGCGTATAATCGTCTGTTCAAAAGTTACTTTAGTTCTCAATTAAAGTAAGTTTATAAAAATAATAAATATTAATCATTATATTTAACCTCAAGTTTGGCTGTAAATGGAATTTTAAATGTCACTACTCATCAGTATTATTGAATTTCCGGACAATTGCACGGTTTCTGAATCATCGAAAACATTTGGTGAACAGGGCGGTACGATTGGTCGGGCAGCAGATAATTATTGGGTTTTAAGTGATCCTGATTGTTTTTTGTCATCCAGCCACAGTGAAGTGACGTTTGAAAATGGTCATTATGTATTAACAGATACAAGTACAAACGGCACCTTTCTGAATGGTTCACGTGAACCTATGGGTAAAGGTAGTAAGGTTGAGTTGCAAGATGGCGATGAAATTGAATTAAGTGATTATAAGTTTAAGATACAATTATTAAATGCAGCCAATGCGCAGCTTGAAACAGATTCTCTATTTCAAGCAGAACAATATGCCGATAATAATTTCCCGGAAAATGATTTTATTTCAAATGATCCCTTTGCAACGGGAGAAATTTCATCATCGTCATCTATCGAACCCTTACTTAATTCTGCAGTCGAAATAGTCGACCCACTTTCCGTTCTTGAGAACAAGCAAAATAACAATGCGGTGTTTTCGTCAGACTCATTTAGTGCAATAGAAAATAATGTTGTCCATTCACAAAGTACTCACTCAGATGGGGCGGGTGTGCTTGGCCAGTCAGTTATTTGGCCTAAGTCTCATGTTGATGAAAGTGTTATACCTGAAGACTGGTGTTTAAACGACGATGATGATGTCGCTTTGCTTGAAACTGCAACGGTTGCGGTTAATAATAATACAATGGTCGATGCCAATACGATTCAGACATTACGCGCGCAAAACGCAAGTTTACAGAAACAAATAATGGCGCTGCAATCATTAAAAATTAAAAACAGCCGATTGCAGGAAGAATTAAAAAATATTAAAAAACAATATAACGCCTATCAAAAAACCGGAAAACATTCTAATACCAGCTCGGTCGATACCAGCATGATTACTGCAATGGGTTTATCGGTAGAAAACTTATCGACGCAAGAAATTATGTCTATTAATAAGGTTGTAGGCGAAATGGTAAGGCAAACGGTAAAGGGGATGATGCAGGTGTTAACATCCCGTAGCAGTATCAAAAATGAATTTCGTATGAATATTACGACGATTCAACCCGTTGAAAATAACCCATTAAAATTTTCTGCTAACGTGAATGATGCGCTTGAAAATATGTTTCTAAAATCAGGTGGTTCATACAAAAAACCAATAGAAGCAATTGCGGATAGTTTTCAAGGTATTGCAGAACATCAAATTGCTATTCTGGCGGGTATTCGAGCTGCTTTCAAAGGTGCTGTTGAACGCTTTGACCCTGCCAAACTTGAAAACAGGTTTGATAAACAAAACCAAAGTTATCTTAAATTCTTGCCATTGCTTAAAAAATCACAAAACTGGAATCAATTTATTCATTATTTCAATGATCTTACTGACGACATTGATAATTCATTTCAATATTTATTTGGTGACGAATTCGTCCTGGCATACGAAGATCAATTACAAAAACTGCTTGTCGCAAGAAAATCGAAAAAGGTTGGCTGCTAATGTATAAAAAACAATATAGATTTATTTTTTTAATGATAGTTGGCCTGGTTTTAAATGCCTGTTCGTCAGTTAATGAATGGGTCGGAACTAAGCTGGGTTTTGATACCGACTTAACACTCACGCTTAAAGTCGATGCTGACATTAACCCCGATGATAAAAATAAGCCGTCTCCGCTGTTTGTACGTTTGTATGAATTAAAAGATAAAAAAATGTTTAATCGCGCTGACTTTATTGGTTTGTATGAACGCGACAAGGAAGTTCTGGGTGCAGATTTTATTGCCCGACAGGAATTAAAACGACTGCTGCCAGGTAAAAGCAGAGGGGAGAAATTTGTTTTAAATAAAGATACAAAATATATCGCAATTTATGCGGAATTTTTAAATTATAAATCAGCTAAATACAAAGTTATTACACCAATAGTGGCGAATAATGTTGTCGCAACATCTATCGACATTCAACTTAGTGGCAATACCTTAACATTGCTAGATGACTAAATTTAAAATAAATTAAAAAAATTATAATGAAAACACTGGTAAAATCGTATGTCTCTTGAAAGTAAAATTTTATGGTATGAGGGTATGTTTTTAAGCCCGCAGCATTTTCAGCAACAAGAGCGTTATCTTGAACGCTATGTTGAAAGTAAATGTTCAGCATTTGGTGCCTATGGTTGGGGATTGCAGGAATTTGAACTCGATACGCAACTACTAAAGCTGGGCAAACTAGCTGTTAAACGTTCCCAGGGTGTTTTCCCGGATGGTACGCCTTTTAGTTTTCCCGATATTGACGAGCCGCCACCGGTTCGAGATATTCCTGAAAATATCCATAATGAAATTGTTTATTTTGGTATTCCGGTAAAGCGGCCTGGTGCAATGGATGTTACTTCCGAATCGGGCAATCAGGGGCTTGCACGTTACTATTCTTATGAGCATAGCATTCGTGATGTATCGACCGAGAGTGGCGACAATATGTCGCTTGATGTCGGCAAGCTTCGGATCAGGCTATTACTCGAATCTGATGATCGAAGTGGTTATGCCTGTATTGGCGTTTTTAAAATATCCGAGTCAAGAGAAGACAAGCAGGTTATTCTTGATGAGCAATATATTCCTACTTGCCTTGATTGCCGGGTGTCCTTAAAACTTGATGGCTTTTTAAGCGAGCTTGTTGGTTTGCTACATCATCGTGCTGAGGCGATTGCTGGTCGTCTTGCCGACGTTAACCGGGGTGGCACAGCTGAAGTTGCCGATTATATGATGTTGCAACTTATTAACCGAATCGAACCTTTATGTTTGCATCTATCGCAAATGCAGGGGCTTCATCCCATCGATTTATATAAAGACCTATTGCAAATGGTGGGTGAGTTATCAACCTTTGTGGCTAGTCAGAAAAGGCCGCCATTATTACCTGCTTATTTGCATGACCAATTACAGGCCACGTTTTTACCTGTTATGGACGCCTTACGTGGAGGCTTAAGTATGGTCTACGAGCAAACGGCAGTTTCACTGAGTTTGATCGAAAAGAAATACGGTATTCGGGTGGCGCAAATTTCAGACCGCACACTTATCGGGAGTGCAATGTTCGTACTCGCGGCAAGAGCCCATTCTACAAATGCTAGTTTACAGACTGTGCTAGCGGCACAGTTAAAAATTGCATCGGTTGAAAGTATTCGTCAGCTTGTTAATGCGGGTATGCCGGGCATTCCTATTAAAGCCTTGCCGGTTGCACCCCGACAAATACCGTTTCATTCTGGCTATACCTACTTTGAGTTAGACCGGCAAAGCCCCCTCTGGAAAGAGTTAAAAAAATCGGGCGGGATTGCGTTGCACGTCGGGGGTGATTTCCCCGGTCTGGAAATGGAATTTTGGGCTATCAGGCAGTAAATAGCAGCAGTAATCAGTCAAGGAGTCGTTTATGTCGTCGAAAGATTTTAAATCAGGCACAGCAGACAGAACCGTTTTTAGACAGGCCTCGGTCAGTAACGATCGCACCGTCGTTAAACCGACGCCGGGTGGCCGAACACGGCAGCATACAGTAAAACCGGGTGTCGATGATCAAGCGGGTTCAGGCAGCCAGCTGTATTCAACCGCAGAAAATAAAAATGCCAGCCAGTATTCACTTGATGCTGGAGCTTCTTATTTTCACACAACACAGGGTTTAAACCCGCTGGTGAATGCTGCGTCCACCTTAATAGCGGTCTTTGAAAAGACCAAACAGTCGGTTAGTCATTCTGATGTTGGTGGATTGCATCAACGTTTGGTTGATGAAATAAAGTCTTTTGAAATACGCTCGAAAGAAATGGCTATTACATCAGAAATTGTTCTTTCTGCGCGTTATATTCTTTGCACCATTCTTGATGAAGCGGTTTTAAATACCCCTTGGGGTTGTGAAAGCGCCTGGCATCAACGTTCATTGCTGAGTATTTTTCATAACGAAACATCGGGCGGTGAAAAATTTTATATTATCCTGGATCGTCTGCGGCAATCACCCTCTAATAATTTAGATATTCTGGAATTGTTTTATCTTATTTTAAGCCTTGGCTACGAAGGTAAGTATCGCCTAAGCCCAAACGGCAAACAAAGTATCGAGCGTATCAGGGGTGAGCTGTTTAGTATCATTCGCAACCATCGTGGTGAATATGAACGTGCCTTATCACAAACCTGGCAGGGGCTTGGGCGAATTAAAAACACCATGGTGCAGTATATTCCTTTGTGGGTTGTGGCAAGTGTTGTAGGCGCGATTTTATTTACAAGCTATTCAGGGTTTCGTTACTGGCTTTACGATTCGTCGGTGCCGGTTGTGTCTAAGCTGGAAAAAATAATTGATGTTACTAAAACTATAAAAGTAAAAGTCTACTGATGATATTTTTTATTGTATCTTTTTAATGTTGTAATAATAAACGGAATGGCATTTAATTATGTGCATATAGCTATCAGGTTGGAACGTCATTCCCGCGCAGACGGGAATCTATGAATATATATTGTGTGTGTCGCTTTATAATTTACTGGATACCCACCTGCGCGGGCATGACGGTTTTTTTAGCCATGATGAATATTTTGTGGGTATGATCTTTAAGACGGATAGTAATAGTGTTTGTGAATAAAAGGGCAGCGTCGCGGAATTAAAAATGAAAAGAATAGTTAATTTTTTTAAAAATACAATTGTAATATCAATTTTCGGCTTGATTGCACTGTCCGTTATTATCTGGTTTATCGGTCCGGCTTTTAAATTTGGAGAAAATAACATTGCTCCACTTGCAAGTGAGGTTGCAAGATTATTTTTTATTTTATTTATTGTTTTAGTCTGGGGTATTAGGAATTTATTCAAACAAAATACAAACAGAAAAAACAATAATGAATTTGTAACTGAACTACAGGAAATAAAGCACGATGCAAATCCTGCCTCAGAGCAATCTGCACAAGAAGTAATGCAAATTGAAAAACGCTTTACCGAGGCGCTATCAACATTAAAAAGATTAAAATTTTCAGGCCGTGGCCGTAAAAAAGCACTCTATGAGTTACCCTGGTATATCATTATCGGCCCACCGGGTTCAGGTAAAACAACCGCATTAATTAATTCCAGTTTAGACTTTCCTTTATCCGATCAATTTGGCAAGGCTGCTTTGCAAGGTGTTGGTGGAACGCGTAATTGCGATTGGTGGTTTACTAATGAAGCGGTATTAATTGACACCGCCGGTCGTTACACCACTCAGGATAGTCATCGTGTTGTTGATAGTGGCGCATGGGAAGGTTTCCTGAATTTATTAAAACGAAATCGACGCCGCCGGCCTATTAATGGTGCCATTGTTGCAATTAGCTTGTACGACTTATTGCATCAAACCGAAGAAGAGCGAATTCAACATGCAAAAACGATACGCGCACGAATAGATGAGCTAATGAATAAACTGGAAATACGTTTTCCTATTTATTTAATGTTTACAAAAACCGATATGGTTTCCGGTTTCTCTGAGTTTTTTGAAGATTTAGGTAAAGAAGAACGTGAACAAGTTTGGGGGGTAACTTTACCCAATGCGCCAAATGCATCAGACCAGCCAAACTTCGACTTTTTAAGTGACGAATTCAGCCTTTTAATTTCCAGACTTTACGACCGTGTTTTATGGCGTGTACAACAGGAAACAGATGTTAATCGTCGTGCTGCAATACAAGGTTTTCCACAACAAATGGAAAATTTAAAAATTATTATTGATAGCTTTATCAACCAAACCTTTGTTAAAAACCGTTACCATTTTCAGCCTTATTTACGCGGCGTGTATTTAACCAGTGGTACGCAGGACGGTACCTCAATAGATCGCTTAATGACATCCGTGTCATCAAATTTTGGTTTTGCACGCGATGTTGCCCAGTCTACGTCCCAACAGGGTAAGAGTTATTTTTTAGGGCGTTTGTTTCGTGAAATTATATTTCCCGAGTCTGAACTGGTCGGCTCCAATCGTCGTTACGAAACCATGTTCCGTTGGGTGCAGACTGTTAGCTATGCCAGTGTTGCAATCATTGGCATCACGCTGGTTTCTATCTGGTTGGGTAGTATTACGCGGCATGAAATGTTTATGTCAGATGTAAGTGACTATGTTGCAGAATTTAATGCCCAGAGTAAAAATTTAAATTCATGGAATCAGGACTTACGTCGAGTACTGCCGGCCTTAAATGTTTTGGCAAAAGCCAGTGTTGTGTATGACCAGGAGGAACACCCATGGCTATCAAGTTTAGGTCTATACGATAGTAATGTGGATGTGGCGGCAGACAAGGCCTACGAAACACAACTGAGAACCTTGCTCTTACCTCGCTTAATTAATGAATTAGAGCTTTATATTAAACAAGGTCATCGCGGCGGCGATTTATACGGTACCTTCCGTACCTATATGATGTTTAGTAAAATTGAGAATTTAGATAAAAATCGTGTTATCGACTGGTTTAAAGCTAACTGGAAAAAACGCTTAAAAGGTGAGGCAACTGCACGCAGAGATTTAGAACAGCATTTGCGTTATTTATTGTCTTTAGAAATTAAACAAGCACCTTTAAATAAGGCCTTAATTGCGCAAACACGAGCAATATTATTACGCGTACCTGTATCTAAGCGAATATACAGTCGAATAAAGTCGAACTCAAAGTATGCTGGCAAAGTTGACCTACTGAACCAGTTTGGTATGTCGGTGCGTTCAAGTTATAAAGTGAGTAATACTAAGAAACAATTACTTATTCCATTTTTGTACACGCGAGAAGGTTATCGCAGCATCGACTTTAGCGTCGACTCACCGGTTATTGCCAATATTGTCAATGAGCGTTGGATTTTATCGGATAATAAGAACGCCCGTGTAGACTTTATTAAAGATGATCTGGATGAGATAAGTAAAAAAGTTAAGCAACATTATTTGGCTGATTATGCAGAATATTGGTCTGGCGTACTTGCCGCGTTAGATGTGTCGGAGTTTACTAATTTAAAACAGGCAAGTGATGTGTTAACAAGTTTCACCGACCCGGTTTATTCGCCGTTAATATCAATACTGCAAGTTATTAAACAAAATACACAGCTTACAACGCCTTTATTATCAAACCTGGTTGACGACAAGCTTGGCGATAAGAAAACAAAGACGGCAGTGTTAACTAAAAGAATATCCGGTAACCGAGTCGATAAACGTTTTAAAGAATTAAACGCGCTTCTACGTGAGTCTTCAAAGCAAGCACCACCGGTTAATGCGGTGGTACAAAAAATTCAACAATTACGTGATTTTATGGGTGAATTAGCTTTATCGCCTGATTCAGCAAAAAAATCATTTGATATAGCAAAAATACGCTTTGCAAGTGGCGGTGGCAATGCAATAACCGCGTTACGTTTATATACCAAAAATACACCGCAGCCTGTTAAGCGTTGGTTAAATACCTTAGCGGATCAATCATGGAAAGTGATATTGGGTTCAGCCTATCAGCATGTTAATGCGCAATGGAAAACACAGGTTTATAGCCCTTACAAACAAGGTTTAGCGGGTCGTTATCCTTTGTCGAAGTCATCAATCAATGAATTAGCTATTTATGATTTTAGTGAATTCTTCAAGCCAAAGGGAACGGTTGATGCATTTTTTGCCGAGTATATCAAACCGTTTGTTAATACCAATAGAGCCTGGTCGAATAAGGTAGTTGATAATAGAAGCCTGGGGTTATCTCACAAAACAATTTTACAGGTTCGTAAAGCACAAAAAATAAAACGTATATTCTTTAGAACTAATCCAGAAGTACCAACAATGCGTTTCCAGTTAAAACCTTTTCGAATGGGAAAAGATGCAGCTCGTTTTACACTTGAGTTCGGTAAAAAACGCATTGTATATAACCATGGCCCAAAATTCTGGAAAACTGTCACCTGGTCGGGGGATGACGAAGATACTCGCACACGCTTAATTTTTGAAGACTTGAATGACAAGCTTCATATCAAGGTGTTTGATGGTAACTGGGCCTGGTTCAGGTTACAGGATCAGTCCAGGCTAACGAAAACAAGACAGTCCAATACCTTTTTTGTAAATTACAGAGTGGCTGATAATAATAACGAAAATATGGATGATACCTATCGTAGGGCGAAATCAACGCATAGTATTACGTTTCAAATAAAAGCGAAAAGTGTTAATAACCCTTTCAGTCGTAATTTATTGAGTTCATTTCGAGTTGCGGAAAAAATTTAATGACAACTGAATTTTTAACCGGTCTCTTTGGAAAATTACCTGCACATGGGGATTTTATCCATCGAACCCTTCCGTCCGATTTTGTAACAGTATGGGACGAATGGTTACAACACTATATTGCCGGTTCGCAGGAACAAATAGGAGAACAGTGGCTGGATTTTTATTTAACAAGCCCTATCTGGCGTTTTATGATTTCAGAAGGCTGCATAGACGATAATTCATGGGTGGGGGTTATGTTACCCAGCGTTGATAAAATTGGCCGCTACTTTCCGATATCCATTATAACGAAAGTGCCTTATGCCGTATGTTCACTTGAATTTTTACTATCAGATAATGCCTGGCTAGAAGAAATTGAATCTATTGCCTTGCAGGCTCTGGAGGGTGATTTAACAGCAGATGAATTGTTAACTGAAATAAGTACGTTAGATATTAAACATAATAACATTTATACAAAAAAACAGAGCATTGCAAATACAAGTCCTGTTGTTATCACAATGGATTTTGAAGAGCAAATTCCTGCTTCGGTATCAGGTTATATGCTGGATGCTATTTTACAAAAATCAGTTTCAAGTTATAGCGCATGGTCGACACAGGGTTCTGAGCATGTGCCGCCGAGTGTCTTTTATTCTCAAGGTTTGCCGGATATTAATGGAATCGAAGCAATGATGAATGGCAACTGGAGCTGGCAGCAACCCTATCAAATTAATATGGCCTAGTAGTAAGTATTATGACTGATATTACAATGCGACGAGCAATAAAGTGGAATACGTTCAGCAAAACAGATGTGGGTTGTGTTAGAGACATTAATGAAGATTCCATATTAAATAAATCTGACATTGGTTTATGGGCAGTGGCCGATGGAATGGGTGGCTATGAAGCGGGTGATATTGCCAGTTCCATGGTAGTTGATTCTCTGGCTGAAGTTGAATATGAAGAATCATTTACAAATTTTGTTGATGAAATTGAAAATAAATTAATTGGAGTGAATAAAGAAATACAAGAATACGCCGAGCTGATGTGTGACAACAGGACGATGGGCAGTACGGTTGTGAGTCTTATTATAAAAGGTAGAATTGGTGCCTGTTTGTGGGCTGGCGACTCACGGTTATATCGTTTTCGAAATAATGAGTTGCAACAATTATCACAGGACCACAGTCAGGTTGAAGAATTAATCCAGCAAGGCTTTTTAAAACGTGAACATGCCGCGTCTCACCCGGAGGCAAATATTATTACCCGTGCGATAGGCGCAGGTGAAGAAGTTTTTATTTCATTAAACGTTTTTAGCACACAAATTGGCGATACTTATTTACTTTGTAGCGATGGTTTACATACTACGGTTACGAGTGAGGATATTATCGACTGTTTAAATAAGCATGAATTAGAAGAGAGTACAAATAATTTATTAAAATTAGCACTAGATAATAATGCCTCAGACAATGTTTCTATTGTTGTTGTGCGAGGCAAAGCGGATAAGTTAGGACGTTAGGTGTTGACCATTACCGACATATAGATTCTGTCATTGCGAGCGTCAGCGTGCAATCTTCTTTATACGAGGAAGTGTTTCGCCAGATTGCCGCGCTAACGCTCGCAATGACGAGGCTTCGATATTTGAAGTAATATTTAAAAGTTAATTAAGATAGCAGAGCCGTGATAAAGAGTTTGTAAGTAATAAATAGAATGAATGAATCAGATAACAAGGAAGACAGGTAAGCCTACATGTTAGGCAATAATATTATTGTTGGTATATAAGTGCAACTAAGCTATGTCATTGCGAGCGTCAGCGCGGCAATCTTCTTTATGCGATGAAGTGTCCAGACATATTGTCACGCTAACGCTCGCAATGACGAGGCTTTAGGTATTTAAAGTGATTTCATTAAAATTAATAAGATAGCATAGCAGCAATAAAGGGCTTGCAAGTAATAAATATAATGAACGAATCAGATAATAAAACGCGAATAAAAAAACCAGCCGCATCGAGTGTTGATATAGATAACTCTCGTACACGTGTTGCTGTGCCTAATAAAACACGTATAAAGCCTAATATTAAAAACGATGCCACTCAGTTTCGTAAACCAGATAAAAATATAGTTAGTCCTCAGCCTAAGGCTAAAATAGTTGAACATGCCTATTCATACGATAAGCAATCTGCTGGACATCACGGCGTATTAAAAGAACGCTTTATTCTTGCTAAAGTAATTGGCTCAGGCGGAATGGGGGTTGTGTATAAAGCAAAAGACTTACTAAAAGTAGAAGCGAAAGATCGTGACCCCTATGTAGCAATTAAAGTTTTAAGTGAAGAGTTTAAATCTCACCCGGAAGCCTTTATTTCATTACAACGCGAGTCTCGCAAGTCGCAACGTATCGCGCACCCTAACATTGTGAATGTTTTTGACTTTGACCGTGATGGCGATGTTGTCTTTATGACAATGGAGTTTATGGATGGCCGACCACTCGACCGTATCATTCGCCAATATAAATCGACCGGCCTGCCAAGTGACGATGCCTGGGGTATTTTAAAGTCAATCTGTGATGCTTTAGTCCATGCGCACGGCATGAATATTATTCATTCAGACTTTAAACCAGGCAATATCTTTGTTACCAATTCTGGCGTTACCAAGGTGTTTGATTTTGGTATTGCACGAGCCGTAGCGAAGGTAACCGGTTCCGATGGAGGCGTAGAAGATCGCACTGTGTTTGATGCCGGTAACCTTGGTGCACTTACACCAGCTTATGCCAGTTTAGAAATGTTGCAGGGGATGCAGCCAGATGCACGTGATGACATTTACGCCTTAGGTTGCATTGCCTATGAATTATTTGCCGGTGTTCATCCATTTAAAAAACTACCTGCCGATGAAGCCATGCGACAAGGCTTAACACCTCAGCGTATTACTAATATATCTAAACGCCAATGGAAAGCTATCAAACAGGCATTATCTTTTAAACGTGAAGATAGACTTGCTTCTGTAGAAGAATTCCTGGAACTTATAACAAAAAAATCAAAACGTAATATTGCTATACCTATTTTTATGCTCTTATTTAGTGTTGCATCTATTTTTGCATATTCAAAATTCACCCAGGATCCGAACCAAGGTTTTTCTGAGTCTGAAATACGCAGCAAGGTAGAATTTGAATTGCAGCTCAATTTCCATCGAAAAACAATTGAAAACCTTATGCGAAAGCCTATTTTTACACCAGACTGGGAAGATCAGCTATGGCAAGAATATATAGCCTTAAATAAAATGCTGGTAAATTTTGAAGAGTGGACAAAAGGCTGGACAGAAAAAGAAGATAGTCAGTCATTTTTTGTCTGGATGAAATCGACAACAAATAAAATATACGCTCTTTATTTAAAAGCCATACGTGATTACCGTGTGGCGGGTAATTTTAAAGTAACGCAAGTATTAATCGATAATGCGGCACGCTATACCGTTAATGTCACCGAACTAAAAAATGAAAAAGTATTATTAGCACGTGCTATTGAGCAGTTCAAACAAATAAATAAAAGAATAGCGAAAAAGGAATATCAAAAACAAACTACAAAAATAAAAAAACAGGCGTTTAATAAAAAGAGAATAGAAATATTTAATGTTGCGTTGGATAACGTTAATCAACAGCTACGTTGCCAGTCAAAATTAAATATGCGTAATATCGATGTGGCGATTAAAAAATTAAAATCCTATAATATTTCAAAATATCGTCGTCTCAAGCCTAAAATTGTTAAACGGCTGGCTTCCTGTATTACCGAGTTAGGTAAGCCCTTTCCGAGTAAGGCACATGAGTATAAGAAATATGCATTACGAATATTTAGGAATAATTCGGCTATTAACGCCATTCGAATTATACCGCGTGACCCATGTAACATATCAATTGCCGGCTTGGGTGCACGAGGAAAAAGAACGGTTTGTAAAGATAAATTAAAAGGTATCGCAGGTTCAAGTCCGGATTTAATCGTTATTGTTGGCGATGGTAGTATAAATAACTTCGCGATCAGTAAATATGAAGTATCGAACGATGCAATGAATAAATTTTGCAAGGCTTCATCACAGTGCGATGTAAAGGATGTGATGAATTCGAACTTACCAGCAACAAATATAAATTTTAAAATAGTCAAAAACTATTTGAAATGGTTAACTAAAAAAACCGGTAAGAAATATCGGTTGCCATCAAAAAATGAATGGTTATATGCAGCCGCAGCGAGTAACAAGATGCTTGATCCTAACCGTAATTGTTATTTAAGAACGCGAGGTATAGAAAAAGGTGAGCGTTTATTTGCCAGTAATGTTGGCTTAGCAAACCCATGGGGCATGGTTAATTATATTGGTAATGCAAGAGAGTGGGTTTATGGTAAGGGCCGCCAACTTGTCGCTGTGGGCGGTTCATACAATTCTCCCATGGAAAGTTGTAATTTCAATACGCAAATTAGTTCTATTGGAGAAGCCGATAAATTTACGGGTTTTAGAGTGTTACGCGAGATTAATAATTAAAATGAGTGATTTAAATGCATCTGCAATCATTACGGCACTTTCGGATGACTATGCCAATAATTTAATTACATTTTCTAAGTACCGATCACAACGAAGAATTATTTTATTACAGTTAGAAAAAGAGTTAAATCAGGTTGTTTTTAAAGATAATGAAGACGAAGATAAAAAACAATGTTCTACCTTGCTAGATATGGAGTCTGTGTAGGGTTGGTCATTGCGAGGTACAGCGCGGCAATCTTGTTTATATGGGGCATATTC
>CAZDEC010000002.1:0-109362 GCA_964504295.1 uncultured Thioalkalispiraceae bacterium
CGAAAATGAGATTTAAAGGTTTGATAACGTTCGCGCAAACTGTCGCATTCATGCTTACCCACGCCAAGTACCATTTTCGAATACTTGTAAATTAATTTATCGCGATTATTTTGTTTTTCAGCATAATTTAGCACCATCGATGCTGTTCTTTTCACTTGAATGGCCTTTTCAAGTGTGTAATTTGTTTCTATATCGCCACAATGCAAGGTTTGACTATTATTACGACCATGCGAGTTAACATCGGCGAGCCGGTCATATTTTTCGATCAGTCCAATACGAGAAAGATCGGTAAATTCTGCAAGTTCATATAAAAGTGCTGTGCCCGAGATTCCCCCACCAATGATGAGAACATCGTATTGCGCATTATCCATGTAAAATCCACTCCGTGGCCTTCATAATTTGGCTTAAATTAGTTGAAATCGGCTAGCTCACCCTACTATATCGGATAGAATGAGGATTTCTATAGTAATAAAAACTACTATAAATACAAATACTTATATTGTAGAACAAATTAACTGATACTGCCTTGAAATCCAGCCTAGTGATTCCTGGGCATAGAATAATTTTGCAGGCAAATCCAACGATAAACTATAAAAAATGCCAGTGCAGCCATACCGGAAGCAAGCCAGAAACTACTTTCAGGGCTGATCGGCTCCCATAAAACACCGCTCAAATAAGCACCAAAAGCACCACCGGCACCAAAGCTTACACTGCTATATATTGCCTGGCCTTTCCCCGCATGCTTACCCGAAAAATGCTGGTGAAATAGCTGAATAGCAACTGCATGAAAAACACCAAAACTTGCCGCATGCAAGGTTTGCGCAAAAAGCATCATCCCCAGGTTATCAGCAAATACTGCAATTAATGCCCAACGTAAGCTAGTAAGAATAAAGCTGGTTAAAAATAATTTTCGTAAGCCGAATCGCAAAACCAATCGATGCATAACCAGAAAAACTAATACTTCCGCAACCACGCCCAGCGCCCATAGTTGGCCTATTACACTACGGCTATAACCATAGCCTTCCATGTACAAAGTATAAAAAGTGTAATAGGCACCATGACTTGCCTGCGATAAAAAACACACCACAATAAGCGCTAAAACTTCCGGACGTAAAAGAATCTGTTTCAGTTTAACGTGGGTCACCGGCAAGTGCCCTGCTGCTCGTTCCGGTACAAAAAAACTGATTAAAAAAATACCAACTAAAAAACTAAAAATACTAATGGGTAAAAATGTTATCGAATAATATTGTAAAATATACCCCAGGCTCGCAACTGAAAAAATAAAACCTATCGAACCCCATAAACGAATGGAACTATAATGATGAGGCTGATCATCTAAATGCTGCAAAGTGGTTACTTCAAACTGAGGTAAAGCCGCATTCCAGAAAAAACTGAAAGCCAGCATAACCAGGGCTATCCACCAGTAGCTTGTTGTAAAAAAAACAACGGCAAAAATGCACAGTGCTAAAAAACTTCCCAATCGAACAATCAACATCCGTTGACCCGTATGGTCAGCAATCCAGCCCCATATATTCGGTGATATAATTTTGGTTAATAAAATAAGCGCCATTAACTCACTTATTTCGCGAACACTAAAACCAATATCTTTTAAATACAAGCTCCAGTAAGGAACTAGCGCACCAAGACTGGCAAAATAAAAGAAGTAGAAACCTGACAGCCTCCCATAAAGAAAGGGAACATTGGAAGTTTTCATCCGTGAAGGTGTTCTGTACTTTTAAAGCTAAAACGAGGGAATATTAATAAACAACCCATTCTTAACACAGCACTATTTGTCTACATGAGAGCTTGCGGGAATAATCGGTGTTTCACATTGAACATCGGCATTTTGGCCACGGTGTCGGAGGTAATGATCCAGTATTGTAATCGCCATCATCCCTTCAGCAATAGGTGTTGCACGAATGCCGACACAGGGATCATGTCGGCCGGTAGTTACAACATCACTCGGCTTACCCGATGCATCAACACTTTGTCCGGAAAGACGTATACTTGATGTAGGTTTTAATGCCATGCTTGCAACAATATCCTGACCGCTAGAAATACCGCCAAGCACACCACCGGCATGGTTACTTAAAAAACCATCAACACTCATTTCATCACGATGTTGCGTGCCTTTTTGTTCAATACAATCAAAACCGGCACCTATTTCCACACCTTTAACGGCATTAATACACATTAAAGAATGTGCTAATTCTGCATCAAGACGATCAAAAATGGGCTCACCTAAACCTGGTAGCATACCGGTTGCAACCACATTAATTCTTGCTCCGATTGAATTACCTTCTTTTCGTAGGGCATCCATATAGGTCTCTAACTCATCAATCATCGAGCTATCAGGGAAAAAGAAGGGGTTTTGCTCAACCGCATCCCAGTCAAAGGTTTTGTATTTTATTGGACCCAATTGCGCCATATAACCACGGATCACAATACCGGCTTTTTCTGCCAAATATTTTTTTGCAATGGCTCCCGCCGCCACTCGCATCGCGGTTTCTCGTGCAGAAGAACGTCCACCACCACGGTAATCACGAATACCGTATTTTTGTAGGTAGGTATAATCTGCATGGCCGGGGCGAAACTGATCTTTTATAGTGCTATAGTCTTTTGAACGTTGATCAATATTACGGATAAGCAAACCAATGGGAGTGCCTGTTGTTTTACCTTCAAAAACGCCCGACAATATCTCCACTTCATCGGTTTCCCGGCGTTGAGTCGTATGCCGAGTTTTACCTGGCCGACGTCGCTCTAAATCTTTTTGTATATCCGCTTCACACAATTCTAATCCAGGTGGGCAACCATCGACGATACAACCAATTGCTGCGCCGTGGCTTTCACCAAAACTTGTGACTGTAAATAACTTACCTATTGTGTTTCCAGACATATCAATCAGACCATACCAGATTATAAATTAAGGCAAACTCTGCTAACAGTTGTCGCCCAGCCACTAAAACACCGGCATATAACAGGTAAAATAGCAACAAAGTGCTTGATTCTACACCAATTCTTCAGCCATCTGTAGAGCAATTTAATCAAGATTACACTCATTAAAATCAATAAAACAGTTATAATTGACCTCAAATATGAGTGTTTTTTGTACAAAATAAGGTAAAATTAGCATGTCTTTCAGTATAAATCTGTATCACCTCCATAATCACCTCAGCAGAGAATAACAGGTAGTCCTTTGTTCAAGCCCCAGCAGCGTAATAAAAGAAATCCCCATTTGCCCAGAATAATTATTTGGGGCTATGTTGTGATTATTAGTCTTTTTAGCATTATTCTCTTTACCGCGATTGCACAAAATAAAAAAGCCAATGATCACGTCAACGAAATTGTGCAAAAACATGGTGAAAGATCTGAATTAATAACCCGTATGTATAATGCTGCACGGGAAAGAAGTATAAGTCTGTTTGTGATGGTTTCTATCAAAGACCCTTTTGTCAGGGACGAAAATTTTTTGAAATTTAATGCCTATGCTACGCAATTTGCCAATGCGAGAATTAGATTTGTTAAAATGCATTTATCGGATAATGAACGAACACTACTTAACAAACAAGGCAAACTCTCTCGTATTACCGCTCCCCTGCAAAATAGAATTGCAGAATTAGTACAAACCAACAACATACGGGAAGCCAATAACCTGCTTGTTAGCAAAGCCATACCACTGCAATCAGAAATTCTTGAATTATTAAACAAACTACAAACAATCCAGTATATGTCATCGCAGAAAATTGCCAAACGAGCGCAAAAAGAACAAAAACATACCTGGAAGATACTTTTAATTATCTCAGTTATAACACTTATATCCGGCATAGCGATTACTTATGCCATCGTTGCCATTACCAGAAATTTACAAGCCAAGCTATACATGGAAAAAGAACTGGCGGAAATTACATTGCATTCCATTGGTGATGCGATTATCACAACAGATGTCGATGGTAAAGTAACGCAAATAAATCCTGTTGCCGAAGAACTCACTGGTTACTCGTATAGACAAGCTCTGGGCAAAAATTTTTATACCGTTTTCAATATCGAGAGAGAGTTAGAAGCTACAAATCAGCCAACTGAACTGGATAAAGTTATTGGTGATTTAGACGTTATAATGAACGCCAACAGCCCAAGGACGTTAGTCAATAAAAATTCAAGTGAATACGCCATTGAATATACACTTGCACCCATTGTGACCGAAAACCGACAAACCTCAGGTGCCGTGGTTATTTTCAGGGATGTCACTGAAATACGTGCTTTATCGTCACAATTAAAATACTACGCCAGCCATGATAGCTTAACGGGCTTAATAAACCGGCGACAATTTGAACATCATTTAGAAAACGCCTTAAAATCAGTTAAATCAGGCACCACACAACAGCATGTTGTTTGCTTTATGGATCTGGATAATTTTAAAGTTATAAATGATACCGCTGGTCACGAAGCTGGCGATGAGTTTCTTAAACAACTTTCTTTCTTATTACTCTCACTTTTAAGACGAAGTGATATTCTGGCACGTTTAGGTGGCGATGAGTTTGGCGTGTTATTAGAAGACTGCAACCTAAACAATGCACTTTCAATCGCTGAAAAAATCAGAAAAGAAATAAAATCATTCCGCTTTATCTGGGCTAATAATTCATTTGAAGTAGGTGCTAGTATCGGTGTTGCAACACTGGACAAATCAACACCTAGCTTAACGGAGCTTATGCGTAATGCCGATACTGCATGCTATATATCAAAAGAAGAAGGCCGCAATCGAGTTCATTTGTTTGATCCCGATGATGAAGATATTTTAAAACGACAGGGTGAATTACAATGGATACAACACATCAAAGAAGCTTTGAAAAATAATAGTTTTGTTCTTTATTGCCAATCTATTATGAATATAGATAATTCAGAAAAAAGCCATTGTGAAATTTTATTGCGGCTCTTAAATGATAAAGGCGAGGCAGTACCCCCAATGTCGTTTATACCGGCCGCAGAGCGTTATGGAATTATGCCTGATATAGATAAATGGGTTATTACCAATACCGTGAAATTTCTCAGCGAAAATAAAAAATATGTCGCCAATCATATTTTCACAATTAATTTATCCGGGCAGTCATTAGGCAATAAAGGATTTGATGCATTTGTCATTAATATTTTAACAAGTAACAATATTGAACCAAGTTTAATTTGTTTCGAAATAACTGAAACAGCCGCCATTAGCAACTTATCCCAGGCAGTTGAATTTATAAAATCATTAAAGGCCATAGGCTGCTGCTTTGCATTAGACGATTTTGGCAGCGGCTTAAGTTCTTTTAATTATTTAAAAAACATGCCTGTTGATTATATAAAAATTGATGGCCATTTTATTCTAGATATTTGTGACGACAAAACTGACTTCGCCTTTGTTGAGGCAATAAACAGAATTGGTCATATTATGGGTATTAAAACCATAGCGGAATTTGTCGAAAGTAAAGACGTTCTAGATAAACTCCAGAGTATTGGCGTTAATTTTGCCCAAGGCTACTATATCGATAAACCAAAATCACTTGAATTTTACGATATAAAAAGCTGATTATTTTTCTAGTCCAGATAGATGTGTAGTATTAATCAATCTTAATAAATGTTTAAAAGGTAACATCATGTCACTGACACTGTTTGCTAGAGGCATAAACGATAAATCCGTTTCAGAAAATTCATAATCGCCATCTTTTAAGGACTTTAATAATTTTATAAGTTGTTGCTCTAATTCAGAAGCAAAACCTCCGGCCTCACCCATATCATCTGCATCATATTCAATAGCCGCACGTAAGTCAGCAGCCTCAAAAACAGCTTGATCAACAAGCTCAATATATTCATCCATCGTCGCAGGGCATTTAATTTTCATATTCAAACCTTTTACATCATATAAAATCAGAACTGTGAATGATATTGCCTTATTTGAGCGGCATCAAGCATAAAAACACCCTCACCGCCCATTTCGAACTCTAGCCAGGTAAAAGCAATATCATGATAATAAGCCTGTAATGCTTTGGCACTATTCCCCACTTCAACAATGACAATACCGTTAGCATTTAAAAATTTCTGTGCATTTCGTAGTATTGAAATAGCAAATTGCAAACCATCTTTGTCTGCAAATAAACCCAGACTCGGTTCTTGATGATACTCTGCAGGCAAGGCATCAATCTCCGTTTGAGTAACATAAGGCGGGTTACTAACAATAATATCATACTTTTTTTCTGCTAAATCCTGGAACATATCGGATTGAATCGCCGATACCCTATCAGATAAACCATGTTTTAAAATATTTCTGTTCGCAACCTGCAGCGCTTCTTCAGAAATATCAACCGCATCCACCATTGCTGTCTCAAACACGGTTGCACAAGCAATGGCAATACAACCACACCCTGTACACATATCCAGTATTTTTATCGGTTCATTTTGTTTTCGTTCGGCTTGATAATCAAACCAGGGAAAGAACTTTTCACCAATTAACTCGGCAATAGGTGAACGAGGTATTAAAACATCCCCATTCACTTCAAATTCCAGACCAGAAAAATAGGCTTTATGAGTGATATACGCTGCCGGCAATTTATCCTTGATACGCAAGGCTAAAACCTGCTGTAGCTTTTTACGTTGCGTTGTTGTTAAACAGTAGTCTAAATCGTCATCTGAAAAATCAACCGCTTTTTTTGCACAAAAAGAAACAAGATAGGCAGCTTCATCTAAAGCGTTATCAGTACCATGTCCAAAAAAAATATCACTTTGTTTAAATAAATCTTGAGCCCATAAAATAACATCATGCATTGAATTTACATTTTCAGGAATCTGAAACATGCTCATTTTATTAACGGCGTAAAACTGGCAGTGGCTTTTTGCTTAACTTGAATATCCGGCCCATTCAGTAAACGAATACAGGTTGGCACAGCAGGAAATACGGCATTTAAACAGTCGGCTATTGCTGAAGGCTTACCGGGTAAGTTTATAATAAGAGTCTCAGCACGTATCACCGCTGTTTGTCGCGATAAAATCGCCGTCGGCACAACCTTTAGAGATTCACTGCGCATTAACTCACCAAACCCATCCATAACCTTATCCGCGATAGCTAATGTTGCTTCAGGTGTAATATCACGTTTAGCCGGGCCGGTACCACCAGTTGTCACAACCAGACAACAATGTTGGATATCCACTAAATCTATCAGGGATTTTTCAATTTCATTCTGCTCATCTGGAACCAGACATTTAACTGTCTCAAATACCGTTACTAAAGAGTCAGTTAACCAGGCATGGATAGCAGGGCCACCAAGGTCGGTATACTCACCACGGCTAGCGCGATCAGATACGGTTACAATACCAATTTTGACTGTTGTCGGTTCTGTATTCATATTAAATACCTAAGATAATTTATATTGAGCAAAAAGGATGGGGCAAACTCGTGTGTTAAACAAAGAGTGTAATCATATCTCTTCAATAAAGATAATTCTATTTAATTATTATTCAATCTTAGCAGGGACTAATTATTTAAATTTACAAATGCCAATGGATCCCTGCTGACATATTTCTCCATTTATCCATATCGCATTGCTTAAATCGGCATTGGTAAAATTTACATCAACAATCGTTGCATTGAAAAAGTCAGCATAAGATACGTTAGCAAAACTAAAATTAGCATTACGTAGATCCGTATTTTTAAAATTAGCACCTTTCAAATTAGCTTTTATAAATACGGCATAACTAAAATTGCCACCACTAAGGTTGCTGTAATCCATACGTGATTGTGTAAAGTTACTTGCAAACAAATTTGCACCACGCAAAATCGTAGAGTGTAAATTAGCTTCACTAAGATCTGCTCGAATAGCCAGAAGTTGAGATTTATTACAGTTACGCCAATTAACCCCTGCACGTGGCAATGCGTTGCAATCAGGTTCGTCAATTAGCACTAATGGCGAATAATTAAAAGTACCAGCAATCAATGCACTCACAAGCGAAATAAAAATAAATAGTATAAAGAATGCGCGTTTCGGTCGCTCACGAAATGACCTGTAAATTGATTCGCGTTTATTGCGGTATTCAACCTCTTCGAGTAATTCATTTGTGCGTCGACCTTTCGATTGTCGTCTAGGCTTTTTAACATTTGTTTCACGCCGCTCCTCGCGACGCTCATCCGCCCAGCGTCTCGCTGCTGCAAGCCGTTCAGACTGACCAGGATCTGCGTCATCGCTTAACACTTCGGGTATCAGGCTCGGCACATCGCTAATGAGAACCCATTCATCTTTATCATGGCTAATTTCATCATCAAGGGATAATCGACCGACGACCAATAATTGCGATAATTGGCCCGCAGGGAAAGGGCCCGTTATTTTATTTTTTTTACGAATATACCAGGTATGACCAGTATGAGATTTAGTTTCGCTAAGCTCTTGATTTTGTTTGTTTTGACTTAAATCTTCTATCATAACCATTTTCCTAGATACACCATATTATGTCGGCCAATCCTATAATTTCTTAATATTTGGACGCTAAATAGCCGTAAACCCCGTATAAACAATAACAGAGATGAAAAATCAGGCTTAAAATGGATATAAAGAAACCCGATTCAGCTTTAATGGGCGCGACTCCAGCACCAACCAACCGGCAAGCCGGGCCGAAGCAGACAGGGCAATCGCATAATCAACCCAGCCAACAAACGAGCCCGCTAGACTTTAAAAGTGGCTCGGCTAAATCATTAAAAATAGGCCAACAACTTGATTTAGTTGTTCTAAAAATAACAAATTCCTCCGCACTTTTAGAAATTCTCGGCAGTAACATAAAAGCACATACCAGTGACAAAGCCTTACTGCAATTAGGCCAGAAATTAAGAGCCCAAATCACCCAGACTCAACCAATCATTCAACTCAAAATACTCTCCACCAGCGCGACGAGTGTAGATACCATACAGACACTGATTACCGATACACTACGGCAATCGTTGCCCCAACAACAACCATTACGAGATCTATTACGAAATATCCAACTATTAACCAATACAAACACAGAACCGAACCCGTCTTTACAAAAAATTAAAGAAGCGTTTATTCAATCCACCCCGCCCGCTCAGGCATTTTCTGAAGCCAAAATTTTACCGCAGGTTTTAAAACGCTCGGGATTGTTTACAGAAAACATACTGGCCAATATGATTAAAAACCCCGCTAAACAATCCACTTTTCCAAACAATGATTTAAAAATTTCCCTGCTGCGGCTTGCCACTCAATTAAGGGCTTTGCAAACATATTCAACAGTAAACAAAACAACGCAACAATTACCACCTGAATCGACCACAAAAAACATTCAGATCTATAGCCCGGCACTGCTGCAACAAAATCAAAAAAATATAGCCGCAACGATAAAGCAAACCAATCAGGCTCACAGTTCGGTGAAACAGGACGTTCAGATACAACAACTTTCAGCTGAGAAAATAATTGAAAAACTCCTCCATTTAACTGAAGGCTCAATAGCAAAATTACAGACACAGCAACTCCAACAACAGCAATTAACCGAGGTACAAAAACCTGCCTGGACATTTGAGTTACCGATAAGAAGTGACTCCTCTCTCGATAACGTAACCATTTACATTAACAAAGATGAGTCTAATAAAAATACACACTATCAATCCCCCTGGAAACTCGTCATAAAACTGAGTATCGAACCATTAGGAGAAATTCAGGCTAATATTAGTTTACGCGGCAATAAAATATCAGTTATTTTCTGGCTTGATAAAATCCAGACATCATCACTTTTTACAGATAATCTTCAAATGCTTAAATCAAAATTAAATAAAGTGGGCTTAGAACCTGACAAGCTAAAATGCCATTGTGACAAACCTCCACCTGTAAAAACACCCTTGCTAGCGCCAACCTTGAATGAAGAAATATGAATACAAATATAAGTCAAACATCCATTGCGGTTGCCTTACATTATGATGGCGAAACAGCACCACAGGTAACAGCCAAAGGCTATGGCGAACTGGCAGAACAAATTATTGCCATTGCAAAGCAGCACGATGTACCACTAGAAGAAAATAAGGAGCTGGTACAATTACTCTCGCAATTAGAACTCGGAGATGAAATACCACAGGAATTATATCTGGCTATAGCCGAAATTATTGCTTTTGCTTATATGTTAAAAGGGAAGTTCCCAAAAGGATTTGAAGATAACAGAAAAGATGTTTAACTGACTTTATCCAGTCGGTTCATTAAAAAAATTAACTCTGCTTCCGAATGGCTCAGACCACAACGGTGTATGATAGCCTCAATATTTTTACCCTGACGCGCCATATGTGCAGCTTCGTCATAGGTTTGACTAGCAGGTTCAACGTAAGTAATAATTTTTTCGGCTTCGGATGGGTTTTTTTCTGGAGATATTTTTAATATCTGTTGTTGCCGACGTTCCAGTTGTAACACTCGTTTACCAACACCAATCGCTGCAACTGAAAAAGCTTTTAAATCGTCTTTAATACTTTTAACCTGCTGATACTCCTGGCTTAATTTACGGGTAATTCGAAAGAGCATCAAAGAGACCGCACATAAAAATAAAACACTGACCAATAAAATAAATATCGGCATAGAAAAACCATCAATACTCGTCGTTAATAAATTCAGTTGCATCGCTATGCGTACTCGTCAATATGCGGGTTCATATTATTGCCTGGCGGTTTCTTTTTATTTTTTTTTCTAGCTGAGGCCGGTGGATTTTTTTCATCATCACGCTTGTTTTTTTTTGACTGCCGCTTAGGTGATTGATTGGTATCATGAGTTGAACTCACCGCTCTATTCGACAGCCAGTTCGATATATGTGATGTCGCTCCTATTTCAGCCATTACATTCAACCTATAAGTGTTAGCGCATCATTATAACGTAGCGACATCGTCCCATTCTTCATCGCTAAGCAATTTATTTACATCCACAAGAATCAATAATTCTTTATCCTTACTTGATACACCCTGAATATATTTGGAGCTTTCATCGTTACCAACGTTTGGCGCCGCATCGATTTCCGATGTTCTTAAATCAACCACTTCGGCAACACTGTCAACTAGGATACCAACAACATGTTTATCTGCTTCAATAATCACTATTCGAGTCGAGTCATCGGGTTCTGTTTCTGACAAACCAAATCGTTTTCTTGAATCGATAACCGTAACAACGTTACCGCGTAAATTAATAATCCCCAAAACATAATCAGGTGCGCCAGGAACAGGTGCTATTTCCGTGATCCGTAGAACTTCCTGTACCTGCATAACACGAATACCATATTTCTCATTATCCAGACGAAACGTAACCCACTGTACGATTTCATCCATGGGATTTTCTGCTGCTTGGCTCATTTTTGCTATCCTCTGATATCATTTAAATCGTCAAAATTTTGTCATACGACGCGTTTATTGCCGATCCTCATTAAGTAAAGCATGTTTTATGCCATGTATATAAATAAAACAGGCTTCAAAATAGGGTGTAATATCTTTAAAAATCAATATATTAGTTACGATTATGTGTTCCATCCTCAAGCATCTCAGAAAATCCAGATGCATCAACTAAAGCACACATATGTTGAATAACCGTCCCGGCCATCCATTTTCGCTTGCTGCGATGTGCTCGCCACTTAACATCATCATGACTTAAATCTATCACCTCAGCGATTTCATCACAGGCCAGCCCCCACTTTCCATCATCAATTAAAACAATTCGGCTGACACGCTCTAAAGGGTTAGCGGCAGATAGCGCGATAAGTTTATCTTCCGGAAAAACTAATCGCGCAGTATCAATAATAGGAATACTTTTACCTAAGTATTGCAGTAAACCCATATAAAATTTTGAATGTCCTGGCATTTCAGTTATTTTTGATTCATCCCATTCCAGTACACCATTCAACTCAACTAACCTCACCGCTAGACTTAAACCAGCAACTTTAAACATTAAGACCTGAAAAGGTAAATTTGAAAGTTCATCTTCGGACTTAATTTGTTCTTCCTGAACATCCGGTGTGACGATGCTGGAACCTGCCTTTTTATCCAATACCGTTTGTTCGCCAACCTGCACTTTTATAGTAACGTCTTCTTCAAGCTGTACTTCATCATCAACCACCAGGCTGACAACGGGCTCTTCAACTGTAACCACCGCTTCGACTAATTCAGTCTCTTTGAGCAGCGATTCTAAAAACACAGACAGCGCCTGCTTCGAATCCACTATTGTATGATTACTCATTGGTGACTAACTCTAATTTTGGTTGTTTAACTGGATTCATTAACTCTTTTAATAATTCAGCATAAGCAATCGAACCACGTGATGAAGGTTTCATTATCGAAAGCGGCAAACCTTTTTGACTCGCTGTACGAAAAGCAGTATCAATCGGTATAACACTTTGCCATAACTCAGTGGTATATTTATCTCGTAAGGTGCGCAAACTATCAATCGACGCACGGGTACGTCGGTCAAACATAACCGGTACAATAGTAAACGAAACATAGCTTTCGCGTGCCTTTATAATCATGTTCAAAGTATTATGCATTCGTTCAAGGCCCTTTAATGCCAGAAATTCTGTCTGCACTGGCACCAGAACATGTGTACAGGCAGCAAGGGCATTCACCATTAGCACACCTAAAACGGGTGGACAGTCTATTAAGATATAGTCATATTCATGAGACAGGAGTTCAACAACTTTTTTAATAACAAGTCCTTTACCCTCTTGTGTACCCAATTGCCTGTCCAGCGTTGCCAAGGATACCGTCGCGGGAATAAAATCAATACCATCAACTTCCGATTTAAGAATTAAACCTCGAATTTCATTGACTGAAGAGATCTGATGCATTTGAAATAAATTGTAGGCGCTTTTTTCTAATTCATCTGGATCCTGCTTAAAATAAGACGTCAGTGAACCATGTGGGTCAAGATCGATAAGTAAACAACGCAAACCCTGAGAAACTAAATGACCCGCAAGTGTTACCACCGTGGTTGTTTTTGCAACACCACCTTTTTGATTAGCAATGGCCCATACGTTCATACGCGTCTTCGCAACATTATTGCGCACCTTCAATGGCTTTCATTCTACGTGCATTTTTATCTGCCAGAATAACCACTGACACTCTTCGATTCACCTGTCTTCCTTTTTTTGTTTTATTACTCGCCTTTGGACGAAACTCACCGTATCCTATCGCCGTTAAACGTCGAGGGTTAATACCTCGTCGAATCAATGAGCGTACCAAACTTGCAGAACGCGATGCAGATAATTCCCAATTTGTCGGAAAAATTTCATTTCGAATCGGTATATTATCGGTATGGCCTTCTATATCAACCTGATTATGTAAAGGCTTAATAACTTTTACAAGCTGGCGAATAACCGAATTAGCTTCTGACTCTAATTCAGCACTACCTATATCAAATAGCAAACTATTATTTAATTCAACTTCAACCCATAAATTATTCTGGTTAACATTAACCAAACCTTTTTTTATTAATGGCTTAAGTGAATCTCTTATTTTATTGGCAATAACCAGCATTTGTTGGTTATTTTGTGTGTTTTTATTCTGTAAGAGGTCAATCGGTTTTATCTTTTGAATAATCTTTTTTTCTTTAATTACTGTTTTTCGTTCTTCACCAATCTGAATAGGTTCAGTTGATTTTGGTGGGGTATTAAATGCGGCAATCATGGTATCGGATAAAACTCGATACTTACCTTCATTCACTGAAGACATAGAGTACATAACAACAAAAAAAGCAAACAACAAGGTTATAAAATCAGCATAAGATACAAGCCAACGGTCAAGATTTTCTTCCTCGTTTTTATTTTTTCTACGTCGCATAACATTATTACTGCTTTTGTTAAATGAGATACCCGAGCAATTTGGTTTCAATATTTCGCGGATTATCACCTTCTGCGATAGAGACCATTCCTTCCACAATCATATCCTTGTATTGAACCTGTTCGGAAACCAGACTTTTTAATTTATTGGCAACAGGAATAAACAATAAATTTGCTGCACCCACACCATAAATAGTTGCGACAAAAGCAACGGCTATACCGTTACCAAGTTTGCTTGGATCAGATAAATTACCCATCACCTGTATAAGTCCTAACACTGCACCAATTATGCCAATGGTCGGGCTATACCCGCCCATACTTTCAAAAATTTTAGCCGCCTGTAAATCAAAGCGTTCTTTGGTGTCAATTTCAACATCGAGAATTGTGCGAATATTTTCTGGCTCACTACCATCTATAAGTAATTGCAGTCCTTTGCGCGCAAATAAATTTTTCTCTTGCTCTTCGATATTTTCCAGACCAAGCAAGCCTTCTTTACGCGCGATATTACTCCAGGAAACAATCTTATCAATTGTGTTTTCAACTGGCTGTTTTGGGGCAACAAAAATCCAGGTCGACATGCGCATTGAACGCATAAAGACGCTAAAGGGAGACTGCAACATAACGGCTCCGAGAGTACCGCCTAAAACAATAAGCATTGCTGGACCATTTATTAAGGTAGATATTGCGCCACCTTCCAGGTACTGGCCAAATAAAATGGCACTAATACCTACAATAAGTCCTAATATGCTTAAAAAATCCATCTTTACACTCGTTTAGCGATGCTCGCTCCAATTTTATCAATAGTCAGAATTTTTTCTGTAATACCTGCATCAACAACAGCAGCCGGCATACCATAAACGACACAACTTGCTTCATCCTGAGCCCAAACAATTGAACCTGATTTTTGTAGTAACATCGCACCTTTACTTCCATCAGCTCCCATTCCAGTTAAGATAACAGCCAAAGTATTTTCTGGAACCACTTTATTTATCGAGGCATAAGTGACATCAACCGATGGCTTGTAGGTTTGCTCCGGTATTTCATCAACAATTTTCAATGTAAGTTGTCCAGCAATTTTTTCAACTAACATTTGCTTGCCACCTGGTGCCACATAGGCAACGCCAGCCGCTAATTTATCACCCGACTCCGCTTCTTTTACATGAATTTTGCATTGCTGATCCAGGCGTTCTGAAAATGCACCGGTAAAACTGCCTGGCATATGTTGAATAATTACAATGGGGGTCGGGAAATTTTCAGGTAACTCAACTAATACTTTTTGTAATGCAACCGGGCCGCCGGTAGAAGTACCTATAGCAACCAGTTTTATTTTTAAAGATGAATTTTCTTTTACACGGCCGATGGTTGTCGTTGCTACAGATGATAAAGATGTTTTATCCTTCGACTGAGTAGGCTCAATTACAGCTGAGCGTAAATTAGTAGCCGTACGAGCTGTTGTTACCGGCTTAACAACTGGTCGACGTTGCTGACCTAAATCTTTTACGCGCTGACATAATAGTTTTTTTGCCTCTTCTTTGTCCTTTGATATATCTTCGAAGCGTTTAGGTAAAAAATCAACCGCACCAGCATCCAGTGCATCAAGGGTTGACTTGGCTCCTTCGGTCGTTAAAGAAGAGAACATAATAATAGGGGTAGGAATAGACTGCATTATTTTCCGTGTTGCAGTAATGCCATCCATAATTGGCATTTCAATATCCATGGTCACAACATTGGGTTTTAATTTCTTTACTGCTTCTATGGCTTGCTCACCATTTTCAGCTAAACCTACAACCTCAAGCATAGGATCAGACTCAAGTATTTCTTTCACCCTACGCCGAAAAAAACCTGAATCATCTACAATTAATACTCGTATTGCCATCTAACATCCTCAAAATAAATTCCATTCAATTATGATTTAATTATTTAAACGTAACGTTTCATCAAACCCGGCACATCAAGGATAATAGCAATACCACCATCACCAGTAATCGTTGCGCCCGCTAAACCAGACAATCCATGCAGGAGTGCGCCAAGCGGCTTAATAACCACTTCTTCCTGGCCGATTAATTCATCAACTAAAAAACAAACTTTTTGTGTTCCAACACTAACAACAACCACATGACCATCTTTAGGCAATTTATCACCCATTGCGCCTTTTACTAACCAATGCTTTAAATAAAACAATGGCAAGGTTCTCTCTCTAACTATCGTAACAAGCTGCCCATCCATCACATTTGTTTTTGATAAATCAAGATGAAAGATTTCATTAACATTAACGAGCGGTAAAGCAAACATTTGTTCACCTAGGCGGACCATCAAGGTAGACATAATGGCCAAGGTGAGTGGCACTTTAATTTCTACCCGGCTCCCCTTACCTAATTGAGAATGAACTTCAACCGAACCATTCAATTGTGTGATACTGGTTTTAACCACATCCATGCCTACACCACGCCCGGAAATATCAGATATTTCTTTCTTGGTGGAAAAACCTGGTTCAAATATCAGATTGTATGCGTCGTGATCATCAATTCGTGTTGCAGTATCGGCATCGAACATGCCTCGTTCCACTGCAATGCCCCTGAGTATATCTGCATCCATTCCTTTACCGTCATCTTCAATTGACAATAAAATATGGTCGCCTTCCTGCGATGCTGATAAAGTAACGGTACCTTGCCTTTCCTTACCATTTTGTTCTCGTTCATCTGGCATCTCGATCCCATGATCGACCGAATTACGTACCAGATGCACCAATGGATCGGCTAAAGCTTCTACAAGATTTTTATCTAGATCAGTCTCTTCGCCCATCATTTCAAGACGAATTTCTTTTTTCAAACTTCGCGCTAAATCTCGAACCACACGAGGGAATCGACCAAATACTTTTTTAATCGGTTGCATTCGTGTTTTCATAACTGATAACTGTAAATCAGCTGTCACTAAATCCAGGTTGGCGACAGCTTTTGACATTTCTTCACCACCAATGGTTGTACCGAGTCGCGTTAAACGATTACGTACAAGCACTAATTCACCAACCATATTCATTATTTCATCAAGACGTGCCGTATCAACACGAACGGATGTTTCCGCAGGTGGTTTACTATCTTTTGCAGGTGGTTTGCTTTTAGTCGCAACTTCTTTTTTTGCGGCAGGTTTATTTTCCACTACCGATTTTTTGGCAGCAGGTTTATTTTTAATAACAGGTTCAACCTTTTCAGGCTCCACTACAGCTTTTTCTTGCTTAACTGAATCAGCCGACACAGTTCCCGGAGAACTTTCTAGCGTATCTTGAGTTGTATTAATTTTTCCAGCGCCATGTAAATCATCAAGTAGTGATTCAAACTCATCATCCGAAATTATATCACTCTCTGGCTTATCTGATTTTTTGGAGACAACAGCTGCTTTAGGCTCTATAACTTCCGGTTTTTTACTATCCACATTTGTGGCATCACTAGAATCCGAACCATGAAGTTGATCAAGCAATGCTTCAAACTCGTCTTCACTTATATCATCTGATTCTGGCGCTGATTCATCATCGTCAAAGCCAAATAGATCATCTTCATCAGCCGATGCTGCTTCGGTGGCAACTGGCGTTTCTTTTCCATCTAAGGCATCAAGCAAGGTATTAAATTCATCATCGGTAATATCTTCCCCGCCAACCAAACCATCCTCTTCAACAGCAGGCTGTTTCTGCTCAACTACAGGCTCAGCATCACTGCTTTCGATAGTAGTTTCGCCCTTAATAATACCGTCTAGTGCAGATAATAAGTCAGGATCAACTTCTTCTGTTTTTGTTCCACCTCGCAAAGCCTCAAACTGATCATTCAAAACATCTAACACTGGCAGAATAGTATCCATCAAAACGGTATTTACCGTTCGTTCGCCATTACGAACCATATTAAAAACATCTTCTGCCCGGTGGCAAACTGCAACCATCGGTTCAATAGCCAAAAATCCTGCACCACCTTTTATTGTATGGAAGCCTCGAAATATAGAATTGAGTAACTCCATATCATCCGGTGAGTTTTCTAACTCGACGAGTTCCTCATTTAGTCGTTCGAGGATCTCGCCCGCTTCAATCAAAAAGTCTTCTAGTAATTCGTCATCCACGGCTCTATTCCTTAAAATCCTAAACTTGAAAGTAAATCATCTACTTCATCTTGACCTGACACAGTGTCGGAGCTTGCTAAACCAGGTATAACCGGGCCATCAAGACCACCATGCTCTTCTTCTTTCTTGGGGCTAAGCTTATCTAAAGATTGCTTTCCTGACAGCTGAATAATACTCACCATACTGGTTTCAACTTCTTCCACTAGCGTTATAACTCGCTTTATAATCTGGCTAGTTAGATCCTGAAAACCCTGTGCCATAAGAACACTGCTTAGATTTTCATTTATTTTTGCGGCACTATTTGTATTTGTTTCAAAATATGATTTTAATTCTGTACTTAATTTTTTAAATTCGGATAATGTTATTTCACGATTTGAAAAACGCTGCCACTCGTTTTCTATATCACGTGTTTCACTTAAAAGCTTATCGCATAACGGCATAGATTCTTCAACAGCTGTCAGTGTGCTATTAGCCGCTTCGTCTGTCATCGTTATTACATGAGCTAAACGTTGTCGTGCATCGGGGATTTCATCTTCGGCTATATCGGCTAACCTGTCATCAAGCCCAAAGGTATTGATTGAATCGTGTAGTTCTCGTGTTAACTTGCCTATTTCCTGATACATTTCGTTTTCACGTATATCAGCCAATTCGTCAAGGCTATCCTGCGCTTTTTCAAGCTCACCTGCCTCCATCAAGGCCAATAAATCTTTAACTTTTGTTATGTTATCGGCTGATAGTAAACTATGTTGCTCCATTCCTAACCCTACCCGTCTATACGTTCAAAAATCTTATCGAGTTTTTCTTTCAGAGTTTGTGCAGTAAATGGCTTCACAATATAACCGTTCACGCCAGCCTGAGCAGCCTCAACAATTTGTTCTCGCTTCTGCTCTGCCGTCACCATTAGCACAGGCATCGACGCAAGCTTTTCATCAGCTCGCACATGTTTCAACAAATCGATTCCCTGCATACCGGGCATATTCCAGTCGGTCACCAGAAAATCAAATTTTCCTGTTTGCAACATTGGCAAGGCTGTCGTGCCGTCATCAGCTTCATCCGTATTGGTAAACCCTAAATCACGGAGTAAGTTTTTAATAATACGACGCATTGTTGAAAAATCGTCAACAATCAATATCTTCATTTTGGTATCAATAGCCACAGCTTCCCTCCGTTTGAGCTATAAAGTACTTTTCGACTTTGGCTTTTACAACAAAATAACCAGGGACTTTAATTCCCGGAAATCTTAATAACATTCGTAAGCTTTATCGGCCACGACGAAACATAACTTAAGGCTAAATGAATAATAAATTGATAATTTTTGGAAAATAACTGGATAATCAGAGTGGAAATCCAGGCTAGAGAATATATTAAATGACGCTAGCTTCAGAAAATTCTACTTAAAAACCGACTTACAGAACTTATACTGAAGGTGTAATTTTGAATTAATATCAGTAGTACTTACCCGTAAATGTATATATTACAAGCGAACGAGGAACAGCTTAAATTTTTTCTTCCACGGCTCGATTCGACATGCGAGCCTGTAATCGAATAACGGCCTGGGAGTGAATTTGACTTACACGTGACTCACTTACACCCATAACAGCACCAATTTCACGTAAATTAAGCTCTTCGTCATAGTATAATGCCATCACCAGACGTTCCCTTTCCGGTAAACCAGCAATCGCTCCAGAGACAATTCTACGGACATCTTCACGTTGCAAGCCATCTAATATACCTGGGTCACAATTGCTAACATTATCCAGCATGGAATCATCACCTGTTCCCATGTCTTCAAAGCTGAGTATTTTATGGTAACTGTTGTCCTGTAATATTTTATAATAATCTTCAATACTCATATCCAGCGATTCGGCAATTTCAGTGTCACGCGCATCGCGGCCATATTCATTTTCAATTTCACGAACAGCAGCGGCAACTTCACGCGCTTTCCGATGTACCGAGCGTGGAGCCCAATCATTTTTACGAATTTCATCTAACATCGAACCGCGAATACGAATACCAGCATAGGTTTCAAAACTAGCACCTTGTGTTGCGTCATAATTACGTGAGGCTTCTAACAGACCAATCATACCTGCCTGTATAAGATCTTCTAGCTGCACACTTGCAGGTAAACGATTAATAAGATGACATCCTATTCTTTTAACTAAAGAAGCATGTTTCTCAACCAGGTCATTTGATTTTACTGCCGGTTGAGTAGCTGCATACATAGCTAGTCCATTCATGAATTTATCCCCGCGTTTATATTGGTACCCTGAATTAATCTTTCTACAAAAAATTCCAGATGCCCATTAGCCACTTTAGGTACCGGCCAATGAGAGGTCTTTTCTGCAATACGTTTATACGATGTCGAGGCCTGACTACGTGGAAAAGCCTCAACCACTGCACGTTGTTTTCTTATTGATTTAATAACAGATTCGTCATAAGGAACAGCACCTGTAAATTCTAATGCCACATCCAGAAAGCGATCGGTAACGCGTATTAGTTTGTCATACACTTCACGTCCAGCTTGAACATTTTTAACCATATTAGCTAAAATTCTAAAATGAAACAGGCCGTACTCTTTATGCAATAATTTAATTAATGCATAGGCATCAGTGATCGAAGCCGGCTCATCACAAACAACCACAAGTACCTCCTGAGCAGCACAGGCGAAGCTTACAACACTGTCTGCAATACCAGCAGCGGTATCAATAATAAGCACATCAATATCATGATTAATCTGACTAAAGGCCTGAATAATACCGGCATGTTGATTTGCGGTCAGCTCAGCCATATTTTTAATCCCAGAAGCAGCCGGTATAACTTTAATGCCACCCGGTCCATCAATCATTACTTCGTCTAATGTATGTTCCCCACTGATAACACTTTCCAGTGTGAATTTTGGATGTAGGCCAAGTAAAACGTCTATATTCCCTAAACCTAAATCAGCATCCATCACTAAGACTTTTTTGCCCTGATTAGATAAGGCAATCGCTAAATTAGCCGAGACATTTGTTTTGCCGACACCACCTTTACCACTGGTGACGGTAATAACTCTAACTGAATGAGGTTTTTGCATCGCGTTGATTCCAGGCGCCTTATGAATATTTCGAACTTCAGCCATGTGCATGCGCTACCATCCCGTTAACAGTCAGCGTCATTGACTGTCGATCAGCATGGCCTTCAGCCAATGCCTGTTGAGCAGACAAGGTGATTTTCTGCATGATGGCGACACTTTTACTCACTAAGTTAGGTGCCCGTGCTATGTGCAAATCATCCGGCACCTTTTGACCATCACAATAATATGAAACCGGCAAATCATGTTCGATAGCAATAGAAATAGCGCCACCTAAACTCGTTGTTTCATCTATTTTAGTCAATATGCAACCATCCAATTTTGATTGCTTGAAAGTAGTGACCACATCATTTAAAACACTACGCTGTGTATTTGCGGCCAGAGCCAGGAACATATGTATTGGTTTTGAACCGCTATTAAGTAAGTCTAATTGTTCTCGCAACTGCGAGTCGTGCAAACTCACCCCGGCAGTGTCGATTAAAACCAGTTTTTTATTGCGCAAATCATAAAGCGCATCATTCAACTCATCTTTGTCGGTTGCTACACGTAAAGGTACTCCAAGAATACGCGCATAACTTCTTAACTGTTCATGTGCGGCAACTCGAAAATTATCAGTGGTAATTAACCCCACACTATCTTTACCGTGCTCTAGTACATATCGTGCGGCTAGTTTAGCAATCGTTGTTGTTTTACCAACACCGGTTGGTCCAACTAAGGCCATTACCCCACCTTTTTTTAAAATACCATTATCAATAATGGGTATCAGGTGAGACAAAGCACCTAAAGCATGACGCCACATAACATCAAATTCTGTTGTTTCATCTGCTGTTGCGCACAGCTGTTTAGAAAGAACAGGACTAAGACCTAAAGCAATTAGCCTTTGTAAAAGACGTGTACGAGATGGATGATGTTTTGATTCAGATTCCCAGGCCATTCCTGATAATTGATTTAACAACAAGCCACGTAATGATTTTATTTCACTCTGCATAGCAGATAAATCTTTACCAATATTGTTTTGTTCTGTGGGAAAGTTAGTTTGTTGTTTCGAAGCCGTAGAGGCTTTTTTTACAACAGAGCTAGATGGAATATTACGACTATAAGTTACATCATCGACGGCTTGTGAACGTAAGTCAGAATCATTTTCAGATAATTTCTTATCTTCTAAATGTGGCTCAGCTATCACACCACCCATTAAAGACTCATCGTAATCAATTGCAGCAACAATTTCGACGCCACCATTAATACGTTTATTCGATAATATAACGGCATCAGGTCCCAAAGTTTCTCTCACTTTACGTATCGTAGTACGTACATCTTCAGCCTGGAAACGCTTTACTTTCATTCGGGTGTTGCCTCTGATTTAAATACATTTAAGTTACTTAAAATAACTTATTCACCTGTTACATCATTTGGTTGGCCTACCGTCGCTACAATTTTTATTTGCTTGTCTGTTGGTATTTCGTTATATGACAAAACATTTAAATTCGAAATTGTGTGCCTGACAAACCTTGCCAACATGGTTCTAAGCGTTGCGGAAACCAATAAAATTGTTGGCTGTCCGGCTAATTCCTGCTTTTGTGCAGATTCGTGCAATGCGCTATGCAGGCGCTCAGCAAGACCGGGCTCAACGCCACCCCCCATTCCATCTGCAGACTGCATAGACTGATGCAACAACTGTTCCAAGCCCGGATCCAGTGTAATAACCGGTAGTTCATGCTCCATCCCATTGATTTGCTGAACAATTAACCGCCCTAGAGCAATTCTCACCAAACCGGTTAAAATGTCAGCATCTTGACTCTTCGCACCATGCTCCGCCAAGGTCTCGGCTATTGTCCGGATGTCCCGAATAGGGATATTTTCCTCCAGTAAGTTCTGTAAAACCCGCACAACAACACCAAGCGTCAGGACATCGGGAATCAGATTTTCAACCAGTTTCGGCGCAGATTTACTGAGTAAATCTAGCAATTGTTGTACTTCTTCATGGCCTAATAATTCATTCGCGTGGCTTTGTAATAACTGGCTTAAATGAGTTGCAACAACGGTATTGGCGTCGACCACGGTATAGCCAAGTGTTTGAGCTTGATCACGCTGCGAGTTATCAATCCATATTGCATCCAGACCAAAGGCTGGATCAGTCGTTTCAATTCCCTGTAAGGTTCCAAAAACCTGTCCTGGATTTATTGCGAGGTCTTTTTCTGGATGTATTTCTGCATCACCCAGGGTGACACCGAGTAAGGTAATCCGATAGCCGGTTGGTGAAAGTTCAAGATTATCTCGAATATGTACAGCGGGGATAAGAAACCCAAGCTCTTGTGATAATTTTTTTCGTACCCCTTTAATACGACTCATTAATTGCCCACCCTGATTTTTATCAACCATAGGAATAAGCCTATAGCCGACTTCCAGACCAATAGCATCAAGTGGTGTCACATCATCCCAACTTAATTCCTTAACTTCTTTTTCCGTTGAAACCGACTGTTGTTGAGAGACATCTGCAGCTGCACGCTGCTTTATGTTTTTTGAAATAAAGTAAGCACCAATACCGCAAACTAAAGCAATGCTTAAAAATGCAAAATTAGGCATCCCCGGAATAATACCCATTAAACCCAAAATACCCGATGTTACCCAAAGTGATCTCGGATTAGAAAAAAGCTGAGCCAGGACTTGCTCACCCATATTTTGTGCGCTTGATACACGTGTGGTAATGATACCTGCCGCCGTCGAAAGCAGTAGCGCGGGTATTTGAGCAACTAGACCATCACCAATGGTTAACAAGGTGTAATTACGCGCAGCTTCTGAAAAAGTCAGGTCATGCTGACCAACACCAATAAGCAGACCACCTAAAATATTTATAAATAGTATGAGTATTCCGGCTATCGCATCACCACGAACAAATTTACTTGCACCATCCATGGAACCATAAAATTCTGCTTCGTCCGATATTTCCTGACGACGAGTACGTGCTTCGTCTTGGTCAATTAAACCGGCGTTCAGATCCGCATCAATCGCCATTTGTTTACCAGGCATTGCATCTAAAGTAAAACGAGCGCTAACTTCAGAGATTCTCGTGGCACCTTTGGTAATAACAACAAAATTTATTATAACCAGAATAGAAAACACTATAATACCAACGGCATAATTTCCACCGATAACAAATTCACCAAAGGCTTTAATAACCTGTCCTGCTGCATCCGGGCCAGCGTGTCCTTCGAGAAGAACAACACGTGTCGAAGCAACATTTAAAGCAAGGCGTAAAAGTGTTGTTATCAACAAGATCGTCGGAAATAAACCAAAGTCGAGTGGTCGCAATGAATAGATAGTGACTAATAAAACAATTAAGGACAGGGAAATATTAAAACTGAATAAAACATCTAAGGCAATAGGTGCTAAAGGCACTACGATCATCGCTATCATGACCATTAGCAATACCGGAGCACCTAAACCCTGATAGTTTAGTTTTTTTAACCGACTAAAAAAAACTGCTTGCTCTGCCATTATAAATGCCTATATTTAAGATCAACTATCGAACTGTAAGTCATCAGGAATATCTAAATCTTTCATTTTATGATTTTTGTAATAACTTGAATTTGAGCGTGATTTTCGTAACTGGAATACATATGCCAATACCTGTGCGACAGCGAGATACAAACCAGCAGGGATCGCTGCATTTAGTTCAGTCGTATGGAATAGCGAACGTGCTAGAGGCGGTGCTTCAAGTATCATTACATTATTTTCATTTGCTATACGGCGAATTTGCATGGCAATGATATCGACCCCTTTGGCAACTAAAACAGGAGCCATCATAGTTTTTGGGTCATACTTCAGTGCAACAGAATAATGTTCAGGGTTAGTAATAATAACGTCAGCATCCGGCACATCTGACATCATGCGGCGCTGGGCTATTTCACGTTGCACTCGTTTTGCACGACCACGAACTTCGGGGTTACCTTCTGTATCTTTGTTTTCGTCCTTAATTTCCTGAAAGGTCATCTTTAGTTGCTTGTTGTAATCCCATATCTGAAAAGGAACATCAACTAGAGCAATTAGTACTAATGATGATGCAATAATAATAAATGCCCATAACAGTAATTCAACTGCATGAGGCAAAGCGGTACGAACAGGTTCGTTACCTAAATTTAAATAACTATCAAATTGTTGATATAGAAAAAAAATAGAAACCGCACCAATAACCAAAAACTTAACCAATGCTTTTAATAATTCAACAAGCCCCTTTATAGCGAATATGCGACCTAGCCCTTTAACCGGGTCGAGCTTATCCCATTTAAATATTAATGCCTGCATACTAAAATTAACCCCACCTATGAGTAGTGGCCCGACAAAGGATGCTAGAATCATTACTAAAAAAAATGGTGCCAGGCTTAGTACCGCATGTAAAAGTGAGCTTTCTAATAACGTAAACATTGAATTAACATCATATATTTGTTCACGCGTAACATTCAGGTTCCAGACTGTTAGTTCTTTTATACCCTTCACAACAAATGGGCCAATTAAAGCTAATGCTCCCGCAGACACCAGCATCATGATCATGGTATTGAGTTCACGTGAACTAGGAACCTGGCCTTTTTCACGCGCTTGTTGCTTGCGCCGGGGGGTCGGTTCTTCAGTGCGTTCTTGTCCAGTATCTTCAGCCATACTTAATCTCTAATGAAATCCGCGAATAAGTTGATAGACATTTAAAAACAATTCATTTGATTTAGGTGCAATATTCGTCATCGTTAACAGTACAAGTGAAAACCCCAATATCATTGTTACTGGAAAACCAATAGCAAAAATATTTAACTGTGGCGTAGCCCGGGTCATAATACCAAAGGAAAGGTTAACAACGAGTAGAGATGCTATTGCTGGTATTGCAATACCAATGGCACCCGAAAAGATATAACTCCCCCAATTAATTATTTGCCAGAAACTGTCGGTAGATAAACCAATAATGGCGATAGGCAAAGTAGTAAAGCCATCTAAAACTATTTGTATTAGCACGAGGTGTCCATTCAAACTTAAGTAAACTAATAAAACAAAAATCACATAAAACTGACTTAACACAGGTGCCTGAGTACCATTTTGCGGATCGACCATTAAAGAAAACCCCAAGCCCATTTGCATCGCAATAATTTGTCCAGCCATAATAATCGCACTAAAAACAAGTTGTGTCGTAAAACCAATTGCTATGCCAATAAGTATCTGGTTAGCAGTTATATACAAGCCCTGCAAACTAAATACATTAACGGCTGGCATAGCAGGTAACAAAGGCACAATAACAACGGTTATTGCAAGACTAATAATAAGCTTTACTCTAGTTGGAACTGATTTAGCCCCAAATACAGGTGCTGTCATCACGACCGCGCCTATACGAAACAAAGGCCATACAAATGAGCCAACTAGTGCGGTTAATTCTGCGCCTGTAATAAGCATGCGTTATCCAATAAGTGAAGGAATGTCGCGTATTAAATTTGTCGTATACTCAACCAGCATTCTTAACATCCAGGGACCTGCTATCATCAGCGTGGCAAGGGTAACAATTAGCTTCGGTATAAAACTTAATGTCATTTCATTAATTTGCGTGGCTGCCTGAAACATACTCACAAGCAACCCCACTACCAGTGCCGGAACCAGAATCACAACAACAAGTAACAATATAATTTCCAAAGTATGCTGGAATATTGATAAAACGCTTTCAGGTGTCATCTTACTGGCCTGCTTAATTTATATGTAAAAACTTGAAGCTAAAGTACCCATAATTAAATTCCAGCCATCAACTAAAACAAACAACATTATTTTAAATGGCAGGGAAACTATCATGGGCGACAGCATCACCATACCCATCGACATCAGCACACTTGCAACAACTAAATCAATTATTAGAAATGGAATAAATAACAGGAAACCTATCTGGAAAGCTGTTTTTAACTCACTGGTAACAAAGGCAGGGACTAATACGGTAAACGGTATGTCATCTTTTGATTTATAATCTTTGTCACCAGAAATTTTCATAAACGTACTAATATCCGCTTCACGGGTTTGACCAAACATAAACTCGCGCAGCGGTTTACCACCGGTTTCAACTGCGTCTAATAATTGAATATCATCATTTAAATACGGTTGTAACGCGCTGGTATTAATCTGATTAAATACTGGCGCCATTACAAAAAAAGTAAGAAATAAAGCCAGGCCAATCAAGGTCTGGGATGATGGTGCCTGCATTAAACCAAGTGCCTGCCGAAGAATGGATAAAACAATAATAATTCTGGTAAATGACGTCATCATCATTAACGCTGCGGGTAGCATTGTTAATACCGTCATCAGTGCCAGTGTTTGTATACTGACAGAGTAAACCTGGTTTCCATCTGCCTGTGTTTTTACGGAAAATGCTTCCAGACCTTCTGCAGCAAAACCTAAAGCTGGCAATAACAATAAAACCGCATACAAAAAATAACGCCGTCTCACGACTTATCTCCGCTACGGTCTTGATTCTTAAATCCTTTGATAGCCGCCTGTAACTTTTCCTGAAAACCTGCCATATTTGCATTATTTTTAAGAGCCATAGGCGTGTCCAGTTTACTTAACAACTGAATACTTGACTGAGTTACGCCGATTAGCAACTGCTCATTCATTACCTGTAATACAATAATTTTTTCTCTCTGACCAACACTCAAGCCGGCGACTATTTTTAAGTCACGTGAATGATTCGGGTTAAGGGTACCCATTCTTTTTATTAACCAGGCGACTGAAAATATAAAAGCTACTATAAAAAACAACCCCAATAGCATTTGCAGATAATCTGAGGCATCAATATTCGTATTATCATGTAATGAGGGTGTTGAGGATTTTTCTGATATTTTACTTTCAGCTTGTTGCTGTGCTTGTTTATTATCAACACTACTTCGGCCATCTTCTTTTGCATAAGCCTGAAATGAAAATAACATAAGGCTGATTATTATCATCAACCTCGATCTAATCATACCTTGTTTCATTTTATTCTCGATATTCAGGCAAGCTATTAGCGTAATTTTTTTACACGTTCAGCGGGGCTAACAACGTCGGTTAGGCGAATACCAAACTTTTCATTAATAACAACAACCTCGCCATGAGCTATGAGCGTACCGTTTACCAAAACATCTAATGGTTCACCCGCCATCCGATCCAGCTCTATTACAGAGCCCTGATTAAGTTGTAATAAATTACGTATATTGACGCTTGTTCGACCAATTTCCATCGATAATTTAACCGGAATATCCAGAATGACATCCATGTTGATATCGTCACCCGAAGAGGACGAATTATCTTCCAGATTATCAAAGCCCGCAGGAGCTACTTCGGTACTCTCGCTGCCACCACTTTCACTTGTGGTACTTTCACCTGTGGTACTTCCTTCAGACTCAGAACTCGAATCTGTATCGCCCGCTTCTTCAAGTGCTTCGGCCCATTCGTCCATTACACCTGCATCATCATCTGATTCACTCATTACTTTCTCCTTCTAACATTAATGATGATTCCGATACGACAGTACCTTTATTCACCGGTCGATCAATCTTTACCGCCATCATTCCTTCGGATATACCATACTCACATCTAAATAAGGGTATTTCGTCACTCAACAAAGTGACTTCATCCGGTAAATCAATTGGAATAACATCGCCTTCCTTAAAATTTAAAACATCTCTAAGCGGTAAATCTACTTCAGTTAAAATTGAAGTTAAAGGAATTTCAGCTAGCTTGATTTCTTCAAGTAAAGAAGTTGTCCATCGATCATCTTTTTCTGAAACATCACTTTGTAAACCAGCATCAAGCAATTCTCGAATAGGTTCCAACATGGAATAAGGTAAGGTCACCTGAAAGTCGCCGCCGCCACCATCAAGTTCAACATGAAAAGTACTTAATACAACAACTTCATTCGGACTAACAATATTGGCAAATTGCGGATTAACTTCACGACTCAAAAATTCAAATTTCACAGGTAAAACAGGCTTCCATGCCTCCTGTAAATCATTAAATGCCAACTCTAAAACCATACTCACAACACGTTGCTCAGTTGGTGTAAATTCGCGACCTTCAATTTTCGCATGACGACCAATTCCGCCAAAAAAATTATCAACTAAAATAAAAACCAGCTTTGGATCCAGTACACATAAAGCCGGGCCACGTAATGGGTGAACTTTTACAATATTTAAACTTGTTGGAACAAACATGCTATGAAGATATTCTGAAAATTTTAACATTTGCACGCCACTCACCGATATTTCGGCAGAACGTCTCAGTAAATTGAAAATACTAATTCTAAATTGACGTGCAAACCGTTCATTAATCATCTCAAGTGTGGGCATACGCCCACGCACTATCCGGTCTTGCGAACCAAAATCAAAGCCCCTTGCGACACCATCATTCTCATCAACATCTTCAGTTTCTACATCACCGCTATCAACGCCGTGTAATAAGGCATCAATTTCATCTTGTGATAACAGTTCATTAACAGACATATAACGCCTCTACTGCATGATTAAACTGGTAAAATAAACCGTTTCAATATATGCGGTACTAGTAGGGGAATGATCGTCAGTATGTCCGTCAGAGTCTTCTTCCGTAGCTAGTGGAGAATTTGTAACTTCCGCAGTAATTGTTTTATTAATGGATTTTAATATGATGGAGCGTAATTTTTCTTTTCCTTTACGTGTGTTTAAATCGGAGAAGGTTTGGCCACTTAAGATTGTAATGATGTTATTACGAATAACGGGAGAATGCTCCTGAACAAGGTCAATTGAATGTTGTTTACGTGACATAACAACAATATCAACTTGCATATAACGAGCCTTTGTTGTGTCTTCAAAATTGATAATAAATGTTGGTCGCAAATTAGAGAATATGGCCGTCTCTTTGACAGCGGATGCCTGAGATGCACCATCTCCATGCTCACCATCTTTGCCATCCGCATGTTCATCGTCACCACCGAGTAAAAACATTGCCGCGACACCACCACCAACGGCAAGAATAACCACGATTAAAATAATAATCAGCAAATTGGTTTTACTTTTTCCTGCATTCTCAGTATCAAGATCTAAATCTTTTTCTTCTTTTGCTGCCATAGTTTCGCCTTAAGGATATCCCACTCGAATATAATATATATAAATTGTATTTGCGGAATAGCAAAGTGCAAAACACATGCCAGAAAAATAACGATTTAATCTATAAAAAAATCAATTGATTAGAAATGCAGCAGCAAGAGACGTCAAATGATTGACACGATATTGAATAAAATCAGATATTTACTGACGATGTATGAAATGATGACAAGTGACAAATATTGCGGCAAGCATGGAATAGAATCCACACTGCCAGCAGTATTTAATTTTAAAATAAAGGCAGGTTACGATTCTAAATTAAAAAAGTGGCTACGATAATAAATCAGTTCATTGATAGAATCTTTTACATCGTCCATTGCAAGATGCGATGATTGTTTCGTTAAACCTTTAGCAATACCCGGTTTCCATCGATTAACGAGCTCTTTAATACTGCTCACATCTAAATTTCTATAATGAAAAAAACCTTCCAGTTCCGGCATACAACGCGCTAGGAATCGACGATCCTGACAAATACTATTACCACACATAGGCGATGTTTTCTCAGGGACGAATTCACGTAAAAAATCAATGGTTTCTTTTTCAGCTTGGCCTTCATTATAGCCACTGTTTTTAACGCGCTCGGTTAACCCTGACTGACCATGCTGTTTAGTATTCCATTCATCCATTGCCGACATAATGGAATCAGCCTGGTGTACGGCAATCATGGGGCCTTCAGCAAGAATATTTAATTCCGCATCGGTGACGATGGTCGCAATTTCAATGATTAAATCATTTTGTGTATCTAAACCCGTCATTTCAAGGTCAATCCAAATCAAATTATTAGTGTTTTGTCCCATCGTTATTCCTCATACAATAGCTATCAACCAGTGAAGTCGATATAATCATTAAACATTCAGTCGATTTTAGCAGTATTTAAACAATAAATTCTTCTTAAATTAAACATCCAGAAAGAACGAGAAATTATGACCGCGCTTGATATTCAATACAGTTTTATCTTTTTCCTTATCGCATCCTACGTTTTACAATTTTGGTTATCACGACGCAATATTAAACATATCGCGACTCACCGAGGTCAGGTGCCAGAAGCCTTCGTCGATAAAATATCACTCGAATCTCACCAGAAAGCAGCCGACTATACGATTGCACGTAATAAATTCGGCTTGCTTGAACTGTCTTTCAGTACCATCTTACTCGTGATATGGACACTGGGCGGCGGTTTGCAGTACCTTGATGATCAAATTCGCGTATTCAACCTAAGCCCGATTTTTACCGGAGTAGCCGTTATTATTGGCCTGGGCGTTATCTCTGGAATATTAGACATTCCTTTTAGCCTGTATAAAACCTTTGTTATTGAAGAAAAATTTGGCTTTAACCGACAAACAATTAAAATGTATTTTATCGACATGATAAAACAAACCATTATTATGCTTATTATCGGCGTACCGTTTTTAAGTTTCATACTCTGGTTAATGGATGATGCTAGCCCATACTGGTGGTTGTATGTTTGGGGTAGTTGGTTTGGCTTTAGCATGTTAATGATGTGGCTTTACCCTGCCGTTATTGCGCCTATCTTTAACAAATTTACACCGTTAGATGAGCCCGAGCTTAAATCTAAAATAAGCAACTTACTTGAACGATGCGGTTTTACCAGTAATGGCGTCTATATCATGGACGGTTCCAAACGCTCCAGTCATGGCAATGCCTATTTTACCGGCTTTGGTAATAATAAACGCATTGTATTTTTTGATACCTTACTTAACTCTCTGCAACACGATGAAATTGAAGCGGTTCTGGCGCATGAACTGGGGCACTTTAAACGCAACCACATTAAAAAACGTATCGCCACAATGGCATTAATGAGCTTGGGCGGTCTTGCTTTACTTGCCTGGTTAATTGACCAGTCATTTATATACGAAGGCCTTGGGGTAACGCAACCCTCTTACTATATGGCGTTGATTTTATTTATGTTGGTAACGCCGGTAATAAGTATTTTTCTAAATCCTCTTTTTTCCCTTATGAGTCGTAAGCATGAATTTGAAGCCGATGAATTTGCAGCGCAAAATACCGATGCGAATAATCTAATTACCGCTTTAGTTAAACTGTATGAAGAAAATTCCAATACCCTGACACCCGACCCTCTATATTCTTCATTTTACGACTCACACCCGCCTGCACCTGTACGTATCGCGCATTTAAGCCGATAGCAAAGAGATAAACAACACGATGAAAATTTTATCTCTTGTACTTATTGTTCTCATGTATATTTCAGGGGTTGAAACGAGCCTGGCCACAAACCTCGAACGTGGCCAGGAACTACACGATGAAAACTGTACCAGCTGCCACGCGGCTATTTACGGCGAAAAAGGCAATGATATATATATTCGTCAGAATAGAAAAATAGATTCTCTAAGCGGCTTACAGGAACAGTTACTGCGCTGTAAAAATAGCCTGGGAACAAATTGGCCTGAAGATCAAATACAGGATGTACAAGATTACCTGAACAAAAACTTCTATCATTTTAAAGAAGAAGATAACGAATAGTCTTTATGGGGGAACCAAAATATCAAGAAGCCCTGGTTATCGCAAGTTATGGCAATCAATGCAAAATAGAAACAGCCGATAAAAATATTTTTACCGCCAAATCTTTAAAAAATACCGGCAAACCTTTATGCGGTGACAGAGTAAAATTTAAAACTGAAAGAAACAACGAACATATCATTACAGAAATATTCCAGCGTAAAAGCGTTTTATCTCGTCTCAATAATCTAAACCCTAAACCCAAACAAATTGCCTCAAATATAGACCAAATGATTATTGTGCTTAGTGCTAACGATACGATTAAATTCGGATTGATAGATCGCTACTTAATTGCAGCTGAGTTTTCAAACTTTAATTCCGTTATCGTTTTAAACAAGATAGATAAAATAAAACATCAGGAATTAGGAAACCTTAAAACAGACATGCAAATGTACCAGGATATTGGCATCGATGTTTTCTATATGAGCGCAAAAAATAAAACTGAAATTGATAGTCTGCTCAGTGTTACCGATAATAAAACTAACATTGTCGTTGGCCAATCTGGGGTGGGGAAATCATCCATTGTTAATGCCATTTTGCCCGATATGCCGGCCATAACCAAAGAGATATCAGATAGAAATAATAAAGGAAAGCACACCACCACAACGGCCTTCCTTTATTCTATACCAAACAACGGCAAGCTGATTGATTCCCCCGGCATACGTGAATTTGGTTTATGGAATATAGAAAAGAACCAATTAGCCAAAGGTTTTAAAGAAATACAACAGGCAAGCGAATACTGTAAATTCAGAGACTGTCAGCATCAAGCCGAACCAGGCTGCGCAGTTAATACTGCCGTCAAAGATGGACGCATCAACCGACGGCGTTACCAAAGCTACTTATCTATTTTCGAATCATTAGATAGTTGATGGCACCATCTTCTTTACCTGAGGTTGCTTCGTAAATACTCCGCTTAACCTGAACTCAAGGTAAGCAGAAAAATATCAAAAGAGAACTAAAGAGAGGCCTGGGATTAGGGTAATACTTCCTGCTTAACGGTATCAGGTCCCTCGGTTAATTTCATATCCAGTACTGACCGCCGGTTCATGACAACAATAGTAATCCGCCGATTACTGGGATGTGTTTTATCTTTTCTATTGTATAAAACCGATGATGAAAAACCTATAACCCGTCCTATTTGTGTAGCCTTAACACCACCTTTCAATAAAGTACGCCGAGCGGCATTTGCCCGGTCAGCAGACAGTTCCCAATTTGTATACGGTAATTTAATTTCTTCACCATAATCATTTTCGTATAAAATATAGCCTTTATGGAATCGAGTCGCATCGGTATGACCACTGATACTAATACGGTTAGGAACCGTACTAATTGTTTTACCAATTTCATAGAGTATTTTTTTAGTATAAGGTTTTAATTGTGCGCTGCCCAAATCGAACATAGGTCGATTCTTTTTATCAAATATCTGAATACGTAAGCCATCCGGTGTAATATCTAAAAACAGCTGATCTTTAAATTTCTTAAGTGATGCACTTTTTTCTATGGCTTTTTTCAATATCTGTAGAAGGTTATCTAATACTTTTTTATCAGCCTTACGTTTTGCCTGTTCTTCTGATGTTTCTGTCGGTTTGTTGCCATCAATCTGTTTGTCTTCCTCGCCTTTTTTACGCTCAGGTTGTTCTGTTGTTACACTTCTGTCTTGTTTACGTGTTCGATCACCTCGGGGCATTTCTTTTGCTCCCCCCAGCTTAATCAAACTAGTGCTCGCGCCACCAATGCCTTTTATACCAGCCGGGTTTTTAAAATAATCAGATATACCATTACGTTGCGCTTCATCGGTTATTCCTAATAACCAAAGCAATAAAAAGAATGCCATCATTGCCGTTACAAAATCGGCATATGCCACCTTCCAGGCACCACCGTGGTGACCGTGGCCACCGGCAACAATCTTTTTTATGACTATCGGTTGTTTTTTATCATCACCTGCCACTGTCGTAATCCTTTACCTAACTTCCTTTGATAAATTCTTCAAGTTCCAGGAAGCCCGGTCGCATATCACTGTAAAGTGCTTTACGACCAAACTCGACGGCAATTTGCGGCGTGTAACCATTCAAAGTTGCCATAATACAAACCTTTGCAACCTCAAACAGCTTGGCATCTTCTTCTGCCTGGGCTTCCATTGCCGTACCCATTGGCCCCACGAATCCATAGGCCATTAAAATACCCAAAAAGGTGCCGACCAGTGCCGCGCCAACATGATGACCTAAAACTTCCGGCGGCTCACTGATATACCCCATGGTAATAACAACCCCCATTACCGCCGCGACAATACCAAATGCAGGTAAGCCATCACCCATCCCTGTTACCGCAGCCGCTGCTTTATGGCCTTCAGCATGATGAGTGTCCAGTTCCACATCCATCAAGCCTTCTAATTCAAACGCATTCATATTGCCACCGACCATCAGGCGTAAATAATCACAAATAAAATCAATAAGGTGATGATTAGCTGCTAATTTCGGGTAGGCCTTAAATATTTCACTGTCGTGTGGCTCATCAATATCGCCCTCAAGAGCCATCAAACCTTCTTTGCGTGATTTTGAAAATAAAGCGTACATAAGCCCTAGTAAATCCATATACACTTGCTTATTGTATTTTGCCCCTTTTAACAGGCCTAAAATACCACTAACAGATTCTTTAACCACTTTACCGGGGTTCGCAATAATAAAAGCACCAATTGCACCACCTAAAATAATCACTAATTCAAAGGGTTGCCACAATGCTAACAAATCACCGCCAGATGCAAGATAGCCACCGATTACGGCAGCACACACCATGATTACACCAATTAAAAACTTCATGCCGCTCTATTCCTTAAATATGGATTTAATTCCCAATAGCTAATGCAAAGAGAGATTACTTTTCATTATTAAAAATTATCGACCTAAAATGCCAAAACTTGAGTAAATATCCTTCGCAGAATTGTTTTTTTGTAAAAAACATCGAGCAGATTAAAGAAATTAATGATTCGAACCGATAATTATAAGAGTTTCATTATTATTAGAAATAACAGAATGTTACAGCAAATACGCACAGCAGACGTTTTACAGGATGTTTTAAAAAAGATAGGTAACCAGCATTTTCCGGTTATGGAAAAAACTATCCTTGCGCTCAAAAAAATATCTGCAAAAGAAGAAGCCAAAATTGAAGAAATTAGTCATATCGTGAGCCGCGATCCCGGCTTAACAATTTATCTACTACGTATTTGTAATAAAAAATCGACCAGTAGTTTAAGGTCTGAAATCACTTCTATTTCCCAGGCATTAATGATGCTGGGGATTAAACAGGTTAATCAACTACCGAATAAGCTGCCGAGCCTGGACAAGCAATTAAAAGATCCTGCTAAAACACGCTTATTAATGACCTTTAGTCGCGCCTTTCATGCCGCAGAGCAAGCAACTGAATGGGCGCATTATCGACGTGATATGAATACAGATGAAATATTTGTTGCCACGCAAATACATTTTATCGGTGAGATGGCGATTGCCATGCTCTATCCTGACAAGCTGGCCGAAATTGACAGCTTAAGACGCAAGCGCCAAATTGCCAGCGAAGAAGCTCAATACCTTGTTTTAGGTTTTACGATTAACCAGTTAAGTTATGAACTGGCTAAAAATTGGGAGTTACCCGGTCTTTCACTCGAAGCTCTCAAACCTGAAAACGCAAAATATCCTCGTGCCTACAGCATTATGCTGGCGGTACAATTAGCACGTGCTGCCGCGGTTGACTGGCACGGCGGTAAAACACAGATTATTCAACAACAGGTAGCAGAATTTCTAGATATACCTGTTGCAAAGATTGTTAGTGCCAATCATAAACTGGCGGTTGACGTTGCGCATGCAACCAATTTATATGGTGTACGCCCTGCCGCCGCTTTATTACCTATGCTGGATGATCCACTTGATGAAGACATTGTTCAACTGAAAAATCCAAATGAACATGCTGATATATGCCTGATTCCACAAAGGCTGCTTTTGCAAAACATAATGAAAAATATTAAAGATGCGGATAACGATATTTCTCTTAAAGAATTGATACACCTTATTTTGTCGGCAATGCATGATGGTATTGGATTAAATCGTGTGGTTTTTGCAACTAAAAATGTTGAAGAAAAAACGCTGGTACCCTATGCCATTAAAGGTGCCGATAACGACCCGGTTTTTAATCGTTTTCAAATAAATCTTAATAAACAAAATCTGTTTGGTCGCTTAATGCAGAAAACTCAGGCTATTGTTATTAATAATAAAACACGCGAAACATTCTGGGAACTTATTCCAAAAGATTTTAAAAAATTTATTGTCACCGATTCATTCCTTGCTATGTCTATTTATGTTGCCAATACGGAAGTAGGCTTTTTTTATGCCGACAGACATACACGAGATTGCCAGATAGACGATGCAAGTTACCGTTTATTTAAATCGTTATGCACTTTGGCAATAGAAAAAATGGAAAAAATGGATTCTTTGTTGCTTCAGGAATAAAGAAGATAATCGCTTAATCAAGCAAAACAACACTCCGCCCATCAAGCGCATGTGCCAAGGTTGAACCATTCACATATTCCAGTTCACCACCAATAGGCACACCATGCGCTATTCGCGTCGTTTTAATATTTCGCTTTTTAGTCATTTCAGAAATATAATGTGCGGTGGCTTCACCTTCCACTGTGGGATTGGTTGCCAGAATAACTTCGTTGATTTCATCGCTATCTAATTGAGTTGCCAGAAGGTCCAGACCAATTTCATGTGGACCAATGCCGTCTAAAGGAGACAGGTGCCCCATTAAAACAAAGTAACGCCCCGAGTACTGGGTGGCTTGCTCAAAAGCCTGCACATCGGCGGGTGATTCAACAATACACACTAGATCCTGTTGCCGCTTCTGGTTACTACAGACATCACAAACTTCCGTTTCGGTTAAAACCCGGCAGCGCGAACACTCGCCAACTAATTCAAGCGCCGAGGCTAAAGATTCTGATATCTGCGCCGCGGCTTGCTTATCATGCTGTAACAAATGAAATGCCATGCGCTGAGCTGACTTTTGCCCTACACCCGGTAGGCGTTTTAGTGAACTGATCAATTGACCAATGAGTGGACTATATGCCATTGCTTAAAATGCTCGGGCTATGAGTATATCTAGAATGGAAGTTTAAAACCGGCAGGTAAATTTAAACCATCGGTTAAGCCGGAAAATTTATCCTGGGTGGTTTTTTCAACCGTTCGCACGGCATCATTAATCGCAGCAGCAACCAAGTCTTCCAGCATGTCTTTGTCATCGCCAACTAGGCTGTCATCTATTTCAATACGTTTTACATCGTGTTTACAAGTCATGGTTACTTTAACTAAACCACCGCCTGACTGGCCAGTGACTTCAATATTGCCCATTTCTTGTTGCGCTTTTTGCATGTCTTCCTGCATTTTCTGCGCTTGTTTCATTAAGTTTCCAATTCCGCCTTTCATTTATCTTTACCTCATTTTAAATCTAATAATTTAGTTAATTTAGGACTGTTATTACTCAAACCGTTGTCATTCAATAGGCTGAACTGAGCCCGGCTGAACTGAAGCATCGAATGCCTCAATTAAAGATTTCACATTGGCATCATCATTAATAATAGCTTCAGCTGTTACGACCTTTTCCTCGGCAATACGTTGCTCACGAGCGGCAGGCGTTTCAGCGTCAATGACTTTCATTTCAATCGTTAGTTTAATATCGGTGTTTAAAAAATCTGTTAACGATTGTTGTATTCTCTGTTCACGGTCTTTGTTTAAAAAAGGCGCACTCGCGGGTGCTAATGCCAATATAAATTCATTGCCATTAACTTCTGTTAAGGCACATAAACTGGCAAGTTGCTTGTCCATTCCTGCAATATCTAAAGCCGCCACAATTTCATGCCAAGGTGATTGTATGCCAACACTTGCATTGCTTTGTATTTTTGGCTGAATATAAGAATCAGATACCGCCGTATCCATTTGTAACGATTTGCTTTGCTGGTTATAGGGCTGATTCTCTTCTTCCTGAACAGTAGATGCTTGCTGTTCACTGTTTTGAATAGGGGCGGCACGGCTCGGGTTAATCGTTTCTGTTGGTGCCGCTGGTGTTTGCTTTATTGTATTATCCTGGTTTGCATTGGTTTTGCCGCTATTTGAGGGAGAATTCTTTGCTGTATTTGTTACAACCTTTTGCGCATTTACATTTGAAGCTGGTTTAAAAGCCAACATCCGCAGTAACACCATTTCTAAACCACTGCGTATACCGGGCGCAAGATGCAAATCACGTTGTCCGGTTAAACCAATCTGATAATATAACTGAACTTCCTCTGGGCTAATTTTTGATGCTAGCGCTTCTAATATTTCAGAGCCCGTGCCAAGCTCCTCTAATACTGATTCACATGCATCCGGTACGTGCTGATACAGGGCAATGCCATGTAGCACATTTAATATAGCCTGTAGCACGCCATTTAAATCGGGGACTTGATCGGTTAACTTATTTAACGCAAGCATAACCCCGCTAGCATCTTCATCAATAAGTTTTTCAACTAAATTTATAATAAGTTCACGATCAAAACTGCCTAACATTGCGCTTACATCATCAAGTTTAATAGTACCAGCACCATAAGCAATGGCCTGATCCAGTAAACTTAGGCCGTCACGCATACTACCATCGGCAGCAATCGCGATTTGTTTGCAAGCATCTTTTTCGTACGGAATATTTTCTTTATCGAGTAAACTTTGGCAATATATTGCAATTCGTTCGGTCGGTAAACGCCTTAAATTAAATTGCAGGCAACGCGATAAAATTGTAATCGGTAATTTTTTTGGGTCGGTTGTAGCAAATAAGAATTTAACATGAGGTGGTGGTTCTTCAAGCGTTTTCAATAAAGCATTAAAACTACTCGCCGATAACATATGAACTTCATCGATTAAGTAAACCTTGTAACGACCACGGCTTGGTGCATATTGAACATTGTCGAGTAAGTCACGAGTGTCTTCAACCTTAGTGCGTGATGCTGCATCCACTTCAATTAAATCAACAAAACGCCCTTCATCAACTTCTTTACAGGTTGAACATTCACCACAGGGTGTCGAGCTGACTCCCTGTTCACAATTTATGGATTTTGCCAGAATACGCGCAATGGTCGTCTTGCCGACTCCACGTGTGCCAGTAAATAAAAAGGCATGGTGTAAGCGATCTGAATCCAGAGCATTAATTAATGCTCGCAGAACGTGTTCCTGCCCCACCATTTCACTAAAATTTTTCGGGCGCCATTTACGCGCTAAGGCCAAATAACTCATATCTACTCAAAACTCACCAGCAATTAAAAAACGGACTCAATTGGCCATTCTAGCTATTTATTGAACAGCTGCCCAGTGATTAATACGAAATATCCGCTAACAGAACCATTGCTAGAGAAAGACTAACTGACTGAATTATATAGGTAAGTGTGGGGGGAGGGAAATTGGGTGGCAGTCTGTACAAGCTACACCTCGGCACCCGAATCCACCACTACCGTTGCTCCCTTCCGGGCCTGGCGGGGTTTGCGGTTTATCGTCGCGAGGGAACCCATACAAACTACCATAGATTGGCTGAATAAAATCTCTGTACAACCGTTTAATTTTCGGCCGCAAGGATAACACAAAGCAGATGTAGCTGACTAATCTTTAATCTGAGGAATTGCCTCTTAGCTAAAGTGTTTTAATCTTTTTCAACAAATCTTTGGTATCAAAGGGTTTGGCTAAAATGGCATTCACAAAATTACTTTTACCGCTAAACTCCCTTTCATCATAACCAGTCATTAATATTGCAGGCAAATCATCTCTAATTTTTGCCACTAGCTCAATAAGCTCCAGACCACTGAGTTTTGGCATACTTTGATCGGTAATTAACAAATCAAACCGATCCGGACGTTCAGAAATCATTCGCAGAGCTTGCTTACTGTCACATTCCTTTGTGACATTATATCCATTAAGCTTTAAAATTTCAGAGAGAAAATTTACAACCGATTCATCATCATCAACAACAAGAATATTCATACTATCAGAATATATTGGTTCTGAAATTTCGGCAATTTTCCTGGCTGACCCCGTATTGTCTTCCTGACGACTTTCCATAAAAGGAAACAATAATCTAAATTCGCTACACTTCGATGGCGTCGATTCAACCAAAACATGGGCATCCATATCATGCAACATGCCATGCAATGCCGATAAACCCATACCGGTACGACCTTCATGCTGAAGAGTTGTAAAAAACGGCATAAAAATATTATCTAGATTTTCCCGACTAATACCTTTGCCATTATCTTGAACAGAGATTTCTATATATTTTCCTGAAAACGTATTATGGCAAGAGCTACAAATATGCTCTGCTAGAGAAACCTCTTTAGCCTTTATTGTAATCTCGCCATTACCATCCATAGAATCACTTGCGTTAATCACAAGCGTTATAATCATTTGGTGCAATCGAACAGAGTCTAAACTAACAAGAGGAAGATTATCGACATTAGTCACAAAATTGATCCCTGCAGGTAAAGTCGAGAGCAAAAACTTTACCGCTTGCTTAATCACAACGTCTACATCGGTTGGCCGAGGATCGCTTGTTTCTTCAACACTAAAAGCCATCATTTGCTTAACCAGATCTCGAGCCATTTTACCCGCAGTAATAATCTCGTTTAGTGAATCTTCCAGATCATCGTTATTATATTGTTTAACATCATCCAGTGCTAAATCAGCAAAACCCAGAATACTTGCTAGTTTATTATTAAAATTATGTGCAATCCCTGCGGTTAATTGACTAATACTATCAAGCCGACTCGATAAATTGACTTTTTTCTGAATCTCATACTGTTGGGTAATGTTGCGTTTAATCGCTATAAAGTGTGTAAGCTTGCCTTGAGTATTTTTTACCGGCGTAATACTCTGCTCTTCAAGATAAAGCTCGCCCGCCTTCGTTAAATTCCACAATTCACCTGTCCATATTTTACCTGCTAAAATAGTATCCCAAAGACTTTTATAAAAAGCTTGTGATTGCTTACCCGATTTTAAAATACTATGGTTTTTGTTTAAAACTTCACTTTGGCTATAGCCGGTAAGGTTTTCATAAGCCGGGTTAATCCATTTTATTATTCCAGCCGTATCAGTAATAACAATACCATCGGCTGTTGCATGAAGAGCAAGTTTAAAAAGTTCAGATAAATCATCTAAATTGAATTGATTAATACTGCCTTTTTGTTGCTTGCTCTCCTGGTTACTCACTCGTTACTCCCTAAAGTAGCTTCTGCTATATTTTTCAATTCAGAATTATCGAATGGTTTACTCAAAATATTTTCAGCACCAACTAGTTTTGCAATTTCAAGATAATTAAACCGACCTGTTATGCCATCCCCACCGGAGATAGCAATAATAGGCAGGGCTTTATTTTTCTTTTTTACTTCCATTATTAAATCAATGCTGTTTTTTTCAGCCATAATAATATCCGTAATTATCAGGTCTAATGTCTCACGCTGAAATATTTGTAATGCTTCAATGCCATTATCTGCTTCAAACAATTCATAGCATGGCTCGTTGATGACACGCTTTATAATTTTCCGGACGGATGGCTCATCATCAACAACAAGTATTCGCTTTTTCACTATGCTATCACCCTTCAGAAAAACTCAATTTCACCGTTATTCATATTTACTTGCTCAACAGGATTTCTCAAACAACCCACTTGTGACTTTTCACTGGCAATAATAGCCTGTAAATATTCAATATGACGCTGAATTTTAATATGCCTGTCTTTATTGCTAATACTTTTAAAATCGTTACGAATTACAATAGAAGCGACTGAATAATTCTGCAGGACTGAAATTCTTTTATTGATATGTTCAAGCAGCTGATTTGTCATATCTTCAAACTGCATAGAACGTATTGCCAGATCAACATTTTTTGTTATATCTGATGCAACATATGAAACAACTTGCAACTCATCATTAATCTTTTTATTTTCTGCTTCAATTTCCTGAATCAACTCGTCCATACGATTATTAGAATTAAGCGTTAAACTTAAATCGCTCGACGCAATCTGCCCGATTATCTGCTTTGCATTATTGATAGTTTTTTTAATTTCATCATAGTTTGAGCGAATTTTATGACTAAAATGATGACTACGCTTAGACAAACTGCGAACTTCATCAGCAACAACTGCAAAACCCCTGCCCGCATCGCCAGCACGCGCCGCTTCAATCGATGCATTTAGCGCTAACAGGTTTGTTTGCGCACTAATAGCATCAATTTCACTGAGTAATTTTTCTATAACATCAATATTCGCACTCATGGAACTCATCGCTTCAACCATATGCGTACTGCTATCACTCATATCCTGGATACTTTGAGTAAATAACGCGATTAAATTCATGGCTTCATGACGAAACGATTTATTTTTTTTATCCGATGTATCATTATCCGATATTAAATTAATTAAATTAGATACAAGCTCCAATCCCACATTTGATTGTTCTCGTAATCCCTGAAAACTTTCAATAACACCTGCAATTGCATCACTTTGAATAGATCGGACACGAGACAATTCATCAGTAATTTCAGCAAAGTGTGTTGTTTGTTCTGAGTCGACGTGACCTAACAGGCCATTATACTCTCTTACAAGATTCTCAGCTTCCAGACCCTCTTCTTTCTCAGTTTTTAATAAATCAGTAAAACGCTTAAAAATTAAAACACTAACAGTGACAGCACATATAAAAACAACCGTTAACATTAAAAAGATTAGATTTGAATTAAGCTGCAACCAAAGCGCTAACATACTTAGCAACAATAGAGAAAACCCTATCAGGCTCACGCTTAGAACCGATATTAATCTCTTGCCCAGGATTGACCTGAAATTTATGGTTAGCGTATTTGTCATTTCATAAACCCGTTCAATTTATTTACACTTGCAATGACAACCTGGCTACCTTATTGCTCGGTCTTAGCATGCAAGCCAAGCAAATCCAGTAACTTAACTTTATCAACGGGTTTACTCAAACACACCTCTGCACCAACCGACATAATTTTCTGAACATTTTCAGCTGACGGAAACCCAGTCATAACAATTACCCGTATATCAGTTGTCGTTTTATTCGATTTAATGCTTTGGCAAACACTAAAACCATCCATACCCGGCATCATCAAATCTAATAACACAACATTAGGGTCTAATTCTTTAATCTTTATACCTGCATCAAAACCATTATTCGCAACCGCCACAACAACCTCGGAGGAAAATTTGCTTAATAACTTCTGTAAGTAATTGGTAAATTGAACATCATCATCCACAATGAGGATAGAAAGCCTTTGCTCTGATTTATCTGTGGCAGCAATTCCGCGTCCTGCCGTAAAACGCTCTACCTCGCTTTGCAAAAAGCGCCGATGTCCACCCGGTGTGGTCAAAGCTTTAAGATCACCTTTTTCAGCCCAAAGCCGCACAGCAGCTGGCGACACCATCAGTAACTTCGCGACTTCAGCAGGCGTTAAATATTTTTCTTCTTTTTGTTCCATCTTTGGCTCTTCATTTAGTATCAATCGACCTCCCCAACAATGGAATACAGGCCACTATCGCTTAATATAGTACATATTAACGAATTTTACGATATTTATGATTGCAAACATAAATACAACCACATAAATAACGATATTAACGTTTTTATTGATTTTGACGTTTTTTAGGCTATACTCTTAAACGTAAACAACATTATTCATGTTAATTAGTACTCTACGAAGGTTAAACCGATACACCATGAAACCAACACTCTATGTCCTGGATGATGACGAGCAGTATGCAAAACTGCTGGTTGAAGTTGCTTCAACAGCTGGCTGGGAAGCAAGTCACGAAATAAGCCCAGGCAATTTTATAGACAAAACCCAAGATCCTGATGGGGTTTTAGTGCTAGATCTTGATATGCCCGAAATGGATGGCATTGAAGTTATTCGTTCACTTGCCAAGAGTAAATCGGCTCTACGAATAATATTAATCAGTGGTTTCGATACTCGCGTTCTGCATTCTGCAAAACAATTAGCCGAAGCCCACAATATACGAGTAATCGAAAGCCTCCCCAAACCGGTACCAATAAGTAAATTTATTGAGGTATTAAGCGCCGCAAACGAAACTTTTCATAATAAGAAAAAAATAACTAAAGAACGACAGCCCGTATTAAAGCAAGAACTGGAAACAGCGCTAGCAACACACCAATTCGTCATGCACTACCAGCCGCAAATTAATATGAAAACAAAAAAACTCGAAGGCGTTGAATCATTAGTACGCTGGCAACATCCAGAACGCGGTCTACTGCTACCCGACCAATTTATCAACCTTGCAGAACAGCAAAATCTGATCGACCCATTAACCGAGGAAATCATTAACCTTTGTATTAAACAACAGCAACAATGGCAACTACAGGGTGTCGACATTGCCATGTCAATCAATGTCTCGGCAGAAAATATAACCAGTTTAAGTTTACCAGAGAAACTAAAACAACTCACAAAAGAACATTCAGTTCATCCAGAAATGATAACACTGGAACTAACAGAAAGTGCGGTAATGAATAAACTTACATCTTCACTCGATGTTCTTAACCGTTTAAGAATGAAGGGCTTCGCACTTTCAATTGATGACTTCGGCACAGGCTATTCATCCCTTACCCACTTATACCAGGCACCATTCACTGAACTAAAAATCGACCAGAAGTTTGTTATGAACATGGCCACGGATACTGAAGCACAGGTAATCGTGAAAATTTGCATTATGCTTGGCAAAATGCTGGGCATGAAACTTGTTGCAGAAGGTATAGAAACACAACAGGTATGGGACATGTTAGAAAGCCTCGATTGCGACAGCGCACAAGGGTATTTTATTTCTAAACCGATGCCAGCAGATAAACTTATCGACTGGATTAACAAATGAAAAAACCAGCCTCAGCAATCTTTCTGATATTATTTATATTGCTATTTTTTATCAGCCTATACGGTTTAACGGCATCAATATCAACAGCAAGAGAATTAAATAGCAAACCAACCATCACCGCTGTTGTGATGAAATATTTCCCGCCACATTATTCCCAAACAAAAAACGGTGCTCCACAGGGATTCGCTATTGACAGTATCGAAAAAATAGCTGAGAACGCCGGATTCAAAATTAACTACCTGTTAAAAGACAACTGGACACAAGTTTCTCAAGCACTAAAAAATGGTGAAGCTGATATTATACCCAATATTGGTGTAACAAAAAAAAGAACTCGTGATTTTGACTTCAGCATAGCCATTGAATTGTCGCCAATTTCAATCATTGTGCGTAACGAATCAAAAGACATCAAAAATAAATCTGATTTAAAAAATAAAATTACCGGCGTTATTGAATATAATATTGGATTAAAAATTGCAAAATCTCTTGGGTTAACATACGTTAGCTACTCGCAACCGGAAAATGCATTAATAGCGCTTTTATCAGGACAAATCGATGCAATAATTTACCCCAAAAGAGTCATGCAAAATGTGGCAAAACAAAGCGGACTCGAAGACAGAATAAAAATAATCAAACCCACTTTAAAAATATTAAAAAGAGCAATAGCTCTAAACAAAAACAATAGAAAACTAAGAGACAAACTAAATAAATCGATACTGCAGTTAAAAAATTCTAACGACTTTAGAAATATATATATAAAATGGTATGGTAAAGAAAAACCTTCCTGGGATATGACTAAAGTCATTATCCTCTCCAGCATTCTAGTTTTTATAACAATTTTGCTATCCGCTATTTGGCGATACTTAAGTGTAAAAAAACTTAACAAAGAGCTTATAAATAATATTGAAGAAAAAAATAAAATCGAAGAAGAACTAATACTAAAGAAAAATTTATTACATAATGTCATAAATAGCATGCCTGATCTTGTATGGCTAAAAGACATTAATGGTACTTACATATTATGTAATAATAAAATTGAAGCATTATTTAGCACAGATTCTCGCAACATTATTGGTAAAACTGATTATGACTTTACCAATAAAAAAATAGCTGATACATTACGCCAAAAAGACAACAATGCTATTAAGGCAGGAAAATCTACATCGAACGAAGAAGAAATAAAATACTCAAGTGATGGGCATATAGAGCTTGTCGAAACAATTAAAACACCAATATACGATTCAAATAAAGAACTGATTGGTGTATTGGGTATAGCCCGAGACATAACCACACGCAAAAACCTGGAAGTTAATCTTCAAACCAAGGAACAGGAACAAAGAGAAATCCTTAACTCAATGGTCGATGCCGTTATAACCGTTGATGAAAAAGGAACCATACTCAGTTTTAATAAATCAGCAAAAAAACTTTTTGGTTATGATTACAAAGAAATAATTGGACAGAGTGTTTGGCTATTAATGAATTCGTTAGATGCAAAGCGCTACACCGAATACCTGGAACTTTTCATGAGCACAGGTAAAGCAAGTATTCTCGGTACAACACGAGAAGCATCCGGGAAACGAAAAGATGACACGACATTCCCTATGCGCTTATCCGTCGCCCTTCTTCCTGCTGACGCTAGTGGGAAAAAACGTTTTATTGGTTCATGCCAGGACTTAACAACATACAAACAACAGGAGGAACAACTTCGCCAAACTCAAAAAATGGATGCTCTAGGTAAATTAACCGGCGGCATTGCACATGACTTCAATAATATACTTGGCGTTATTATGGGATACTCTGAGCTATTAATAAAAATACTCAACAAGCAACCCGATATTGCTAAATATGCAAGCGAAATTCATCATGCAAGTGAACGCGGCAGTAAATTAACAAAAAAATTATTATCCTTCTCTCGACAAAGAACACCGGACACAAGCATTCTTAATATTAATACATTCCTAAAAGATGAACAGCATATGTTAGGTAAAATACTGACCGCGCGAATTAATTTACAATTTAATCTCCAAGAAAACTTATGGACTGTTAAGATTGATGCGAACGACCTGGAAGATGCTATTATCAATATATGCATTAATGCTATGCACGCAATGAATTCTGCTGGCGACTTAACTATTACTACACACAATGAATATTTATCATCTATTGATGCACACTCGCTGCAACTCAAAGCGGGGGAATATGTCGTGCTAAGTATTACCGACACGGGATGCGGTATTGAAAAAATTCATCAGGCGCATATATTCGATCCCTTCTACACGACTAAAGATGAACACGGTACAGGGCTTGGACTTTCTCAAGTTTATGGCTTTACAGAACGAAGTTGCGGGAATGTAATAGTTGATTCAGAGATAGGCAAAGGCACAATATTTACATTATATTTTCCGCGTCATAAAAAAACAGCAGCAAAGAATCCGGATGAAATAGATAATCTATCTCAACCAACTAATTTAAAAGGCAATGAAGTTATTCTTGTTGTCGACGATGAGCCATCACTTCTCAAGCTTACAACTGAATTCCTGAAACAACAAGGTTATACAGTACATATGGCACACAATGCTACACAGGCTCTTGAAATTCTAAAAAAACATTCCATTGATCTATTGCATACAGATGTCATTATGCCAGGGATGGACGGTTATAAATTAGCTGAAATTGTTCGCAAAGATTACCCTAAAATTAAAATTCAACTGGCCAGCGGTTTTACAGAATGCCAGCAGGATAATATAAATAATGATGTTTTAAATATATCACAAATACAAAAACCATTTAATTCACAAACCTTACTGAAAAACATTCGAACTCTACTTGGCTAACTAATGAATAAAGAGATGTTTAACTTTCAACCCATAAAATCCCCTCTTGCGCGTCGCCTAATATTTTATACCATTCTATTCAGTACCTTTATCACGCTATTCATTACTATTTTACAGCTTTACCGTGATTACGATGCAGACATTAAATTAATTTATTATGAACTGGAACAAATTGAACAAGTTCATATAAATAGCATTTCTGCCGCGCTTTGGACATCAAATCGAAAACTTCTAAAAACTAATATTGATGGCATCATTAAAATACGCGATATGCAGTATGTCGAAATAAAAGATGACAATGAATCATGGGTAAAAACAGGAAACAAATCTGAAAAAAATACAATTAAACGCAGCTACCCTATCAACTACACATACCGCAACAAAAATATTAATATTGGTATGTTGACTGCGGTTGTAAGTCTGGACGGTGTTTATCAGCGGCTTTATGATAAGCTTTGGGTTGTTTTAATATCAAATGCAATTAAAACCTCGTTCGTAGCCATTTTTATATATTTCCTTTTTTACTTTTTAATTACTCGTCACCTGGAAAAAATTTCAATCTTTTCGAGAACTCAAAATCTCTTGTTAAGTGATGATATCCTGACACTGGATCGAAACAATCGTAAAACCGATGAATTTGATACTTTAGTCAATGCCATAAACTCAATGCGAACCAACTTACGCCAACAAATTAAAGATGCACTTAAACAAAGGCTACACCTTTCACAAACACTCAACAGCATAGGCGACGCCGTCATTACAACAGATATTTCAGGCAATATCACTCGCATGAATCCGGTAGCTGAGCGTCTGACTGGTTGGCAATCTAACGAAGCATATGGTCGCTCGGTAAAAGAAGTTTTCATCACTTGCAATACAACAACTCAACAACTCATAAAAAGCCCCATTGATAAAGTAATAGCAAAAGGTAAAACTATCTATCAGCGAAATCACACTGCATTAATTACCAGAGATGGCACGCAAATCCAGATATCTGATTCAGCAGCACCCATTAAAAATGGCGATGTTATAACAGGCATGGTGCTCGTCTTTAATGATATAACCGAACAATATAAATTGCGACTAGCCATAAAGGCCAGTGAACAAAAATATCAAACCCTCACAACGATTGCACCGGTTGGTATTTTTTACACCGATCCTAAAGGAAAGTGCTTGTATGTAAATGAAAAATGGAGCGAAATTACCGGTATAAAAGCAGAAAATGCAATCGGTGACGGCTGGACTAAAGGTTTACATCTTGATGATCGTGAGAATATTTTTTCCGAGTGGCATAAACTGGCTACGGATAACATACCCTTTAAGTGTGAATACCGCTTTCAAACTACAAACAATGTTCGTTGGGTATTAGGACAGGCTCAGGCAAATAAAGACAGCAATGGTAACGTCATAGGCTATGTTGGCACCATTACCGATATAACCGAACGAAAAAATGCAGAAGCAGCAGTGCAGGTAAGCGAACGACAACTCGCTGAAGCCCAACGTATGTCGCACATTGGCAACTGGGAACTTGATCTTACAAATGATGTTTTACAATGGTCGGATGAAGTCTACCGTATTTTTGAAATAAACTCGGATAAATTTTCTGCATCATATGAAGCATTTATTAATGCTATACATCCTGATGACCGCGAAAAAATAAATAGTGTCTATTCAGAATCCGTTATAAATAAAAAACCCTATGTTATTACACATCGATTACTTATGCCGGATGGTCGAATTAAGTATGCCGAGGAACGATGCCAAACATTTTTTGACAAGCAAGGCACCCCTTTACGGTCAAGCGGGACAATTCAGGATATTACTCAGCAAGTACAAATGGAAGAAATACTACGCCGCAGCCAGAAAATGGATGCCTTAGGAAAATTAACGGGTGGTATCGCTCATGACTACAACAACATGCTTGGTGTCATCCTCGGTTATGCAGACTTATTAAAACTAAATTTAGACAGCCAATCAAAACTAGCTGAATATGCTAATGAAATTCATCGCGCAGGAGAACGCGGTAGAAAGCTAACCCAAAAAATATTATCCTTTGCTCGCCAAAAACAAGTCGATTGCAAAATCATCAGTATTAATACCCTTTTAGAAGATGAAATAAACATCCTGAAAAAAACACTTACCGCTCGAATCAAACTGCAATATGATCTTGCTGAAAATTTATGGCCAATTTCAATAGATGAATATGAACTGGAAGACACTATCCTAAATATATGTATAAATGCAATGCACGCTATCGAAGGAACTGGCCTGCTTACAATAAAAACAAACAATGAAAATATTGAATTTGAAAATGCACGGCTGTTAAAACTCGAGCCAGGGGATTATGTCTCATTAAGCTTCACCGATACCGGTCAAGGAATGAGCTCGGATGTAAAACAAAAAATATTCGACCCTTTTTATACAACCAAAGGCCAACAGGGAACAGGCCTGGGTTTAAGTCAGGTTTATGGCTTTATGCAGCGGAGTAAGGGGGCTATCAATGTATACTCAGAGCCAGGACAAGGTAGCCATTTTGTTCTGCATTTTCAAAGAGCAGATCAGGCCATAAATAAAGAACAAACAAAAAGAGCCACTAAAACAAAAGAGCAACAAACCAATGCTACCTTACTAGTTGTAGATGATGAAAAAGCACTGCTAAAATTAACCCAGACCATTCTGAGTTCTTCTGGTTATAATGTTTTAATAGCGAATAGTGGTAAACATGCTATTGAAGTATTAAAAAAAGAGACCGTTGACTTAATGATATCCGATGTTATTATGCCAAATATGGATGGCTACCAACTTGCCGCCTATGTGCAGCAACATTTTCCACAAGTTAAAATTCAAATGGTCAGTGGATTTGCAGATAACCAGCACCACATCGAAACCGTACAGGAACTTGAAAAAAATATATTATACAAACCCTACAGATCCGAAGCCTTACTCACGCAAGTAAAAAACCTGTTATATAAATCGAGTCAACAAGATAATAATAAAAATGCCTGATACATTAACACCAGTGAGAAAAACTATTTTATTGATGGATGATGACAGTGATATACTGGAATTATTTGAATTAAATCTCGATAAGCTCGGTTACAAAACACTCGCAAGCAGCAATGGGGATGAAGCCATCAATTTGTACAAACAATCGATTGAAAACAATACACCCATTCATGCTGTTATCATCGACCTAGCTATTCCTAGTGGCTTAAATGGAAGAGACACCGCAACTGAAATACGAAAACTAGACCCCAAAGCCAAACTCATCGTTTCAAGTGGTGACTCAAGCTGCCCTGAAATGACTAATCACCAGGAATATGGCTTTGATGCAGCCTATGAGAAAAACTTCAATCGAGAAAAAATGAAGAGTGTTTTAGAGCAAGTATTTGAAGCCGATGAAATAACCTGAACTCAACCGATAGCAGGCATAAAACGACTATTCCAACGAGTTTAAACACGCACAAAAAAGTCCCATAAATTGGCGGAGAAGGAGGGATTCGAACCCTCGATAGGGATAAACCTATACACACTTTCCAGGCGTGCTCCTTCAGCCACTCGGACACTTCTCCAAACACGCGCAAGGGTATACTAAAAGCGCATTGGCTTCAACTTGTAGAGCGGTCGAAACAATAAAATATCACTTCGCTGCACGTTGCTGCAAAAGTTGTATCGCTTTTTGCAAGCTGCGACGCATTCGGTTAAATGAAGCTGATAATATCGCCACTTCATCTTTCCCTGATTCATCAAATTCAGGGGTATCAAATTTACCGACACTAATCGCATTTGCGGCAACTGCCATTCGCATAACCGGTTTAATGATAATTTGTTTTAACATAATGTTTAAAACAATAATAATAAACAAAAATACACCGATTAATAACAACATAAAGGTAACAAAGGCTTCATTGGCTTTTTGTACCGGCACTGACATGGGTACAGTGACTATCTGCGCGCCAACTACTTCATTCATTTTCCAGCCAAAACCGTTAGCATTGCCGTATTTAGCCAATAACGTGGCAGGCGCACTTGCTGCTGAACTGTGGCAAGTAAGGCAGCCTTGTTTTTTTATTTGTATAGGCCTAGCAAGATATAATATTGGCCCGGTTGGTGTATTCCTTACTCCGGTCACTTCTTTGCGTTGTTTATTATTTGAAAATTCCTGAATAATATCCGTTTCCCAATCGGTGGCGCGATTGCGTAAATTAGTTGGGTTAAGTGTTGCCTCTTTATAAGAGTATTGTGAGTTCTTTTTTCTTAAAGCATTAAAACTTTGAGTCGCTGCGTAGGCCGGTACGGATTGCGGTAAAAATGTATGCTGCATTTGCGCTGACAAGAGCGGCCTTATTTCTGTTACCGTATACCCCCGAATAGCCAGCGCCGCTTCAAGCATCATACCGGCATGTTTAACAACTTCACGTTTTGCATTACCCTGTAAAATGTTATAAGAAAAATAGGCGCATATAATAAAACTAATCGACAAGACAAACGTTAATGTCAGGTTAAATTTTGTTGTAAGTTTCACACTCGTTCCTTTTTGTTAGAGCTTATTCATTTTTGCTAAGAATGTATTTCTATCTGATTCTTTTGGAATTTCTTTTAATAATTTTCGTATTGCCTCGTTATAATTTGAGGAATTGGCAATCGCTTCATCAACTAAAAAACCAGCTAATGGGCCAACAACCTCAGCAAGTAATTGTTGCGCCGTATCCTTAAATTTAGCTGACATATTCGTTGCTTGTTTATTATTCCCATTAGGCATAACCGAGGTTATTTGTTCACTCGCAACACTGTACTGGCTAGTGGTTGATGCCTGTACAGAAAACAACTGTAAAAATTGTTGTTGATGCGATGGCCTATCAATATGTTTTGAAAGTGATAAATGCAGCTCGTCCATATTACTGGATTTTTGCAAGGCCTGTTTTACCATTACACTCGCAAGAGGCCCTATAAAATTGGAGAGCTCGGCTTCAATTGATAAAATAAACTCGGCATCCCAGTCAATATCTTTTTGGCTTAAAACAGTAACACGTGATGCAGCATGTTGCTTTTTATCGCGCACCGCTTTAAAACGATGAATAATTTCGGCAACCGATTGAGGCCTGTTTTCAATCTTAAAACTGAGCATCCAGTCAATACAAGACAGTATTTCAGTTCCATATTTTTGGGGCTTTTCAAGAATTAAGGGTAATAATGGATCTGGCTCCTGCGCCTGAATGGATGCTAACCGGTCTAATGCATCAATGGGTGCTTTACCCATCACACAACGATACAACGTTGCGCCCAGTCCATATAAATCTGTCCAGGGACCTTGTTCATCGATAGTATTGTATTGCTCAAAAGGCGCATAGCCGTGAGTAACAAAACCCGTTGCCGTTTCTGCATTTTCATCTAACGACTGGCGCGCTGAACCAAAATCTATTAATACCGGTCGACCTTGCTTACGCAAATATATATTTGATGGTTTGATATCACGATGTAAAAATTTACTTTTATGAACCGCTTCCAAACCTTCTAATATTGGCACCGCAACCAGTGCAAGTTCCTGTTCATTGAGTTTTTTTGATTTTAAAAGATAGCGGCTTAAAGGCAAGCCATCTTCGTAGTCCATAATAATATAAGCTGTGCCGTTCGCTTCAATAAAACGATTTACATGAACAATGCTACGTGATTTAAATTGTGCAAGTGTACGCGCCTCGTCTAAAAACCGATGCAAGCCCTTATTAAAAATATTATCATCGTTACTTGATTTAGAATTAACCGTACAGGTATTGGCTGCACGTACCGCTAAACTAGCTGGAAAATATTCCTTGATAGCAACCAGGCAACCCAGGTTTAAATCTTTTGCCTTATAGGTAATACCAAAACCACCCACACCCAAAACATTTTCAATTTGATAGCACTCTAATTTAGTTCCTTGAGGTAAAGCATTAGATTGAGCACTTAGATTCATATTGATTAATTCGCAGCTTGTTATTAACTATTTATACGTTTGCAGATAAATATCTAAAATTCCATTTGTAGCAAGCCAAAATAGAAGCATATCCTATCAAGTCGCTCATTCACTCAAACATGAGTGTTATGATTATACAATACAGGCCTATATTTTAGGGTTTTTTTATTGTTTTTCTTAATATTACTATTTTCTTTTAAACTAATTCAGCCCATAGATCATGCTCATCTGAATCGGTTATTTTTACATCTACAAATTCACCGGTAACTAAATCAGTTTGATTTTTTATAATGACCCATCCATCTACATCCGGTGCTTCTGCTTTTGAACGAGCAAGTGCGTGTCCGTCTTCTGAGATACCATCAACGATTACCTGTAGGCTTTGTCCTACACGTTGTTGTAATTTATTGGCACTTATCTTTGCCTGTCTTTGCATAAACGTTTCGAGCCTTTCCTGTTTCAAGGCTTCATCAATTTGATTGGGCAATTCATTTGCGCTTGCACCTTCAACCGGTGAATAGGCAAAGCAACCTACCCTGTCCAACTGCGCCTCGTCTAAAAAGTCGAGCAAGATATTAAAGTCATCTTCGGTTTCACCAGGGAAGCCGACAATAAAAGTACTGCGCAAAGTAATATCGGGGCAAATGTTTCGCCATCGCTCGATGCGTTCTAAGGATTTTTCTGTATTGGCCGGTCGTTTCATTGCCTTTAAAATAGTCGGGCTTGCATGCTGCAATGGCACATCAAGATAAGGCAAAATTTTGCCCTCGGCCATCAACGGAATAACATCATCCACATGAGGGTAAGGGTAGACATAATGCAATCGTACCCAGGCACCTAAATCACCCAAAGCAGAAGCAAGATCTAACAGGCGTGTATTTAATGGTCTGCTTTTCCAGAAGTCCGCTTTATATTTTAAATCCACACCGTAGGCGCTGGTGTCCTGCGACACCACCAGCAACTCTTTTACTCCAACATGTACAAGATTCTCCGCTTCGGTCATGACTTCATTAATCGGGCGGCTAACCAGGTCACCACGAAAACTGGGAATAATGCAAAAACGGCAACGATGGTTGCAACCTTCCGAAATTTTAAGATAAGCATAATGACGTGGCGTTAATTTAATACCGCCCGCAGGGACTAAGTCCACAAAAGGGTCATGGGGTTTAGGCAGATATGAATGAATCGCGCTCATTACTTCATCCTGAGCATGTGGGCCGGTAACCGCTAAAACATCGGGGTGAGTTTGCTTAACAATATCCCCCTTCGCGCCCAGGCAACCCGTTACAATCACTTTACCGTTTTCAGCAAGTGCCTCACCAATCGTGTCTAAGGATTCCGCCACGGCATCGTCGATAAAACCACAGGTATTAACCACGACCAGATTGGCATCTTGATAGCTTGAAACAACATCGTAACCTTCTGCTCTGAGCTGGGTCAGAATAACTTCTGAATCAACTAAAGCCTTGGGGCAACCCAGGCTGATAAATCCGACTTTGGGTGAATTTTCCGGCATACCTTTAACCTTTTACAAATATCAACATTATCTTTTAGCTTTTATGCATAAATGAATAAGTCATTGATTTAACTAATTTTTAAAAATTCATTGAAAATTCAATAATATAAACCATACTTATCATCAGGATTTAAGAAAATTCTAATAAAACATTGAAAATTAACAATAAAAACATGAACTATTTACTACCCGGCCGGACTATACCTTATATATACTGGTATTAACCGTCTATATTAGTGTGTTATAATATTCCTTAATACGGCAACTTGAAATTGAATTAATCAGGATTTCAATTATTCTGCCAACAAGACAAATTGACCGCAGCGCAATTTGCCTAAACAAACAAAGAGTTATGTAAACACATTTACGGCTGCAAATCGAGAGCCAGATAAAATCTGTATCAGAGCGAATTATGATATTAAAACGCTGTAGAAAATTCTCGAATTGCCGTTATAAGTGTACAGGGTCTTGAGGTAAATTATGCATAGTCGTATTTTTGCAGGAATTGTAAGTCTCGCTATTTTATTTAGCATTGTCTTAAACGCGTGTACACCACAAAAAAACTTACTTGAGCAAGTTCTCTCTACTGGAGAGTTGCGTGCGCTAACGCGTAATGCTGCCACCACCTTTTATGAAGGCCCGCATGGCTCAACAGGCATGGAATATGACCTGTTACAAAAATTTGCAGCTTATCTGAACGTTAAATTAACACTTGTTACTTCTGACGATTTAAAAGATATTCTCGATCAAATACAGGATGGTGATGCGCATGTTGCCGCCGCCGGTTTAACTGTAACGGAAGACCGCAAGCAAAAAGTTTTATTCGCACCGGCCTATCAGTCAATCACTCAGCAACTCATATACAACCGTAAAACAAATAAAAATCCACGCAATCTTGAGGGTATCGGTTCAAGCAGTATTGAAGTTGTCGCTAATAGTAGCCACGTTGAGCGCTTAAACGAAATAAAACAAACCTGGAAGAATCTAAACTGGCAGGAAAATGATACTGCTGGCGCAAATGAATTAATGAACCGGGTTGCCGATAGCTCAGTCAAATACACTATTGCGGATTCAAATGAATTTTCTATTAACCGGCGCTATTACCCTCAACTCAGCATCGCCTTTAATATATCCGAGCCACAACAATTGGCCTGGGCTTTTCACAATGGTAAAGATCGCTCTCTTTATAATAAAGCCGTTACTTTCTTTAACAACTTAAAAGCCAGCGGTGAACTTGCGCAACTCATTGAGCGCCACTACGGGCATATTAATCGCTACGATTATGCGGGTACTTATACTTATATGTATCATGTAAGAAACAGGTTGCCTAAATATAAAGTCATGCTTAGCGACGCTTCAAATAAAAACAACATTGACTGGAGACTGTTAGCAGCAACCGCCTACCAGGAGTCTCATTGGAACCCCCGTGCAAAATCACCAACGGGGGTGCGCGGCATGATGATGTTAACAAAAGCCACTGCTCAACAACTAGGTGTACAAAGACGCACCGACCCAGAAGAAAGTATTAGCGGTGGGGCACGATACTTACGCTCGCTTATCAATAGATTGCCGTCAGACATTGTAGAACCGGATCGCACCTGGATAGCGCTTGCTGCCTATAACGTGGGTTTAGGCCACGTAAGAGATGCGCAACTTATTACCGAACAACGAGGTGGCAACCCGTTTAAATGGGCCGACCTTAAAAAGAGTCTGCCTCTGCTTAGACAAAAGAAATGGTACAAACAAACACGATATGGCTATGCGCGTGGTTTAGAGCCTGTTCGTTATGTGGAAAACATCCGTTCTTATTATGACATTCTTCGTTGGCATTTAAATAAAGGTTTACCTGATGACGATGTGCCTGAATCTATTCTGGCTTATTCATCGCCTGTTTTGTAAATAAGGTAAAAAGAGCCTCGCCTCTCCAATGTAAAAACATCCTGTTTACTACTTTCTATTGCTATACTAAAATTTAACAAGATTGCCGTGCTATCGCTCGCAATGACATCATTTTGTCGTTGCGAGCGATAGTTATTTTTCGCATTTTAAAAATAAACAATTTTTTTACTTATCTTTAAAACTACTTTGATAGATATAAATTAAACAGTCCCTTAAATACCAACTATAGATCGCACTCAACGTATATTTTATGTTACGTTAATTTTTTTTGATTCGAAGCAATCTCAATAAAGGTTTCAATGCGTGAAAGTCTTTCAGCGTGATCTAATAAAATATCGTCATTGCGCTCAACACGTTTCACTAATTGTTTTACCTCGGCATCAAGCGCGACCATTCCTTGAATCGCCTCAAAAATTTTATCCGTCATTCCCACGACTTAACTCCTTGTAAGATTTGTCCAGTTTTTTGTTTAGTTTACGAACTATTTTTACTGTGTCATTTGTTGACTTAATCACACCATCCAATAACGCCTCTAACATTTTATCATCATCATTATTTGTATTGGGTTTGTAGTTAGTTATAGCCCGTCGAACAATCTCAGCAAAAGAAACTGTTCTGTTCTCTGCTTTACTCGCTGTTGTTGCCACTTTCTCAACTCGAGAGATAAGTGCCTGCGGCATTAAAATAGGTTTTCTAACCATTGTTTCATTTTTCATTTTGTCTGAGCCATAATTATTCTCCTGTATACACCCAGTATACTAGCACATGTGCCGCACATGTCCAACATATAGCAAGCCAGTATCCCGTTGTAAAACATACGAATTCACCGGGCTGAACAAAGCTAAGTCATTGAATTATAAAAGTGAAACCAAAAAAATATGTTCGATACAAACTGAGTTATCCTTGTTGTTCACAACACTCTCGCTTCACGCAACACCTTTTCTCTAATCCGGGTATGTAACGAGTTTTCAGTTACCCCATCCACTTTACGTTGTACCAGCTCAAAAACGTCCGCTAAAAAACCACCCAATGCCAAACCCGATTTACCTTTTTCAATATCAACCAATAAGTCTAAATCGCTATCCGGCCTCGCCTCATTACGCACCATCGAGCCAAACACCCTTACATTGCGTATACCATTTTGTTTTGCCAAAGATAAAATCTAGTTTCGGTATTTTTCTACAATCGCATTCATTTTCATTTGGCCACTCTTGGCCAGCCCCTCTTTGTTGTGGCCACGGGTGAGTTTTATCAGAATCTGGTGCAGCTCTTCATAAATCAAGCAATTAGTATTTGCCCGATAATGCGCCTAGTTACCCACAGCCTCTCCCCCCCCCCCGAAGGCGATGTAAAAATAAATCAGTTTGACGATATTGATGATGTACAGCAAGCAGCCAGCTAATTACGACCTATTCCGATTATCAGTTAAAGCACACATTTTGCTAGTCAAATAGTTACTTTAAGCCGGAATATTTGCTTCTTATTGAAGGTTATATAAAGTTCGTCAAGTAGTTAGCTTGGTCCGACCTGATGACTTGTAGTTAGCTTGGTCCGACCTGATGACTTCTGAGTCAATAATGGACGTTCCACAAATTGATATTCAGACATTACTCATCCTTCCATTGAAACTTATCTGCCAACCACTGTTTCTTATAATCATGTTGCCCGGCAATAGCCTAGTAAACAGGCTCAATAAATTGTTGAATTTCATAAACAACTTCAGAAAAGTTAGTTTCTGTCTCAAGACTGTTTTTATTTAAAAAAGCAGCCCACTGAGTTTGCTTGCCTTTGTCTTGTTTAAAATCATCTGAAAACACATACAACCCTTCACTTTTAATATCTGTTTTACGACGTTCAAAAGTTCCTTTAATTGCCTCAAGTAATATCGAGCCATCAAGCTCCATCGTACTAGCAATGGTTTTAATATCATAAAAGTCTTTCATTCTACTATTAGCGATACCCAACATTACCATTGCCTGAAATTTCTCAGCAATTACAACATAAACTGGATAGATGCGTAACTGAGCTGATGGGAAATCAAGAAAGGATGGTAGTTGAGCTTCTTCTGGCTCAGGTGTTACCGCATCACCATAACCAATATCAACTTGAAAAGGTATGCGCGCCTTAGCAAGACTTACAAAACCCGTTACTCGAACACCAGGGTAATCAGCATCTTCTTTAATTTCGACACCAGTGACAGAATCAATATCAAAGATTAAACCATCATCGTTATCAACACTAACTATCTGGCGAAACACTTCAACTAAATGAGGAACATCATTATCACCAAAACTCAGTAAATCAATATCACGCGTAGGGCGATGAAAATCTTTATTCCAAACCCAAAAAAGCAATGCACCTTTAAGTAAAAATTGCTGAGAGTAATCACTGCAACTCAGACGATATAATAAACGCTACATGACATACTGGCGCAAGACATAATCAAAGTCTTCATGTCGAGCACGAGCAAGAGCACGTAATCGCTGACGAACTGAAGCAGCCATATCCTTTGGCATTAGATTATCTCCTTATGTCTTACTACGACCAAATAATTCATACTAGGCTCTCAATATACGGTTGTATCACTTTCTTCACTCGGCATATTTCAGCATAACGAAGTAGCTCATCCATAGTGAACTTACGAGCAGACCAACCCTCACGTAGTGCTTCTAGAGCAACATCGAGTCCCACCTTATTGCGATATTTAAAACAGTCGGCAATCGTCTTGGCAGGACAATATACTTTTATCGGTACACCATCAATAGAATGTTCCTCAACCCCTGCATGTAGAGCTTCTCCCGACATGGTTACAAAGCGAACAGGGGGATAAGATATCTCTGGCCGCCAGGCTTTTCTATCAATTGCGAGCCAGATTTCGTGGGGGTTCTGGGTAGTCATATTATGGTAATTGAGAGCAGAAAGCAGTGTTACCACAGCCTTAGGAGCCAGCTTACACACCTCAGCAAGAGACTGATGTCGCCCGAGGTCTTTATCTGGCCATTGGTACAGACCACGACCTACACGCTCAATAATTCCTTCTTTTTCAAGAAGATAGAGGTAATCCTTAGGCAGACCAAGCTCTTTCAGGTCTTTCGGCCTAACAACCGATTGAGCTCGAACTATATTAATGACCTGCTGTTTAATGGAATCCGTTATCATCCTCTTAGCTTATTAAAACCTCGGCATTTGTCAATATGTGCCTAGGTTTTAATTATTTCGGTAATTCATCAATACTTTTCAATAAAGACTTACCTGAATTCAAATAGTTAATTCATTTTACATAGTAAATTGTTGTAGGTAATAGTTGAATTCAAACCATCTAATTTGTATTTAGATCACTATTAATCAATAAGATACATCCTAATAGACACTAGACATGGGAAAAAATCCACCAATGAAGCCGAACAAGAAGACGTTGCCGCAGTCGTCGAACTACTAGCGTTAAAAGGTCCTCAACTGCCTTTCCCGCATAGCTCTGGCATTAGCAATTCAAAACATAGCCACATGCGTGAATTGCGTATCCAACATGCAGGTAGACCATACCGAACACTCTATGCATTTGACCCACGCCGTATGGCCATTTTGCTTATTGGTGGTGACAAAACAGGAAACAATCGATGGTATGACGAAAACATTCCACTGGCAGATAAGCTTTACGATGAGCATCTCGACACGTTAAGCAACGGAAGGTAAATAGGAGAAAGACAATGGCTAAAAAATTTAGAGACTTACGACAAGCCATGCGCCCCGAAGCGCAAGCACGCGCGCACGAAAAAGCCATAGTAATGAAAGCAGAACTCCCACTTGCCGAACTTCGCCAGGCACGCCAGTTATCGCAAGAGCAATTGGCTGAAAAGCTTTCTGTTAAACAACCTGCTGTCGCCAAAATGGAAAAAAGACGGATATGTATATATCCACCTTACGCCATGCCATTGAAGCAATGGGTGGTGAACTAGAAATTAGCGCTCACTTCCCTGAAGGCGATGTAAAAATAAATCAGTTTGAAGATATTGATGATACGCAACATGCAGCTAGCTAATTGCGGCCTATTCCTGTTCTCACTTAAAACACCCATTTTGCTATTTCTAATGCGCTCATTCCAACTCCGATATTTGCGTGACAATATCAAGCACAATAGAAACACGTGCCTGACTTGTTTCATCAGGTGGCATATGCCCTGCTACTGCTTCTACAAACCGTCTGTCTTTTACTAAATTTTTACAACGTTGTGATAACTCACTAACCAGTTCAGGAGCTGACTGCTTAATTTCTTCTTGTAATCCAGGTCTGCCGTCAATAACAGCCAAAAAATCTTCAATATCATGGCTCATCATAAAATCATTACTCCCTCGCCCATCAAAAGCTTCAAGTTTCGCTATTAAAAAATAGGGTGCCGCAACCATGTTTATTTTTTTGCCATTTGCCAATATCACTGTTTGAGCATTTTCAACAGCGGGTGTATACCATTTATTGCCAAACCCAAGCACGCCAGGTTCTGTAGGCATAACATCAAGTATGGTTGTATCCGTTACCCATCGACACAACGGGGCGCCATCACTCATATCTTCTTTAAAACCTTTGCCACGTAACTTTTCAGATAACTGGTAATACTCAGCTTTCGATACAACCTGAACAATGGCATCAACATCTTTAGTAACACGAATCATGGGGGCAGCTTCATCTGTAATCAACAAACCTGTCGCGCATCCACCAACAAACACCATTTGATCAGATAACTCTTCAAGTTGTTCCACAGCCAATTGTAATCTTTCCAGATTAGGGTTTTTAGTCACCTTCATACAACTCAAGTCTCCGCGCCAGTTCCTTTTTTGCAATTTCACGTTCCCTCGCTCTACCACCACGAATAGCATCTACAAGCACTAATAATTCATAAAGTGCCTGGTCATTCTTCGCTGCCTTTGGTGCCGATTTATATAACGGCGAAAACGATTCGCCTCGTACTTCACCCTCGGGATCAGGCCATACGGGTGGTGGTTCGCCATCATTCACAAACCATGCATCCATCGGTGCTTGAGCATAAGCTGTCAACATTCCTCGGTTTAATACCCCACGCTCAGCTACAAAAACATACTGTATGCCGTGTATTAAGAATTCCAGTAAATTTCTAATATTCGGTTCAACTTTATCACCCATTTTAACCGCAAGTCTTGCAGTAAGTGCCCGTTTGGCTGCAGCATGAACTTCCGATGGACTCATGCCCAGCTCTACTGCTATCTTATTGAAAGACCAAGGCTTTTTACCCTGGGCAACCAGTTTCAGCAAAAATAAAACATCTTGTGGTTTTAGGTTCATCTCATTATTCTCTGTTCGCAATTCGCGAATAAAGAATAACAGTTACAAGCATGATGTCAAGCTTTAACCAACTCATATGCCAGTTTGAGCAACGGAAGGTAAAAATGAAAAAAAGACCGAGCCATTGAAGCAATGGGTGGCAAACTAGAAATTAGCGATCACTTCCCTGAAGGCGATGTAAAAATAAATCAATTTGAAGATATTGATGATGTTCAACAGGCTGCTAGCTAATTGCGACCTCTTCCGGTTCTCAGTTAGAACACCCATTTTGCTAATAAACAACCCCGCCGCAAGCGGACGGGGTATTGTTGCCATCTCTTAGAACAGTGCCAATTGATAGTCACTATGAAGCTTTTGGTACGTTCCACCTTGCCCCTTTACATAGTCACCTATCATCGTTTCATCTCCATGCTTTCCAACAGTGCTAGCAAAATACCCGTCACTCCAAAACTCGCCGCCCCAAAGCATTTTCTTAACATATGGACATCGGCGGAATATCTCTCGTGCTGTCAGGCTCTTTATCAGTGTTACAAGCTTTGTCACACTGTAGGTCGGTACAGTCTGAACTAAAAAATGGACGTGATCTTTGTCTGTGCCTATTTCCAAAAATTTCACTTGATAGCGATTCTCAATTTCTAAACAGTCAGCTTTTATTTCACTATCCACCTGATCATCAATTACTGCTCGCCTATATTTCGCAGGAAAAACCAAATGGTACATCAATACCGTAACATTATGACTTTTATGTATATATTCGCTCATCCATACAGTTTACGCCGCAAGCGGCGGGAAATAGAACCCCAAGGGATTCAAATAGTTACTTTAAGCCTAAATATTCGCTTCTTATTGAAGGTTATATAAAGTTTTTTAAGTAGTTAGCTTGGTCCGACCTGATGAATTGCATCTTCCGGTTCTCAGTTAGAACACCCATTTTGCTATTCAAATAGTTACTTTAAGCCTAAATATTCGCTTCTTATTGAAGGTTATATAAAGTTTTTTAAGTAGTTAGCTTGGTCCGACCTGATGAATTGCATCTTCCGGTTCTCAGTTAGAACACCCATTTTGCTATTCAAATAGTTACTTTAAACCTAAATATTCGCTTCTTAATGTAGGTTATACAATATTTTTCAGCTAGCTTAGTTCGACCTGATGAATTCACCGAATAATTTAACTAATACTTTCTTCTACAATAAATTTGTAGCCACATTTTTGATTCAAACACTGATGCATTTGTATCCCATATTCATCACATTCAAAAGATGTTCTTGCACCACAATTACCACAAGTCGTAGGCTGATCATTTAAAACATAACAGTCCAAGTTATGGTCTCCAGTATAATATTCTAATATCATTACATTTTCCTACTAGCCCAGGTCATTATTTTTTCAGGTAGGCTGTACTCCAACTCCCATATAAATGAAATTGGCTTTGAACCTTCATGCTTTAGGTACTTAACGGGGCCGGCAAAGAGATACGGAGAAGTTAATCCGTTCGATAATTTTTTTCGTTCTCTAATAAAAAGTAAAGGTGTGTATCCCTTCTTAATATGCTGAATATACCTCTTACCAACTGACGAAGTATCACTTGTCTGGGACTGGCTTTGCCAATGGAATAACTTGTCAGAGATTGCATAATCTTCATACATAGTCGTAGGTGAAAAATCATTTACACTTTTATCTATATCAGCAAAAAATACATCTAGTTTTCGCTCAGGAACATGCAAGACTCCTTCACGGGAGCTTCTAGGTTTTTCAAAAGAACCGAGTCCTAAAGCAAGAAGCACTTGTTCGCGAGTATATGATGCGTGTAAATTTAGTGAATCAGTATAGTGTTTAAATTGTCTTTTCGGTAAAGGTGTTGTGTGCGTTAATATCCAGTCAAAAAGTTCATTGAGATCGTGTGATAATCCTTCGCGTGAAATAAAATATTCATGAGCTTGTTCTAACTTACCATCATCAGGCTTTTCTTTGCTCCACAAAATACTATGTAATAATTTTAGCGTAAGACTGTTTTCACTTGAACCAGTTTCAATCAATTGTTTTGCATCTTTTATGAAATTTGTGTCATCCATAAATAAAAGACGGCGAAACCCTTTGGCAATATTTTTATCCAAGTTCAAATAATTATTCTTAGGATCTCCACCTTTTGCCTCAGCCAAAAGAATATGTGGTAAACCTCTTTTATATATTTCATCGGGACTATCAATATTTAGAAAATCTATTATATTTTGAAGACTTACATTTTTGTTATCTTGCCCCTGTAACAAACGTAACTCATTAAGCAGTCGATTGCCTCGCAAGCTAGCCGCAGCAGCTCGAATATTTTCAAGTACATATTCTTTAGACTGTTTTTCTAAATGCACTAAACAACCAGAAGGCACATAAGGCATATCCGAATCAATTTGTTTATCAATCCGAAGATCAGGTCGACTTGATAAAGACTGAAAACGTTTAGCGAAGCTAAAATGTCGATTCTGTGGTGCTATAAAATCTAGCACGGTAAGATGTGACTTTTCTTCATAAAGGCGCAAGCCACGTCCCAATTGTTGTAAAAACAGGGTAAGGCTTTCCGTAGGGCGGAGAAAAATAACAGTATCTACACAGGGAATATCAACGCCTTCATTGTAAAGATCAACTGTAAAAATAAAATTAATAGCTCGACTTTCAATTTGATGCTGTGCTTGCTGTCGCTGTTCCCTTGGAGTTTCACCACTTAAAGCGATAGCAGGACTATTATTTTTATTACAATACTCAGCCATGAATTCTGCATGAGCGATACTGACACAAAATCCAAGTGCCCGTACCTGTTTAATATTTGCTACATAACGTTCTGTCTGATCCATCACCCAACGTGCACGAGCGGCATTACCTTCCAATTTATTACGAAGTTGTGCAATATCATACCCACCTCTCCTCCAAGCAATTGACGAAAAATCAAGTCCATCTAAATCAGGAACACCGTAATAATGAAAAGGACTTAATAATGTACGCTCAATTGCTTCTGACAATCTAATTTCATGGGTAAAAGCGCCTCCAAAATCACTTCGTATATCAGCCCCATCAGTTCGTTCCGGTGTAGCGGTTAGTCCTAGTAAAGATTGTGGACAGATATGATTTAATAGTTTCTGGTAAGAATTTGCGGCTGCATGATGTGCTTCATCAAGAACAACATAATCAAAGTGTTTTGCATTAAACCGATCAAAATTACGACTATTCCAACTTTGTACGGTACAAAATAAATAATCAGTTTGAGAATTTTGACTACTTCCAATAACAAGCTCACCAAAACTTCCATCCCGTAACACTTGACGAAAAGCTGACCGTGCTTGTTTTAAAATTTCCTCTCGATGAGCAACAAAGAGTAATCGTGGCCTCCTACCTTTATCCTTACAGAATTTCTTGTAGTCAAAAGCAGCAATCATCGTTTTACCTGTACCCGTAGCAGCAATGACTAAATACTTATCCTTTCCTGCATTTCGTTCTGCATTAATATCATCCAAAATTGTTTGCTGATAACCATACGGCCGTAAATCAAAGAATGAAAATGTATCATTAGATATTTCGCCGCCTCGCTCCAAATGAAGCGCTTGTTTTAATTCTGGTAAATTTTCTTCATAGCATGGTGTGAACTCTGATTTATCTTCCCAATGAGAATTAAATGTAGCAATTGCATGGTTCCATAAATAGTCCATTTCGTATTGGCTGATCTTTACTGTCCACTCTAGCCCCTCATCAAGAGCCGCTTTAGAAACATTTGCAGAACCAATATATGCGGATCCAAATCCAGTCTTACGATGAAATAAATAAGATTTTGCATGCAGTCGTGTGCGTTTAGTATCGTAAGATATACGAAGCTCTGTATTTGGTAGCTTCAGCAACTCACTAATGGCCTTTTCATCCGTCGCTCCCATATACGAAGTAGTTGCGACTCGTAAACGAGGTTTCCCATCATCTGATGGTACTCTTGTAAACTCTCGTAATGCAGGAAGTAAAGGTAATAACCCTGCATACTTAATAAAAGATACTAACCAATCTGCATGATCACATGTGGCAAGTTCTTTAATAAGTTGAGTGCGTAATGCGGGGCTACGAGATGAACCTGTGAGTAATGCTGAAACTGAAAGTTCTGTATCTGGACGAATTGTTGATGTTACCAATGGATATTTAGATTCAATTTTATATAATGTTTCTGCCGCAACGGGTCTAATTGATTCTAATATTGAATAAAAAATATCGGGGGATTGAAATGCATCGACTAATTCTTTTTCAAAATCAGTTTCTTTTACCCCTGTAAGCTTTTCACTAACAAAAGATGCTATTTCTTATGCCAAAGGTATTACTAAACGATACTTTAATTCTTCTTTTCCAAAAGAATACCAAACAGAACGCTCTAAAAGACCAGCATTATCGAGGCGAGTATTCAACTCTTTAGTATGAAGAAGATCGTATATACCTATAGGTAATTCTTTCATAATAACCTTGCTCTAAGCATTAACGTGCCTTTTAAAATAAAAGAAGTAGCCTGTGAAGATTGTGTTAAGCGATAATAATTCTCGAACATTATTTTATTATTTCTACATTAAAGCCATTCATATAAGCTTTAAGTAATTCATATTTTCTCTCAAACTCACTCTCCAATTCGTCGGGTCGAACCAAGCTAACCCATTGAATTATAAAAACGAAACCACAAAAACAAGCCTATATATGAGCTTAAACATACCATTTTACTACTTAAAAGAACGGTTTAGGCTCTTTATTCGAAGGAGAAAGTAATATGAAGAATTATAAAAAAGCTAAAAAACAAACTGAAGTCTCTGTAGGTTTTAGTCAGTAAAAATACTTCGTGAGTTTCAAGAACTTAATCAAAATAAACTGGCTGAATTAACAGGCATCCCCTCAATATACTATCTCTGCAATTGAAAATGATAGAATTCAGCCAGGTGTAGAAAGAGCAAAAGTATTTGCCAGAGCACTCCCGTGTCACCCCGCCGTTTTAGTTTTTACTGGTTGGTATATAAAACATGAATCAGCAGTTTCTCTGATGGTTATTGCGAGCCTTTAGTTGCGAGTAATACGCAGAAATCTTCTTTATGCGATGTACACTCCAGCAAGATTGCCGCGCAGCTTGCCACGTTTTACTCGCAACTAAAGGCTCGCAATGACAAACTTATTTGCGTTTGTTTTTAAAAAATTGTTTAAGTAACTGCGCACAATCTTTCTCTAAAATACCTTTTGTAATTTCAATAACATGATTTAGTTTTGTGGTATTTAAAATATCGAACACGCTGCCGGCTGCACCGGTACGTGGATCACTTGCACCAAATACAACTCGTGAAACTCGTGCATGTATCAAAGCACCTGCACACATGGCACAAGGTTCTAACGTGATATATAAAGTAGTATCGACTATTCGGTAATTGTCTATGGATTGAGCCGCTGCGCGTAGCGCAATTATTTCGGCATGTGCGGTTGGGTCATTCCCGGTGATAGGTTGATTCCAGCCTTCTGCGATTATTTTATTGTTTTTGACTATCACCGCACCAACGGGTACTTCATTGATAGATTCTGCATGCCGGGCTAGCTTTATAGCATGTTGCATCCATTTTATATCTTGGTCTGTATCGTTTATCATTTTTTGTGATTAGCGGAGGATATTGAAAATTTGCCGTCATTCCCGTGCAGGCGGGAATCTATATGCACAGGATTTCATTTATAAACATAATACCTTATTGAAGCATAGATTCCCGCCTCGGCTTTAGCGTCCTGCGTCACCCTACCGCATACGTCCATATATGCGTACGCAGGAATGACGGATATCTTACTTTGTTCACTCGCAATGACACGCGCCAAATATATAATGGCTTATTCCCACTCTATCGTAGCAGGCGGTTTAGACGATATATCATAAGCCACTCGCGAAATACCAGTGACTTCGTTAATAATACGTGACGATACTGTTTCTAAAAACTCGTAAGGCAGATGCGCCCAGCGTGCAGTCATAAAATCGATTGTTTCAACGGCGCGCAATGAAACAACGTATTGATACCGGCGACCATCCCCTGTAACACCCACTGATTTTACCGGCAAGAAAACCGTAAACGCCTGACTTACTTTTTGATACAAGTCATGGGCATGCAATTCTTCAATAAATATATTATCCGCTAGGCGTAAAATATCGGCATATTCTTTTTTAACTTCGCCTAAGATACGCACACCTAAACCTGGGCCGGGGAAAGGATGACGATAAACCATATCGTAGGGTAAACCTAACTCCACGCCTAACTTACGCACTTCATCTTTAAACAGTTCACGTAAAGGTTCGCACAGTTTTAATGTCATGTAATCAGGCAAGCCGCCCACATTATGGTGTGATTTTATTAAATGTGCCTTGCCCGTTTTTGCACCGGCTGATTCAATCACATCGGGATAAATTGTACCCTGTGCTAACCATTTTGCATTGTCGAGTTTATTGGATTCTTCTTCGAAAATATCAACAAATAAATTACCGATAATTTTGCGTTTCTTTTCCGGGTCAGCTTCGCCTTTTAGCGCATCTAAAAAACGTTGCTCAGCATCCACACGAATTACTTTTACACCCATGTGTTCGGCAAAGGTGGCCATTACCTGGTCGCCTTCGTTTAAACGAAGTAAACCATTATCAACAAATACACAGGTTAGCTGTGTGCCAATGGCTTTATGTAATAAAGCCGCAACTACTGACGAATCTACCCCGCCGGATAAACCTAAAATAACTTCTTCTTTACCAACGGCTTTACGAATTGTTTCGATACTGTCATTAACAATATTATCGGCTGTCCATAAATTGGCACAGTTGCATATCTCATGCACGAAACGGTTAATAATACGTTCGCCTTGATGGGTATGGGTGACTTCAGGGTGGAATTGTAAGCCATAATAACGGCGCGACTCGTCTGCCATACCGGCAATCGGTGCGCTATCAGTTGATGCCATTAAAACAAAACCATCGGGCAGCTCTACAACTTTATCACCGTGGCTCATCCAGACATCAAGCAGACCATAGCCTTCTTTGCTTTGATGGTCTTCTATGTCTTTTAATAATTCAGTGTGGCCTCGCGCCCGAACTTGCGCATAACCATATTCATGCGTGGCTGCAGATTCAACTTTGCCACCCAATTGCGCCGCCATGGTTTGCATGCCGTAACAAATACCTAAAACCGGTACGCCCATATCAAAGACACATTCAGGTGCACGAGGCGACGCCCCTTCGGTAACCGTTTCTGGCCCACCGGAAAGAATAATGCCTTTAGGATTAAAGTCGGTTATTGCCGACTCATCAATATCGTAAGGATAGATTTCGCTGTAAACACCGGCTTCACGAACACGTCGGGCAATTAATTGAGTATATTGCGATCCGAAATCAAGGATTAATACTCGATCGGCATGGATATTAGCAGTGGTCACAACAGCAGCCTACCTATATAAAAAGTAAAAACGCTTTAAATAAAATTTAAACGCGATAATTGGGTGCTTCTTTGGTAATAGAAACATCGTGTACATGACTTTCTGCCATGCCGGCATTGGTTACTTTGACAAATTGCGGCTTAGAACGCATTTCATCAATCGATGCACAACCGGTATAGCCCATGCTGGCTCGAATACCGCCCGTCAACTGGTTTATAACTGAACCCAATGGGCCTTTATACGGTACGCGGCCTTCTATGCCTTCCGGCACAAGCTTCTCAGCTTCGCTACCTTCCTGAAAATAACGGTCACTTGAACCAGACTGTTGGGTCATGGCACCGAGTGAGCCCATGCCACGATAAGACTTATACGAACGCCCCTGATACAACTCCACTTCACCTGGAGCCTCTTCGGTACCGGCAAACATACTGCCCAACATTACCGCATGTGCACCGGCAACCAGGGCTTTACAGATATCCCCTGAATAACGAATACCACCATCGGCAATAAGCGGAATACCTTTTGATTTAAGGACCTCGGCCACATTAGCAATGGCTGATATTTGCGGTACGCCCACCCCTGAAACAATTCGTGTGGTACAAATAGAGCCTGGGCCAATCCCAACCTTAACGGCATCTGCACCGGCATTCGCCAACGCGATTGCCGCCTCGGCGGTGGCAATATTACCGCCGATTACCTGCACATCAGGGAAAGTCTTTTTAACCCATTGCACACGGTCTAATACACCTTGAGAATGCCCATGAGCGGTATCGACCACGATAACATCGACACCAGCTAGCACTAAACCTTCAACTCGCTCATCGGTTCCTGCACCCACACCGACCGCCGCACCCACACGTAACTGCGCATGTTCGTCCTTGCAGGCATTTGGGTTTTCGGTGGCTTTTTGTATGTCTTTTACCGTAATCAGGCCACGTAATTTAAAGTCATCATTCACCACTAGCACTTTTTCAATGCGGTGTTTATGCAGTAACGCCTTAACCTCTTCCTTTGTCGCGCCTTCTTTAACCGTTACCAGCTTATCTTTGCGCGTCATAATATTAGAAACGGGATCGTCGTAGCCGGTATCAAAACGTAAATCACGTGCGGTCACAATACCCACTAAATCTTCACCGTCTACGACCGGCACGCCCGATATATTCTTTCTTTGGGTTAAAGATAAGACATCTCTAATAGTAGTAGTTGGTGATACAGTGATAGGATCCTTAATCACCCCACTTTCGAATTTCTTAACCTTACGGATTTCTTTGGCCTGCTCTTCAGCAGTCATATTTTTATGCACTATGCCAATGCCACCTTCCTGGGCAATAGCAATCGCCAAACGGGATTCGGTTACTGTATCCATGGCCGCAGCCATTAACGGAATATTCAGGGAGATAGTCTGGGTTAACTGGGTTTTAAGGGAAACATCACGCGGCAGTACATTCGAGTGAGCGGGTAAAAGTAATACATCATCAAAAGTGAGGGCATCTTCAGCTATTCGCAGCATAATTGGGATTCCAAGGCTGGGTAAAACCGCGAATTATAAAGAATTTTTGCACTCGAGCCAATATCGAACGCCATTTAAATACGTTTAAATAACATTTAAATTCAAATAAAATAAAGAATCTCTTAAAGATAGCCCAATCAACTATTGCCATTCAGGATATAACCACGCATAATCAATTCAAGTCCGGGTCTTACCACCCCCGAATTTACAGCTTTTCAATCTAACTATAATTTCAATATATTGAAAAGCTTATATATAAATAAAGCTAAAACAACTATAGAATTTTTACGACTTTGGAGGAACAAATGAGAAAGTTAATGATCATCCTAACGGCAGCGATTGCCTTAACACTTACTGCTTGTGCAGGATCAGGTCCCACTCACACTAAAAATGATGCTACCGGTGCGATTACAGCCGCTGAACATCAAACTAAACGTGCTGCTAAAAAATTCTATGAATGGCGCGACACTAAAAAAATCATCAAGAAAGCTAAAAAAGCACTTAAAGCCGGTGATTTTGACAAAGCAGTTAAACTCGCGAATAAAGCAAAAGCACAAAGCAGTATGGCTTTAGAGCAAGCAAGAGAACAAGCGAATGCCGGACCACATTAATCCGAAATAGCATTTAACAAAAGAAAGCCGAGTTTTTACTCGGCTTTTTTAGTGGCCGTCATTTTTTTATTTTACGGCCACTTATGCTGAACGAGTAAAACGAGTTCAGCTCTACCCAAATCACACACAATAAATTAAGAAACCACGCCTAGTCACAGCCCACTTATGCTGAACGAGTAAAACGAGTTCAGCTCTATCCAAATCGCACACAATAAATTTAAGAAACCACGCCTAGCCATAGCCCACTTATGCTGAACAATCAAAACGAGTTCAGCTCTATTCAAATCGCACACAATAAATTTAAAAACCACGCCTAGTCATAGCCACTTATGCTAAACAATCAAAACGGCTTTCGCTAGACCTGTAAGTACTACACAATTCAAATCAATAAACCCACATAGCACTCATACACCAAACCAGCTAAAAATAAGCTCATCCCTCACTAAAACACCCCACTACCTGCAAAACTAATACCCTTAAAAAATATTTCATAGTATTATCACCGTTTACAATAAATCACGATAATTCAATAGCCTTAAAGCATATGACCAAAACACAACTACGCGATATTTACTCAGTAAGCCGACTCAACCGGGAAGTCCGCTCGGTACTCGAGACAGGTTTTCCACTTCTATGGCTTGAAGGTGAAATATCCAACTTTGCCTGCCCGTCATCTGGTCATTGGTATTTATCTTTAAAAGACAGCCATGCACAGGTTCGCTGTGCCATGTTCAGAACACGCAATCGGTCACTTCGATTTGTTCCACGCAATGGCATGCAAGTTATTGTACGAGCAAAAATTGGCCTTTACGAACCACGTGGTGAATTCCAGATTATCATTGAACATATGGAAGAAGCCGGTGAAGGCGCTCTTCGGCAACAATTTGAGCAATTAAAAAACAAACTCAATGCCCAAGGCATGTTTGCAAGCAAAACAAAAAAAACACTACCTGATTTTTCAAAACGTATCGGCGTCATTACCTCACCAACAGGCGCAGCAATTCACGATGTACTAACAACACTCAAACGCCGCTTTGCCTCACTGCAGGTTATTATTTATCCGGTGAGTGTACAGGGCAAAGCCGCTGCTGCAGACATCTCTGCAACGATAAAACTTGCCGACAAGCGCAATGAATGTGACGTATTATTACTAACCCGTGGTGGTGGCTCGCTGGAAGATTTATGGTCGTTTAATGAAGAAAACGTCGCCAACGCTATTTATAATTGCAATATTCCGATCATTTCAGCGATAGGACATGATGTTGACTTTAGCATTGCAGACTTTGTCGCCGATGTGCGAGCCGCAACACCAACAGCTGCTGCGGAGCTTGTTAGCCCGGATGCGCAAAGCTGGTTAGAACATACGTCGAGCTTACAAAAAAGAATAACGCAACTCACACTGAATATTATAAACAATAAAGCGTCAACGATTAACCATCTATCCAAACGAATAAGACACCCGCGCAGACATATAGAAGAAACCAGTCAACGTGCCGATGAATACTTATACCGACTTCAACAATTAATGACTTCCCGAATAACTACAGTAAAACATAAGATTAACAACTTGAATTTACTCTGCCAGGCACAGAACCCAATATACAAAATACAATCAACGCAGCAACATACTAAAAAATTACTACAACAACTTAAATTAGTTCAACAACAAAAAATAAGCACATTAAAACAACGTTTTATTAAAAGCACCTCAACTTTGAATGCCGTAAGCCCACTTGCAACACTCGAGCGTGGCTATGCTTATGTAACATCAACAGAAACAAATAAAGTTATAAACGATATCCGACAGCTTAATATAGGTGACAAAGTGAAAACAAGTCTGACCAACGGCTCATTCATATCAACCGTCACTCATACAAAAATAAAGAGATAACATACAGTTCATGAATAAAAGACAGCCTTATTATCTAAATGCATATTTGTTTACACTAATACTCATATTTTTAAACGGTAGTACAAAAGTTCAGGCAAATACCCCCCCTAGAGTAAACGCTGTACCGGGTGGCATTAGTATTATCGACCTAAATATTCCAACAACTCAAGCAGCACCCTACACTAGCTTTAACAATAAGCGGGTTATGGTTCAGAAAAAAAATAATACATGGCATGCTGTTATTGGTATTTCACTCAACACAAAAATAGGTAAACACTTTATAAAAATAAAAGAATCATCGCGGAAAATATATTTCAATGTAAAACCCAAAAAATATAAAACCCAATATCTGATAATAAAAAACAAACGCAAGGTTAACCCGACTAAGAAAGATATAGAACGAATTATTAAAGAAAAGAAAATTATCGGCACTGTATTCAAAACCTGGCGCAACGTTGACAATGTTGATACCAATTTCCTTAAACCAGTAAAAGGCCCCTTCTCCAGTCAATTTGGACTAAGACGCTTTTTTAACAAACAGCCTCGTCGACCGCATAGCGGTCTTGATATTGCAGCGAGTCAAGGAACACCAATCAAAGCCCCTGCGGCAGGCATTGTATCAAACACGGGGAATTATTTTTTTAACGGCAATTCAGTTTTCATCGATCATGGCCAGGGTCTAATCAGTATGTATTTTCATATGAATAAAATTATTGTAAAAGCCGGACAAAGAATAAAAAAGGGTGAAAAAATTGGTGAAGTCGGTATGACCGGCCGGGTAACCGGGCCACATTTACACTGGAGTGTTAACCTTAATAACACTCGTGTCGATCCCCTTCTATTTTTAAAATGACGCCACAGACGCTACCCCCGAATTTAAACTACCCACACTGGGTTAACTGGCTGGCACAAGATGAAAATGGTAGCTGGTGGGGTTTTAGTGTCGAGCCACTACAAAACCATAATGGTTGGTATGAAAATGAGGTTGGTAAATATATATTACTGCTACAAAGCGAAAAAAATAAAAACTGGAAAGATAGTTTAGTAAAAATGAATTTATAGTCTGTTGGTAAAAAAATATTTATTCCTGTATTGGCTCTATTGGCAAGCTAAAGCTAAAAACGGCTCCTATCTCTATGTTTTCCAGTGCACTTATTTCACCTTTATGTGCCAGAATAATCTCTTTGCAAATTGCCAGCCCCAGTCCAGTACTACCCATACCTAGACCTGTTTCATCGCTATCGTCCTGAACAAACTTTTCGAATATACTGTTCAATCGATCTTTTTCAATTCCAGGGCCCTGATCTCGAATATAAAATTCCACCCTGTCATTATTATTTTTACAATATTCTATTTCTATTATGCTATTTTTTGGTGAAAATTTAATTGCATTGGATAACAAATTAATAATAACCTGCTTTATACGTAATTCGTCACAATAAATATTAATCGTTTTTTCTGGGGTGATAATTTTGATTTCTAATCCAATCTCCTTAAATTTAGCATCAAACTCTGCAATACAGGATTGCAACAATATGCCAAAGTCATTCTGTTGAATGCTCAACTCCATTTTACCCGATTCCATCTTGGATAAATCTAGAAGATTATCAAGCAAGCTAAGTAACCTGTCACCACTGATTTGTATATTTGTTAGATAACGTTTAATCTTTTCTCGCGGTGCAGTTTCTACTCGACTTACCCCCATTCGTGCATAGCTTAAAATACCGTGCATGGGCGTGCGTAATTCATGTGACATATTTGCAAAGAATCTGGACTTGGCCCGATCTTTCTCTTCAATCTCAAGCATATCCAGCCAGTACTTTCTGCCGAAATATAAAAGTAATATTCCATAAGCGATGGCACGCAAAATATGCCACAGCCACCAGTTACCATCCCATAACAGGGAAAATTGAAATAAAACCCCAGCCAGAAAAAAAAGAAAAAACTGATTTGAAAAATAAATTGTTTCATCTGCCGGATTGTTTCGCTTTTCTATAAAAAAATATAACCAGGCAATTGCAAAAAGAACACCTCCGGATACATTTATGAACATAGCACTTATTGTGAAATGTTTTTCTTCATCAAGCATTGGCAAGGTTATTTCCGGCCATACAATAGAGCCAATAGAAAATACAACTGTGAACACAATGGCTAGCAAAAATATTTTAACATTAAAAAACTTAGCCGATAAAACCGGTGGCAACCAAATCATGGCAGCAAATAAGCCACCAAAAAATGTTGCTGCTGAATGTAACCACACAAATGGCTGACCGGGATGTAACAGGCTATGTGCTAAATCCATTCCACCCATTACAATAAAACACACCGCCAACCAGACAAAGTTAGCAGTTAACCGTTTGCGACTAATCATGGCTGCAATAAAAACAGCAAGAGCAAAACTGATAAGTGATCCACTACCTTCGAGGAAATCATGAAATAATTCATTTTTCCATATCAAGCCTGGTGCAAGTAAGTCAAAGAACAGTGAACCAAGTAACATAGGCAGAATTGCCCAGCGGGTGGTATACCAGAAAACATTAATCATTTTAGAGATTCCAGACCTTACGTCAACTTGAGAGTTCAAGTAAGTCGCATATGGTATTTTTTAAATCATCTTCGTCGAAGGGTTTTGTAATATATTTGTCCGCACCCGCATCAAGCCCTTCTTGTGTTTGGCTTGCCATTGCCAATGCAGAAACCAGAATTATTTTAATATCTTTATGGATGTGATGTTCACGCAAGTGCTTACAAACCTCCAGGCCATTCATAACCGGCATATTGACATCGAGCAAAATAACATCCGGGATTCTTTCTTCTATACTGTCAAGACACTCACGTCCATTGGTAACTGATTCAATTTCGAATTCATCTTCGAGAATATCAACCATAATATCGCGATTAATCTCTTCATCATCAACACTCAAGATGTAAGCTTTATCAGTCATTATTATCCTTACTGAATATCAATATTTGATTCCTTATCACGAAATATTAATAAAATATATCCTTAACATTATATCGGGCTAAGGGCTAAAATCTTTAATTAGAAATAACTATAATAATCAACTAGCTAACCTGAGTTCAGGATAACAAAGATTACGTCATTCCCACAGATTTTACCAGGAATCTAGCTTTCAACCTACTGGATTCCTGCCAAAATCACGCCGGAATGACGCTATTTTTTAGTAACTATGATAACTATGTAGTATAGAATTTCATATCCCGGACTCAGGTTAAATATATGAGCCCGACAAAAATTGTAATAAGACGAGAGAATTCAGATAAGAACTATTTTATCGGATGCTTCTCCGATATGGTTGCCCTGTACATAATCAATTCCCATTGCAGCAAGTAATTTCAAAGTTGCTTCATTTTCTACGTACTCGGCAATGGTTTTTATTTTTAAGGATTTTGCGATATGGTGAATTGATTTAACCATCGCTTGATCAACAGTGTCGTTGATAATGTCACGAATAAAGGTGCCATCAATTTTAAGATAATCGACAGGTAAATATTTCAAATAAGCAAATGAACTAAAACCTGTACCAAAATCATCTAATGCAAACTTGCAACCAATTTCCTTTAACTCTTTTATAAAAAACCGCGCACTTTCAATTTGTGATATCGCTGATGACTCTGTAATTTCAAAGACGAGTTGTTGTGGTTTAATACCAGATGAAAGGATTAAATATTTAATGTCTTTCAATAAATCCTGATTACCAATTGAAACTGCCGATAAATTCATTGAAATCGTTAAGTCACCGTGCTTGCTTGATAAATATTTAATGTTATTCAAGGTAGATTCTATAACACGACGATCAATTTTAGGCATCATCGAAAAACGTTCAGCAGTATCAATAAATGAAGAGGACGGACGAATAGTATTATCTTTATCAACAATCCGTAATAAAGTTTCGTGTAGTAAAACCTCACCCGAACGGGGATTGATGATAGGTTGGTAGACCATTTTAAAACGATCTTCAGAAATAATAGTATGCAACTCATTAACTAAGCTTAATTCGTCTCGCACAAACACATCATCACTGTCTAAATCAGAATAAAGATGGCTACAGTTTTGGCCTAACTGTTTAGAAACAGTACAGGCAATATCTGCTTTTCTTAAAGCATCTTCTTTAGAAAAAGTTTCCGTATCCAGTAAAGCTATTCCTATACTAATGTTTATATCGTAATAATGTCCGGCTCGAATAAAAGTTAGCTTTGCCATCGCATTGAGCAAATCATCGGCCACATGTACCGCACCGAGTGAATCAACATCATGCAATAACATACCAAATTCATCACTGCCGAGTCTAGCCAGAAGGTCACACTCGCGCATTCGTTGCATTAAAACAAGAGCAACTTCACATAATAATTCATCACCAACAGTATGACCGGCCGTATCATTAACCACCTTAAATTGATTAATATCAATATACAACATGGCATGGGTACGTTCACCGCGTTTGGATATGCTAATGGCATGATTAAGCTGACGCTCAAAATAATTACGGTTATATAAGTTAGTAAGTGGGTCGTGTTGAATAATATATTCAAGTTGGCGGCGAGCAACGTGGTCGTTGGTTTTATCCTGAAAAACAAGAACAACCGAAGCAATAGTACTGTTTTCAAAAACGGGGGTTGCAGTATACTCAATTAATATTTGATTACCGTTTGAATTAACCAGTTTAGCTTCTTCTTTTTGTTTAATAACGCGCTTTTCATTCAAACAAACTTTAACCGGGCTTAAATAACTCGGCATATTTAACTTGTTATAAATTGTAATGGTATGATCAAAATCACAACCGATGATGTCATCTTTCTTAACACGTAGAAGTTCTTCAGCTTTGTGATTAATAAAAATTATCTGACAATGGGTGTCGCAGATGATAACCGCATCCTGAACAAATTCAACCGCAGCCATAATAGCAATGTTTTTTTCAGTTGGGTTGGAATGAAAATTGGGGGGCTGAACAGCATCAAGGCTACCCGAAGAAATAGCATGGCCACTACTCTCATTTGTAGTATCCACCATACTTACATGCTGTTCATCCATAAATAAGCCTCACGCCTTTAGAACATTATTTAAAGCAGTATCAAACCTCGCTGCTTAATTTATCTAGGTAATACTAGACTTTGTCACTGGGATATCAAGGGATAAGGGTTGAAATAATATTTTCGAATTTGTAGCTAAAAAAAGAAATTTTTAACGTTTAACATGCTTCATCAAACGCCGTTTTTTATCAATTTGGTGTTTGGTTAATTTATTCTTCTTATTTTTAAAGGGGTTATCCCCAGTCTTAAATACTACTTGCAGTGGCGTACCAACTAATTTTAACTTTTTTACAAAAGCATTAATAAGATAACGCTTATATTGCAGAGGGACATCATTTGTTTGATTACCATGAATAACAATAACAGGTGGGTTTTGCCCTCCCTGATGTGCGTAGCGAAGCTTTATTCTACGCCCCCTCACTAAGGGTGGTGGATGAGATTCCGCTATATTGGTTAGTAGTCGAGTTAACACAGGCGTGGAAAATTGCTGTGTTGCCGATTGATAAGATTGATTGATCGAAGCATATAGCTCACCAACTCCGGTTCCATGTAACGCTGAGATACGGTGTAATTTTGCAAAGGTAATAAAAGGTAACTTTAAATCCAGTTCTCGTTGAATTGTTGTTTTATCATCCTGATCCAGGCCATCCCATTTATTAATCGCAAGTACAAGCCCGCGTCCAGCATCTAAAACAAAGCCCAGAATGCTCGCATCTTGCTCGGTGATACCTTCATGTCCATCAAGTAACATAACAACAACGTGTGCATCTTCAATCGCTTTAAGTGTTTTAATCACACTGAATTTTTCTATAACTTCTTTAACCTTACTGCGACGTCGAACACCTGCTGTGTCAATAATGGTATAACGCTGACCATCTCGGTCAAACGGTAAGTAAATACTGTCGCGTGTTGTACCGGGTAGGTCAAAACTAACAACACGTTCTTCGCCTAAAATACGATTGACTAAAGTTGATTTACCAACATTAGGCCGACCAATAATAGCAACTTTAATGCCCTTTTCTTCGTCATCTTCTTCCTGCTCATCAGAAAATTGATAGGGCTCCAGCATTGAGCTCATCATATTTTCTACACCGCGACCATGGCTTGAAGAAATACTATAAAGATATTCGAAACCTAGTGAGTAAAACTCTGCACTGACAATATTTGCGTCACGTCCATCAACCTTGTTAACAACAACTGAAATATTTTTATCGATGTTTCGTAAACGCTTAGCAATTTCTTCATCCTGTGGTGTTAAACCTGCATTAGCATCAACTAAAAAAATAATTTCATCAGCCTCTTCAGTCGCTTCCCAGGACTGCTGTGCCATCAATTCATCAATCCCCTGCTCTTCACCACTCAAGCCACCAGTATCGACAATAATGTATGGGACATCACCTACCAGGCCTTCTCCATATTGTCGATCACGCGTTAAACCGGGTTGATCGGCTACCAACGCATCACGTGATCGAGTTAATCTATTAAATAAGGTGGATTTACCAACATTAGGCCGACCAACCAGAACAAGAACAGGTTTCATTTATTTTTACCAATAAGAAAAGCTATTTGTAATTTACTTACGCATTGTAAATCGGCCAACATGACCAAGGCGATCAAAAACAAATAAACTATCGTTGTTAACAACCGGAGCAATTAAAATATTGCTTAACTTGCTGAAAATATAATCGTTATCGGTTTCTTTGTCTGAGCCAAAACCACCAAGATGTATACGCCCTTTTATATGCCCATCTTCAGTATCGAGAAAATGCACAAAACCGTTAAAATCTGCAACGACAATTGTATTTTTATATAATACAGATGCGGTTAATGAGCGGCGCAGTAACTTGTCCTGCTTCCAGATAGTTGCGCCAGAATTTTTGTCCAGAGCCCAAACATATCCTTCACTGTCTGATATATAAATTTTTGTCTCATCGTAGGCAATACCGTTGTATGCAGAAAAAGTACGAGTCCAAACAATCTTTCCACTTGGAATGTGGATATTAGCAATTTTGCCCTGATAGGTAACAACATACATATGCTCACCATTGATTACAGGCGTTGCATCAATATCGGTCATCCGTTCAATTTCGGTACGTCCCCGAGGAAGAGAAACACTTAAAGTCCATATCTCTTGCCCAGTATCAACTGACAATCCCACCAACTTGCCATTGTCTAAACCTGCAATAATCGTGTTTTCATAAACAACTGGCGAGCTACTACCACGCAAAGTCAAGGCGGGTACGGGGCGGTCATAAACCCATTTACTTTCACCTGTATTTAGATCCAGTGCGGCAATTTTTCCATCAACAGATTTAATAATTACGAATTTCCCAGCCTGCACCGGGTTAGCAAAAACTTCACTGCTAACCTTTGCTTGCCAACGTTTTTTTCCATCCTTAATATCAAGCGCTATAACATTGCCATTACTTGTCGCCACAAAAAGTGAATTGTCTATTCGACTTAATCCAGCTGAAACAGGTACATTAAGTTTAACATTCCATAAGACATCACCATTTTCCTGATTAACAGCCGACAACACACCACGATAATCAATGGTGAAAAGCATTCCCTTATAAAATACTGGATGCAAATAATAATAATGGTCGCTGACGCCTTCACCAATATCTTCATACCACTGTTCGTCAATGAAAATCTCTGATTTTACAGGTGTTAATTTAGTTGGTGGAAGAACCGGAGATGGCGATGATGCACAGGACATTATCAACATACTCATTAAAAAAAGATAAGCGTATAAAAAATAACGATGCATTTTTATTTTTCCTTAACAGCACTTGTTAATGGCGCATCCGTTGCAGGTAAGTTATTCGACTTCATTTCAATAGTGCTTGCATGTCGATCTCCTGCATTTATTTTGTTTAATGCTACTTGATACTCTGCTTTGGCTTTTGTGTTCATATTCAGAGACGCATAAATATCACCACGTAATTCGGCATAAGCTGATTCAAATCCGGATGATTTAACATCTTTGATTAAATCAAGCGCTGCCTGAGGCTCATTTAATTGCAGCAAAACCTTAACCAGCCGAATTCTTGCAATATGAATAAAGCTAGTATATTTACTGTTAGCAATAACCCATTCCAGTTGTTTTCTGGCAGCCTTAAAATCTTTTTCATCAACTAATTTTTTTGCTGCAACAAAAGCGGAAAAATCAGCATAGCTTTCACCAGCATGCTTTGATGTGACTTCATTTACCCTGGCAAGAAATTTTTCTTTTTTGTCTTTAGAAAGCGCAACTACTTCCTGGAAATGTTCCGAAGCAAGTTGAGCTTGTTCAGCGACACTACTTTGCCAATAACGATAGCCACCAATACCACCTACGCCCAAAATCAGACCAAGGAATATAGACTTACCATTTTCTTTCCACCAACGTTTAATTGCATCAATTTGTTCGTCTTCTGTTTGATATTCTTCACTCATAATAACTCCAAAACTATAACCTTAATTATTAATTCTTGCCTATATATTAAACCTTGATACATTTTATCAAGCTATCGAAATTAATTGTTTGTTGTAATTCTTTACTTCTTAAATTTTTAAGACAAACATTTTTTGCGGCCACTTCATCTTCACCTATAATTACCGCATAAGTCGCACCACTTTTATCTGCGCGCTTCATTTGGTTTTTAAAACTTCCGCCGTCACAATTAACTAAAACAGACAAAGCAGGAAGATTATCACGCAACTTTTCAACCAGGGGCAAGCCATACTGTTGTGTATTCTCACCAGCGAGAATGACATAAACATCTGGAGTATTGGTAACAACTTTAATAGATGCCTGTTCAACCAGAGCAACAAGTCGCTCAACACCCATTGCAAAACCAATGGCCGTTGTTGCTTTACCGCCGAGCTGTTCTATAAGCCCGTCATATCGACCACCGGCACAAACGGTACCTTGAGCACCAAGAGAGTCCGTAACCCATTCAAACACCGTTTGTGAATAATAATCCAGCCCACGAACCAGCGATGTATTAATAACATAGGCAATGCTCAAAGCATCGAGTTGTTCACAAAGCTGTTTAAAATACTGCACCGACCTATCATCAAGATGATCCAGTAATTTAGGTGCATTATTGATAACGTCTTTTAAATTCGGGTTCTTGCTATCAAGCACCCTTAATGGGTTCGTTTCCAGGCGCCGAATACTGTCTTCATCTAAAGACGATTTATGCTGCATTAAATAGTCAACAAGGATGGCTTTGTAAGCCGTACGGGACTCGTTAGTTCCTAATGAATTAATTTCCAAAACTACATTATCTTGTATACCGAGCACTTTCCAGAAGCGGGCAATCATTGCTATTAATTCAACATCGATATCCGGCCCAGCCATACCAAATGTTTCTACACCCATTTGATGAAACTGCCTATAACGACCTTTTTGAGGACGTTCATGGCGAAACATCGGCCCCATATACCACAAACGTTGCTGTTGATTATGCAATAAACCATTTTGCAGGCAGGCTCGTGCACAACACGCTGTACCTTCGGGACGCAACGTTAAACTATCGCCATTGCGGTCATCAAAGGTGTACATTTCCTTTTCAACAATATCGGTTACTTCACCTATGGAGCGTTTGAAAAGCTCTGTTTTTTCAACAATCGGCATACGAATTTCGCTATATGCATATTGAGCCATTAAGTTTCTAAATGATGACTCAACAAATTGCCATGCAGCTGCATCTGCTGGCAGTAAATCATTCATTCCTCTAATTGCCTGAAGTATTTTTGACACGTTAAAAATCTCTACTACTATCTAATTTTATATTTTTCTATTTCAGTAATTTTTAAATTACGGACTTACTAGCCACCAACTCAAAAAAAGTATACCGACAATAATGACGAAAAATAGCCACCATCCTGTATTACTTTTTACTGCGCCGGCATATATTTTTCGTTGCCCCATATAATCGGGTAACAGTTTCGTTGTTTCATTTTTATCGTACTGATATAAATCCAGCATTTCCTGTTCTGGTAGCTTTAACAATTTTGCATAACTACGTATATATCCATACACATATGAAGTACTTGAAATATTTGTAAAATCATTCGTTTCAATAGCCTGAATATAGCAAACATCAAGATTTAACTTTGACGCAACTTCATCAATCGTCATCTTAAGCTCCTCTCGCTGATTCTTTAATTTAATACCAGCAAGTGAGCAATCAATAGAATCATCTATATCATGAACCACGTCAGTCGCAGATGATTCCGTGTCCGTCATTACAAGCCCCCGGACTCTTTTAATCTTTTAAGTAATTTAGCTTCCTTTGATTTAGGAAACTTCCGTTCAAGTGACCAAGATAAACCAGCAATTACTTTCTTATTTCGATTTTTTTTTGCAATTAAAATACCCAACCATAAACTTCGTGCCGAATCTTTAGCAACACCATTATGGAACCTAAGATATTTAGCCGCTGACTGAATATTTTGTGAATCAAAATCCAGTTGCGCTACTGCTAACAATGATGTTTTTAAGCTGGGCTTGAGTTGTATTGCCCGAATATAGTTTTTACGTGCTACTTTTAAGTTGCCCTGTTCTTCAGAACATATTCCAATATTTTCAAATACCTTAGCCCGATCTTTATACACCGGGTTTTTGAGTGCATCCTGAAAATACTCAAATGCCTCACCGTATTTATTGTGTGCGCATAAAAAAGCGCCATAATTATTACTAATAGATGAATCATCCGGATCGGTTTCTATTGCACGTTTGAAAAACTCAATAGCGAGTTCTGTTTGATCGATACGCCAATATAATTCTGCCGTATATAAATAAGCACGAGCATTATCCGGATTAAGCAGAATAGCTTTATTCAATTTTTCCAGTGCCTGGTCATTTCGACCTTTCATAAGGTATGCCAGACCTAAGTCAGCATTTAGCATCGAAGCCTTTTCGGCATTTTTAATCTTTACTGTGGTGCAGCTTGCCACTGCAAACAAACAAACCATTAATAAACTTAGCCGAAGCATTAATGCATTCTCCCGGTGTTATCTTGAATGTTCTTTTCACGATTCAAATTGATACTCTCAACTTTTACACTATCTCGACGAAAACGTCTTTTGGTTTTATCCATTACCTTTCCGGCAAGTTGCCCGCAAGCGGCATCTATATCATCACCACGCGTTTTGCGTGTGGTGGCAATAATACCTGACTTCATTAAAATAGTACGGAATCGATCAATGGCATTATTCGACGAACATTTATAATTTGAATTAGGGAAAGGATTAAACGGAATTAAATTTACTTTAGATGGAATATCTTTTATTAAAGCAGCTAATTCTTTTGCATGTTGAGGCTGATCATTTATACCATCTAACATCACATATTCAAATGTTACTTTACGCTTGTGCTCGCCTTCCAGATAAAACTTACAGGCATTGAGTAATTGTTTAATTGGGTATTTCTTATTAATGGGTACCAGTTCATTGCGTAGTTCATCGTTGGTTGCATGCAATGATACAGCCAGGGCAACATCGCTTACTGCCTTTAAGCGTTCTAATGCTGGCACAATACCCGATGTGCTGATGGTAACGCGTCGCTTTGACAAACCATAGGCATTGTCATCCATCATCAGGTTCATGGCGGCCACCACATTATTAAAGTTAAGTAACGGCTCACCCATGCCCATCATCACCACGTTACTAATAACACGTTGATTACGCGGCATCACCTTCATGGCCTGATTAGCAGCCCAGACCTGGCCAATAATTTCGGCGGTACTTAAGTTACGATTAAAACCCTGCTGTGCCGTTGAACAAAAACTGCATTCTAAAGCACAACCAATTTGTGATGACACACATAAGGTACCACGATCATTTTCTGGAATAAAAACGGTTTCTATCGCATTGCCATTTTCTAAACTAAAGAGCCATTTAATGGTGCCATCATCTGATTCTTGCTGTTCTATAATATCGGGCACGCTTATCTTGGCAATAGAACTTAACTTTTCGCGCATGGCTTTACTTAAGTTTGTCATCTCATCAAAGTCGCTCACACCAAACTGATAAATCCACTTAAGCATTTGGGTGGCACGAAATGGTTTCTCACCTAGCTCGACAAAAAAATCTGTCATCGCTTGGCGATCAAAATTTAATAGATTAATAACTTGTTCTGACAAACTAATTCACGCCTCAAATCGTACCATTATATAACATGCCTGGAATAGAACCTTAAAAACCACGTCCGTTCAACAAAACGAATGGTTTTTTCGCTTATACGTAGCAATAAATATTTACGCACTTTTCATTGCTCAATTCCAGGCACCAGAAGCAATTAGAGCAAAGAAGCTACAGCGATGTAAGGATGGTTCAAATCCACACAAAACGGCGCCAATTTTAACCTTTTAGGCAGGATCTAGCCAACTAAACCGTTGTTTTATTAGCTAAACAGGCAGGAATTTAGTCTTTTTCGTCTATCCAGGCCATTTGAATTGCTTCGAGGATTTTTTCGCCAGAACGCTCAGGATCGTCCTTAAAATTATCTAAAGCAAGCACCCATTCGTGTAAATCAGTAAAACGAATCACTTTGGGGTCAATATCGGGGTGTTTCTCGTCGAGTTCAATGGCTATATCGAGTGTATCAGTCCATTTTAGGGGCATTATCCTGTCTCACTGTCAGTTTGTAATTTAGACTGATTATAGCATTACTTTCAAACAGTTACAGAATGTTATATGCGGTCCTTAAGCTCCAGTAAAAAGGCAAAAAAAACCGCTATCAATGAAAATTAACAGCGGTTTTTAGTGGAAGATAAAACTTAACTCTTTTGTTTTGCAAACCCCAATAAACTCAATAAGCCGAAAGCTAGTAGGAAAATAGAAGCAGACTCTGGTACAGAAGAAACAGCATCACGAACCAGGAATGTTCCGTTATAAGTGCTTTGTGTGGTGTCCTGGCTATAATTACCTACGTCAAGCTGACCTATAATTTGCGTAAGAGAAGGGGTAATAGATACACCAGCATTACCCACCGGGTATGGAAAGCTTTGGCTCTCTGAGAGATACCAGCCCCAAGAATAAGTAGCCTGATTAAAAACAGTGGTAATCCCAAAGTCACTTTGGAACTCTTGAACTGTCGCAGTAATCAATGCATCACTGCCACTATAGTAATTAAATTGGTTAAAGGGTACAGTTGAAAAATAGTCATTAAATAATCTAGTCATGTCAGCATAGGTTGCATAGCGCCAACCCGTCCGACCTGTTAACGCATCGTTAAAAGCCAGACCTCTTGTTTCCGTCAACGCAAGCCACTCCAGACCACCGGCACTGTTGTCTGTAATAATGGTTCCCGTCGAATTCACGGTATAAACAGCATTGGCACTAAAAACAACACCAAAAAACAGAAGACCAACTAATAAACTTCTCATTTAACACTCCTAAAAAATTAATACTCGTTATGTAGGGATAACTATAACTGGTTACTTCTTATACAACCATCACCCAAACGGGTTAACCCATTTCTGCTCATTAGGCAATTTTCACACGCCAAGGTAATCAATCAACCTATTGATTTTAAAAGATTATTATTAGATAAAAAGATTTTAAGGCCAAATTGCACAAGTTCAGCAGATTGAAAGTCCTCCAGACCTTAAATTTAAACAATAAAGCCTTGCCACGCTTTAATATATCTACAACCCTGTTTTGAAGACTAAATCTAAATACATCCTGTTCGTTATTATGTATATTTCAGTTATGAATTGTATAGGGCATGTTAGTTATGGATTTTGAATGGGTTGCGATAGCCCTTGGTGATGTAACCTGGATTACTCTGGCTTTTATACTTGGCTTTCTCGCAAGACTTATTAGTTTGCCACCACTGGTTGGTTTTCTCGCAGCCGGTTTTCTGCTTAATTATCTAGGTGTGGCAAGTGGCGAAACTTTGCAGAAACTTTCCGACCTGGGTATTACCTTGCTGCTCTTTACGGTTGGCCTCAAGCTAAACCTGAAGGTACTGATAAGGCCTCAGGTCTGGTCAGTTATGGTATTACATAGCTCGATCATTGTTATCGTTTTCGGTGCACTCATTTTTGGCTTAGCCTTACTAAGTGCGCCACTGTTCTCAGAATTAGACCTTAAAATGTCTCTAGCCCTGGCTTTTGCATTAAGCTTTTCCAGTACTGTATTTGTGGTAAAAACTCTGGAAGACAAGGGTGAGATAAATTCGCTACACGGCCGCATTGCTATTGGTATTTTAGTCATGCAGGATCTGGCGGCGGTTATTTTTCTAGCCGTATCTGCTGGCAAAGTACCGTCAATGTGGGCGCTGCTGTTATTTTTACTTATTCCATTACGCCCCTTACTCCATCGCCTGTTACAAAAAACGGGGCACGGTGAACTATTAATTTTATATGGCCTAGTGCTAGCATTAGGTGGCGCAGAATTATTTGAAATGGTTGGCGTAAAGGATGACTTAGGCGCTCTTGTCATGGGTGTTTTAATTTCAACCCATTCCAAATCAACAGAAATGGCCAAATCGATGTTGGGCCTTAAAGATTTATTCCTGGTGGGCTTTTTCCTTAGTATTGGCATGTCCGGGCAGCTATCACCCGAAGTATTTATTATTGGAATTCTGCTTGTACTCTTTATCTTTTTTAAAGGTGCATTATTCTTTATCCTGATGACTCTATTCAAATTACGCTCAAGAACATCATTACTCGCTAGCTTAAATCTCACCAACTATAGTGAGTTTGGTTTAATCGTTGCCGCTATCAGTGTTACCAATGGCTGGATGGGAACGGAATGGCTAGTCGTTATTGCAATTGCCCTTTCATTTTCGTTTATTATTGCCGCGCCGTTTAATAATATTGATGACAAACTTTATAGCCAATTTAGAGAATTCTGGATTAAATTTCAACGCAAAGAAAGACTACCTGATGACATGTTGTTAGACACGCTCGGTTCAACCATTGCCATCTTTGGTATGGGACGAGTCGGCAGTGGCGCTTATGACAAAATGCGAGAACGACATGGTGAAACCGTCGTTGGAATTGATTTTGATTCCTATCGAGTTAAGATACACCAACAGAAAGGTCGCCAGGTTTTGCATGGAGACCCAAGTGATGCCGACTTTTGGGAAAAGATTGAAAAAGATCACAGCATTAAGCTTGTTATGTTAGCGTTACCAAACATACAAGCAAATTTAGCTGCGCTGCAACAACTAAATAGAATATCATTCACAGGTTGTATTGTGGCCACGGCAAGATTTCAAGATGAAGTCACACAATTAGAGAATGCCGGTGCAACAGCTGTATATAATATTTACACTGAAGCCGGTGTTGGATTTGCAAACCATGTCGAAACAAATAATGAAATAACGTTAGAGAAAAACCAGTGATTATGAAAACCAAGAAAGAATATATTGCCCCCTGGGAAAAAGCATTTGATAAAGTATTAACACCACTCGAAGATTTTATTCATCGTCAAACTACCAGTGGTATTTTACTGATGCTATGTGCCGTTATAGCACTCTACATTGCCAACAGCCAGTGGAGCGAAGTTTATTATGAAATATTAAAATTAAAATTCACTATTGGTGTACCCGGCTTTGAATTATCCAAATCAATCCATCACTGGATCAACGATGGCTTAATGGCAATGTTCTTTTTTGTTATCGGCCTGGAACTTAAACGAGAAATTCTTGTTGGTGAACTGGCTGATCCCAAACAGGCAATTTTACCTATCGTTGCCGCAGTGGGTGGAATGCTAGTCCCTGTTCTTATTTACCTTGGTTTTAATCCTGAGGGAGATACCTTTAATGGCTGGGGTATTCCAATGGCAACTGATATTGCATTTGCGCTAGGTACTTTAGCCTTGCTTGGCAATCGTATCCCTAAAAACCTTCTTACTTTTTTAGTCGCTCTTGCGATTGTCGATGACTTAGGCGCCGTTCTGGTTATAGCTATATTTTATACGGAAACAATCAACATACCGGCTTTGGCAACTGCCGCTGCGATGTTAATACTTTTAGTTTCATTAAATATGGGCGGAATTCGCCGCCCTTTACCATATGTATTATTAGGCATCATACTGTGGATAGCGATGTTAAAAAGTGGTGTGCATGCAACGCTCGCCGGCATCTTTCTGGCTTTTACTATTCCCATGCGGCCTAAATACAACCCCGCACACTTCCTGGAACATATCAATGACATGGTTGAAAAAATTAAACTCAGTTACCAGAAAGAAGAAAACATTGTTAAAAATGATGAACTACGTTCGCGAGTTCGCGCATTAGAGGAAGGCGTGCACCTTGTTCAAGCACCGGCACAAGTAATAGAACGTACCATGCACCTGCCTTCGGCTTATATTATTATTCCTGTTTTTTCTTTGGCTAATGCAGGCATTCCTATCGACTGGAATTCTTTTAGCAGTATTGTTACCCACCCAGTATCAATGGGTATTGCCGCGGGTCTGGTTTTTGGTAAGCTCATCGGCATCGCCGGTTTTTCCTGGCTTGCTATACAATTTGGCTTAACCTCATACCCCAAAGGCGTGAACTTTAAACACATTATAGGCGTTGCCCTTATGGGTGGCATTGGCTTTACTATGTCTATCTTTATTGCTGAATTAGGTTTTGCACATTCTGCAGAGGATTTACTGATGGCTAAAACAGGTATTTTACTTGCTTCGGTTATTGCGGGAGTATCAGGTTTTGTATGGCTTTATTTTACAGCTAGTAAAGCTAGTAAAGAATGACTTTACTGCTACCCCATTCACAATTTAATATATAAATATTAAGAATTCATTAACTCAAGGACAAAAAAAATCCCGCTTAAAGAGCGGGATTTTTTTTGTCTATATAATTACAATTAGTCAAAGATTAAGTCTTTCGCCTGGCCACAGTAAGCAAGCCTAAAAGTCCAAAAGCTAACAAGTAGAGTGAAGCCGATTCAGAAACGGGTGTCGATCCAGAAACAGGTACTGTTGTTCGAACCATATACGTACCCGCAACGCTATTCGGAGTAGTCAGGTTGGCGGTCAGATCGTTAAAAAAGTTAGTCCCATACACAATTTCATTTGAATTCGAGGAGGTAGCACCGAGCATCCGAAGTATATTACTCTCATCAAGATAAAACCCATACGATACGTATGTTCCTGTCAGCCCTGAAAAACCAAAAAGCGATTGAAAAGTAGCAACTTCATCGATAATAGTTGCGTACGTATATGAATATCCATAAGAATTTTCAGAAGCGTAACCCGGAAATAGTGTTGTAAACATAGTAGTTACTTCAGAATTCGTTGCATAGCGCCAGCCGGTATAAAGCGATTCTGCATTATTGTAGATTTGATTTCGTGTTTCAGATAATGCCAGCCAATCCAGCCCCGTTGCATCATCGGTCGCAAAATTATTGCCTGCAATACGTGTAAATGCTGCGTTCGCATTAAAAATAAAACTCACTAAAACTAAACCTGCTAACAAACTTTTCATAACCCACCTCTTATTTTTATTCTATCCGGGATAATAGTACCCCATGCAAAATATATCAGCATCACCCAAACGGGTTAATAATTAACTCAATGGGTTAACCTTCTTTACGTTTGGAAAGAAAATGCCTCAATTTATCGGGAAATTTATAAATGACATAAAAAAATCCCGCACAACGGCGGGATTTAATATTATTATATTCTATTGAATACTAAATTTTTCTTCTTGCTACTCCGAATAAGCCTAATAAGCCGAAAGCAAGAAGAGATATTGATGACATTTCGGGTACTGCCGAGCCTGGTGGCATCGCTGTACGCTCATTTAGACTCCATCCAACAAGGTTACCATTCGGGGTTTCGTTCAAGTACTGTGTGCTCGGCATTATATATGCGCTGGCATTCACTTGGGTACCGGTAATACCTAAATTGAACATACCCGCTCCAACATCGAAATAAAAATTCATAGAATTACCGCTGAACAATGCAGTACATGGTGAAGGACAATAGGCACCCGTCAATGTTCCATAGTTGGCAACCCAAGGGGCGTAGTAACCATTTGAATATTTGTGATATTAGATACTATATCACCGCTTGCTGTTCCTTCAAATGACCCATAAAGTTTTGCACCTGAGGTTGTCCCAAACACATATGACCAATCATATACCGCAGCATTTACACCTGTAACTAAACATAATAAAAAAAGTCCCGCCAATAAACGTTTCATCACCACTCCTGAAATCAATATATAAGTTAAGTAGGTAAATTATATATGGTTATTTTATAATCAACTATCACCTAAACTGGTTAACCTATTTTCAAATATAAAAAACCCTACTCAAAAGCAGGATTTTTTATGCATAAAACATTATAAATCATTAAGTTAGTGATTTTCAGAAACCATATTGATAGTGTATTTTGGTATTTCAATCACCAAATCGGTATCACCTACCACAGCCTGACAACTTAAACGTGAGTCGGGATCTAAACCCCATGCTTTATCGAGTAGGTCATCTTCTAATTCGGTTGATTCTTCCAATGCATTAAAGCCTTCACGAATATAAACATGGCAGGTAGTACAAGCGCAGGACTTTTCACAGGCATGTTCTATTTCAATTCCGTTCGCTAATGCTGCATCGCAAATAGTGATACCGGGTTCAACATCAAACATGGCGCCTTCGGGACACATTTCTTCATGGGGTAAAAAAATTAACTTTGTCATTTTTAATCCTGAGTATAATCTATTAATATTTATCAAATACAAAAACCAGATTGCTTCGCTATAGCTCGCAACGACGTAGGGAGTCGTTAAGCTTCAAATTCATCTACATTATGCCCTGCCATGGCTTTTTTAATATTTGAATCCATTCGTCTTGATACAAATACTTCGGCTACTTTATCGAGTGCTTGCATTGCGTTTTTAATCGCACGCTCGTCTGTACCGGTTACCACTTCAATTAATTTTTTGGCAGCAAGATCGATGGCTTTGCGTTCATCAGCCGATAAAATATTACCATCATCTTCCAATGCTGAGGCAAGTGCTTCTATTACTCTGTTTGCTTCAACTTGTTGCTCATGCAACATTCTCGCAGCAACATCTTCTTCTGCATGTTCCATTGAGTCTAGTAACATTTTTTCAATTTCATTGTCACTTAAACCATAGGATGGTTTTACTTCTATGCCACTTTCTATTCCGGTTGTTTCTTCTCTGGCTGATACATGTAGTAAACCATCGGCATCTACTTCAAACGTTACTCGGATACGCGCAGAGCCTGCCACTAACGGTGGAATACCTTTTAACGAAAACTTAGCTAACGAACGACAATCTGAAACCAGTTCACGTTCACCTTGCACTACGTGCATCGACATAGCCGTTTGGCCATCTTTATAGGTTGTAAATTCCTGTGCGCGTGTAACCGGAATAGTAGTATTGCGTGGGATAATTTTTTCGACTAGGTCGCCCATAGTTTCTAAACCAAGCGATAAAGGCACTACGTCGAGCAATAATAAATCTTCACCCGGTTTATTGCCCACCAGTACGTCGGCTTGTATGGCGGCACCAATAGCCACAACCGTATCGGGATTGATATCCACCATGGGGGTTTGCTGAAAGTGTTCGCCGACTTTGTCGCGCACACGTAATACACGGGTTGAACCACCGACCATTACAACGGCGTTTATTTCTTCTAATTCCACATCGGCATCACGCAAGGCTCGCCGACAAGGCATAAGTGTTTTCTTTATTAGTGGATCAATTAAAGTATTTAATTGTTCCCGGCTTAATTCTATAGATAAAGCCGTGCCATTATTATCAAGTTCAATCGTAGTGGTTTGCTCTTTCGTTAAGGTTTGTTTTGCAACACAAGCCGCATGAAGCACCTGATTTGTAAATGATTTATCGGCATTGCTTGTTAAATCTAATTCTTCCAAAACCCACTCAGCGATAGCATGGTCAAAATCATCACCACCTAAAGCGGTATCACCTGCCGTTGCTAATACTTCAAACACTCCTTTGGTAACTCTTAGAATAGAGATATCGAAAGTACCGCCGCCTAAATCATAAACAGCAATAACACCATCAGAAGCTTTATCTAAACCATAGGCAACTGCAGCGGCGGTTGGCTCATTTAATAAACGTAAAATATTTAAGCCTGCAAGTTTAGCGGCATCTTTTGTGGCCTGACGTTGTGCGTCATCAAAATAAGCAGGTACGGTAATAACAGCACCAATTAACTTGTCTCCCAAGGTTAATTCGGCTCGTACTTTTAAGGTTTTCAAAATTTCAGCAGAAACTTCAATGGCACTTACCGCAACCGATTCTGTTTGTATAAGCGGAACTGATGAATCTGATTTGGCAAAATGATAATGCAGTTGAGTTTCTTTAGACTTAATATCGTCCAGACTACGTCCCATGTAACGTTTAACCGAGCTAATGGTATTAAGGGGTTCGCTGATTTTAAATGCTTTTGCATCTGCACCAACCTTTACACCGCCATCTTGCGCGTAGTGCACAATAGATGGCAGCAAGTCTTCACCATTGCTATCGGCTAAAATAGCAGCCTGGCCGCTTCTTACCGATGCAACTAAGGAATTAGTTGTGCCAAGATCGATGCCGACTGCGAGCTTACGCTCATGCGGTTTTGTTGCTTGCCCTGGTTCGCTTATTTGTATTAGTGCCATAAGAAATAGTATTTACACATTAAAATGAGAAAATAAAAATCGTGACCATTGTGAACCTATAGCTGCACGGGAATCCTGAAAGAACTTACTACACATCAAGAAGATTGCCACGCTACGCTCGCAATGACGTAAAAGGATATTTTACTACAAACTATCCATTAACTCTTCTTCAATAACTTCCGATTCAGACTGTAATTTATCTAAAAACTGTAATTCGTGCATTAATTGGCTGGCTTTTTCCAGGTTAGCATTTTCAGGGCTATTTAATTGTTCTGCCAGACCAAGCAAAATATTCGCTTTACCCAACTTTAACTCTGTGAGTATCTTTTCAAGTGCTGCTTCCGGGTCTTGTTTTGACTTAACATCGGCCAACGCTTCACGTAATTCCATTTGCTGCATTAAAAACATAGGCGCCATAATCGGGTTGGCCTGGTCATCAAAAACAATACCTTGAAGTTCGATGATGTAACGTGCGCGTCGCTGTGGAGATTTTAATACTTGATACGCTTCATTGATTAAAGAAGCTTTTTGCACAGAAAATCTTTTTTCCTGATCGGAGGCATTAGCAAAACGATCAGGATGAACAACTTGTTGTAAATTACGGAATTTTTCAGAGAGTGATTTTAAATCAATATCAAATGAAACAGGTATAGAAAACAGCTGGAAATAATTTTGGGTTAAGCTTACGCTTTCCATTGAATTACCGATGGAAGATACCATTTTAAACCTTTAGTGTTAATTTAGAAAAGATTACTTTGCAGTTTGCCGCGTTTTACTCGTAACTAAATACTTGCAAGAATAAGCTAAACAGTAAAGCTTTCTCCACAACCACAACTGTCTTTTACATTTGGGTTGTTAAACTGGAAACCTTCATTTAAACCTTCTTTGGCATAATCAAGTTCTGTTCCGGCAAGATAGATTAAACTCTTTTTATCAACAATAACCTTCACGCCATTCGATTCAAAAACTTCATCACTATCTTCAATGGAATCGGCAAATTCCATAACATAGGCCATACCCGAACAACCCGTGGTTTTTACACCTAAACGTAAAGCAACACCTTTACCCCGATTTTTAATAAAAGCTTTGACATGCTCAGCAGCTTTTTCAGTTAAAGTTACACTCATGGCGAAGTCTTCTAATTAGTTTGTTTCGATTTGTAATCTTCTACAGCGGCTTTAATCGCATCTTCAGCAAGTACTGAGCAATGTACTTTAACAGGTGGTAATTCAAGTTCTTCGGCAATTTCTGAATTTTTAATTTGCGCAGCTTCTTCCAGGGTTTTGCCTTTAACCCATTCAGTTAATAATGAGCTTGATGCAATTGCAGAACCACAGCCGTATGTTTTAAATTTAGCATCTTCAATAACGCCGTCTGAACCAACTTTAATTTGTAAACGCATCACATCACCACATGCAGGTGCACCGACCATACCCGTACCAACATCACTTTCATCTTTGTCCATAACGCCAACGTTACGTGGATTTTCGTAATGATCTATAACTTTTTCGCCGTATGCCATGATAATCTCTCCTGCAGAATTCTTTAAAGTATAACTACGTTTGCTTAATTAATGGGCAGCCCATTTAATCGCGCTGATATCAATACCATCTTTATACATTTCCCATAAAGGTGATAGCTCGCGTAATTTAGTAATGTTTTCGATTATTTTTTCAATCGCAAAATCAATTTCTTCTTCCGTCGTAAAACGACCAAGCGTAAAACGAATTGAGCTATGTGCCAGTTCATCATTTCGACCAATTGCACGTAACACGTAGGACGGTTCTAAACTTGATGATGTACAGGCTGAGCCAGACGAAACGGCCAAATCTTTTAACGCCATCATTAATGACTCGCCTTCGACATAATTAAAACTAATGTTTACATTATGCGGTACACGCTGTTCTTTGTCTCCATTAACGTAAGTTTCTTCTATACCTTTTAAACCTTCGAATAAACGATTGCGCAAGGCGGCAATACGTTCGTTATCTTGTTGCATTTCTGCTTTAGCGATACGGAAAGCTTCACCCATACCCACTAATTGATGTGTCGCTAATGTCCCAGAACGCATACCACGTTCATGCCCACCACCATGCATTTGCGCTTCAACGCGAATACGCGGTTTACGACGTACATATAAAGCACCCACCCCTTTCGGGCCGTAAATTTTATGTGCTGACATCGACATCAAATCAACTTTCATTGTGTCCATATCAATTTCAACTTTGCCACAACTTTGTGCCGCATCAACATGAAAAATAATGCCGCGTTCACGGGTCATTTCACCAATCGCGGTAATATCGTTGATAACACCAATTTCGTTGTTAACATGCATAATGGAAATAAGAATTGTATCGTCACGTATCGCAGCTTTTAGTTGATCCATATCAACTAAACCATTTGTTTGAGGATCTAGATAAGTCACCTCATAACCTTCGCGCTCCAACTGACGGCAGGTATCTAAAACCGCCTTATGCTCAGTTTTCATTGTAATGATGTGCTTGCCTTTCTTATGGTAGAAATGCGCCACACCTTTTATCGCTAGGTTATCTGATTCGGTCGCGCCCGACGTCCAGACAATTTCTTTTGGATTAGCATTGATTAATGCAGCCACATCTTTACGTGCTTGCTCAACTGCTTCGTCAGCAGCCCAACCAAATGGATGTGAACGAGATGCCGGGTTACCAAAGTTACCATCTAATGTTAAACAGTCACACATTGCTTTTGCAACACGTTTGTCGACAGGTGTTGTTGCAGAATAGTCAAAATAAATGGGGGTTTTCATATATTGCCAGACCTTATTATTTAATTCGAAGCCGAAACAATTTCAGCGACTGTCGTCTTTTGTTGCTCACTAGCATCACTATCAGGCTTGTTTTCCAGTGCTAAAGCCACTTCCTGCACCGTCTGGCGTTCAACTAGTTGGCCAAGACTAATGCCCATTAAGAAGCCATAAATTTGCGCGCTTAACTCGGTCCAGAGTTCATGTGTTAAACAAGGATGGCCATCATGACAATTTGAAAGACCACCACAACGGGTTGATTCTACTTTTTCGTCAACCGCTGTTATAACTTGAGCCACTGCTATTTCGTGTGCATCACGGCTTAAACGGTAACCACCACCTGGTCCACGTGTACTGTCCACTAATTCGTTTTTACGCAGCTTGGAAAAAAGTTGTTCCAGATAAGAAAGGGATATTCCCTGACGTTTTGAGATATCAGCAAGGGTAATCGGGCCGTTATCATAGTGAAGAGCTAAATCGAGCATTGCAGTTACAGCGTAACGGCCTTTTGTTGTTAATCGCATGGAATACCTACCTTGTCCTACGCCGGAAATCGGCGTATCATTAGTGCTTTCTGATATACGAAGTGTACAAGACCCAGTAATTTAGTCAAGTATTTTTTTAACTTTCTCCCCTTAGCAAGACCCTCTTCCTAACCATAGCATAAGTACTCTCTAATATTATCCCGAATTCAGGTTATTTACTCACTACCTTTTTTGGAAATCTCTGTTTCACCATTCTTCTCACCATCTGACTGCCCGACATTGCATGGGCCTAAATCAGGTAGCTCGGCATAATCAATTTCTGCGCCTAATGTCTTGATTGCAGTACACATTTGCTGCATATGGTTATCCATAGCCTGTATATGATCAAGCATGGCATCAATGGCATTTACCACAGGGTCGGGCATATCATTGTGCATTCCGTAAGCATCAAAGCCAATTTTTTGCGCAAACTTTTTACGTTCGCAATCTTCTTCTTTTGGTTCCGATGCCTGCGCAACGATTCGCCCGGGAATGCCAACAACCGTTAAATTATTTGCCACATCTTTAACAACCACCGCGTTTGAGCCAACCCTCACCCCATCGCCAAGCTCAATCGGCCCAAGCACTTTGGCACCCGCGCCCACCACTACATTATCGCCCAGTGTCGGGTGGCGCTTACCTTTTTTCCAGGATGTGCCACCAAGGGTCACGCCATGGTACAAAGTACAATCGTTTCCAATCACGGCCGTTTCACCAATTACCACACCCATACCATGGTCAATAAAAAATCGTTCACCAATTTCGGCCGCAGGATGAATTTCGACACCCGTTAACCAACGTGCCAAGTGGGCAAAAAAACGTGCAGGCCATTTTAAGCCAAAAAGCCAGAGCTGGTGATTTATTCGGTGAAATATCATCGCATGAACGCCCGAATAAGAAGTAATCACCTCAAATATATTACGTGCAGCCGGGTCACGTTCAAATACACATTGGATATCTTTTTTTATTAAAGTAAACATTCTTGTTAGTCGCTTTTAGTCAAACTACGGGAAACTGCTGTTAATATACCACGCAAAATATTAACTTCAATTTTATCCAGGCCACTACGGTTAAATAATTTTCTTAAACGTCGCATTAGTTGCATTGGGTTTGACGGGTTTAGGAAATTTATTTGAACCAGAGTATCTTCTAAATGTTGATAAAAATATTCAATTTCCTGAGACGTTGCCATGGGGTGATCATTTTCCGCTTTTGCAATGGTTCCCTGGTTCAATAAGGCTGTCATATAGACTTCATAGCAAAGCACTTGTACTGCAGCGGCAATATTAAGCGAAGTGTAATCAGCATTGGCCGGAATATGCACCAGAAACTGACATAAGTCCATTTCATCATTATCTAAGCCGGCATCTTCACGTCCAAAAACAATTGCTGCCTTCTTGAATACAGGCACTTCGCCAGCACTTTTCTTTTGGGTATTATCATTAGACACCGATTCAACCGAAAAAATTTTCTCCGCCATTTCACGCGGATTAAGCTCAGGCCAGGTAACGGCACGTAGACGGGCGCTAGCACCTATCACCAAATCACAATCGGCAATGGATTCAGCCAGACTATTATATATAGTCGCAGCATAAAGCACATCGGTTGCACCCGAAGCACGCGCATAGGCTTTGCCCTGGCCTTTAATCTCTGGATAATTTTTAGGTGAGACCAACGCCAAATCTGAAAACGTCATGTTCTTCATTGCTCTGGCCGTTGCACCAATGTTACCTGGGTGGCTCGTTTCCACCAGCACGATGCGTACATTATCAATTTTTACAGTCATAAACTTAAATCAGGTTTTTAAAAATGCATTATACCCCAGAACGCTGTTGAGCCATAAGCCTACCTATAATAACCATATCTATAAAAAACTCACTTTTGAAAAAACAATGTTATAATGTGTTTCTGTTAGGGAATTTCTTTTATTTTCCAAAACTCTCTTTTTCATTCAGCCCTCGTTCTATTTCATTTGGCCGAGGAACACGTTTACGTCATTTATTTGAAGGTTTTACTATGCAGCACCCTATGCTAAATACCGCCATTAAAGCCGCTCGCAATGCTGGCGATATTATTGCTCGTTCAGTTGATCGAATTGACCGGCTTAAAATTCAAACTAAAAAAGAGAATGACTTTGTTTCGGAAATAGATTTACAAGCTGAAGAAGAAATTATTAATACCATTAAAAAAGCTTACCCAGATCATAGCTTTCTTGCAGAAGAAAGCGGCAAACAGGTGGGCAATGACTACCAGTGGATTATTGACCCGCTCGATGGCACTACCAACTTTCTCTATGGTATACCTCAATTTGCTGTTTCCATTGCGCTACGCATTAAAGGCCGTTTAGAGGTAGGCGTAGTATACGACCCGCTCAGCCAGGAACTTTATACCGCTGCGCGAGGCAATGGCGCACAGTTAAATGGTAAACGTATCCGCGTAACGGCAAGAAAAAATCTTGATGGTGCCCTGCTCGGTACCGGTATTCCCTACACTCGTGACCAGTACCAATACATCGATAACTATTTCGGCATGATGAAAGATCTTATTCCTGGCACAGCCGGTATCCGCCGCGCAGGCTCTGCTGCACTTGACCTGGCTTATGTCGCAGCCGGGCGACTCGATGGCTTTTGGGAATTTGACCTAAATATCTGGGACATTGCCGCAGGCGTTATATTAATCGAAGAAGCTGGTGGCATGGTCAGTGGACTCCGTGGCGAGCCCAATTTTTTAGAAAACGGCAGCATTGTTACAGGCAACCCGAAAGTCCTTAAATTGATGCTACAAAAAATTAAAAAACACGTCCCAGAAAACCTGTAAATACACTTTTAAAATAACATAACTTATTGTTTTAAAAGATAATTATACAGGGATTTTTCCTTCTAAATTTATCCAATAAAGTTAATTCCTACCCTTCAGAATCCAGCATTGCGTACGCTAATAGGCTTGAAACGAAGAGCAATTACCAAGCTCTTTTTAGCCTGAGCAAAGATGGATAATTGAAGTTAGGTACTATGCGGAAAAATAAATTAACGGTTAAACGCGGCTCAAAGTCACTGGAAATAGCTATGCGTGACGTACTGGACGGCCTGGAAGACGTTTCAAACGCCTCGCAGTATCAGTGTGCCTCCGAAACAGTGAAAATACTGTCCATAGAAACGCCTGAATCAAGTAGCCATAACCTGAACAAGCAAATAACCAATATTTATTCCATTAGCAATCCACCTATTCTGCATCGTAGTAAAGATGTCGTCAGCTTTTTACTTGAGCGTGAACAACGCCAGGAACAAACTTTAATCGCTTGATTTAAAAAGAATTAATTTATTCTATACACGTTTTCTTATAACCTCATTAAATTTTCAGTCTGAGTGCTTGTTGACCTTATATAATAAGCATGATAACTATAGCATTACAAAAATGAGATTTTAGGGGAAAGCATGCAACGAAAATTATTAGCTCTAATCACACCACCTCTCGCGGTATGCCGTTATGGATGCGCAAGTTGTTGTGTCGCTCCTATCTTTGTTTTCTGGTTAGCCAGTATTGGCAGCGTCATTTTTGCTTTTTTAGGTGGCCCCTCCGGGATGGATAGCTTCAGCTGGGGTACCTTAGCTTTAGGCATTATCCTCTGGGCAATTGCCGTAACCTGGGCAGAAACCGTTATAAAAAGTGTCAACGAAGATTTAGAAAACTCGCAATGCAATGGCAAAACCAGAACCTTATGCAGTATTGTTTCATCCAACTCAAACGATGTAGACCCACTGGATGAAGTTAACAAATATTTGTAATTTAAAACTTTTACCTTTCATAAAAAAGGCGCTGTTTATTTCAAACAGCGCCTTTTTTAATTGAATAATTTGTTAAGACTAAATTCCAGATAATTCCAAGTGAGAAAAGTTGTGTAACTCCCTCGGAAAGGGAGAGGCCGGAGTACAAGGCGCAAAGCAAAAATACAAGCGGAGCTTACACAGAGTAAGTGAGCATTATATTTTTGCTTTGCAACGCCGTAATCCGGCCTCTCGCTATTCGTAAAGTTATTCGAAGCTTTGTTGATCCGCTCCTTCTTTCTCAACCTGAATTAAGTCCGCATGCGAAACATTCAAACTCAAAATAGCGGAGCTAGCAACATAAATGGAGGAATAAGTACCAACCACTATACCGATTAACAAGGCGATTGAAAAAGCATGGATCATTTCACCGCCCACCAGATACATAGCCAGCACAACTAATAATGTGGTCACCGATGTCACCATTGTACGAGAAAGCGTTTGGTTAAGGGAAATGTTAACCACCTGAGTAGGCGTATCTTTACGTAACTTACGAAAATTTTCACGGATGCGATCAAACACGACAATCGTATCATTCAGTGAATAACCAATAATGGCCAGTACTGCTGCCAGTACGGTTAAATCGAAATTAAGCTGAAAAATAGAAAAGATGCCTAAGGTAATGACGACATCATGAATTAAGGCCATAATAGAGCCAAACGCAAAACGCCATTGAAAGCGCAACATTACATAAATTAAAATTGCGCCTAATGCATAAATCATAGCCAGTCCACCATCATCACGCAGCTCATCACCAACTTGTGGGCCAACAAATTCCTGGCGTCGCATTTCAACATTACTATCCACTTTCTTTAATGCTTCTAAAGCGGTATCAGCAATAGATGCTGTGCTAACACTCCTTGAGTCTGTTTGATTAGCATCGGTAGCCTTCTTTTTAGGGGGTGCAATTCTAATTTGCACATCACGGCTACTGCCATAATGCAGAACCGTTGCGTTAGGGTAACCGGCTTTTTCCAGGGCAGTACGCACACCATCTAAATCGACAGCCTGAGGATAATTCACTTCTAATAAAGCACCACCGGTAAAATCCAGACCGAAATTTAAGCCTTTATCAATTAATGATACGAATGAACCAATAACTAAAAGGGATGAAAAAATTATCGCTAGCTTACGCTTTGCCATAAAATCAAATTTTGTAGCCTTTTTAAAAATTTGCATTATATTTTTTTAAACCCTTGTTAAATTTGCAGTAGAATTTTTTAAATTGAAAGTGTTTTAATTGTTTTGCCACTAACAAATAAATTTATAATGGAACGTGTTCCCATAATGGCGGTAAACATCGAGGTTAAAATACCTATTGATAAGGTAATTGCAAAACCTTTGATTGCACCCGTACCAAAAACAAATAACACAATGGCGGCGATAAGTGTGGTGATGTTTGCATCGGCAATGGTTGATAATGCTTTTTCGTAACCTGCATGAATGCTCATTTGAGGTGAATTACCTAAGCGCAGCTCTTCACGTATCCGCTCGAAAATTAGCACGTTGGCATCAACCGCCATACCCACGGTTAATACAATGCCGGCAATACCAGGCAAGGTAAGCGTTGCTTGCAGTAAGGATAAAATAGCGATAATTAAAATTAAGTTGGCTGACAATGCAATATTGGCAACTAAACCAAAACCTTTATACCAGACCAGCATAAAGACAATAACCAGCACCAGACCAATAACAACCGACAGGGTTCCTTTGCTGATGTTATCCTGTCCCAGGCTTGGGCCAATGGTACGTTCTTCGATAATCCGAATAGGCGCGACTAAGGCACCTGCACGAATCAACAATGCCAGCTCATGAGCTTCCTGAGGTGAGTCGAGGCCGGTAATTTGAAAACGCTTACTTAATACGTCCTGAATGGTTGCTACGTTTATAACATCTTCGGTTTTCTTATAGGTAACAACTTCTTTGCCATTCACTTCACGCACAACGGGTTTTTGCTCGATAAAAACAACCGCCATGGGTTTGCCTATATTTTTTCTGGTGACATTCGCCAGCCGCTTGGAGCCTACCCCGTTAGTATTAATAAATACCGCCGGTGTTGCCGATTCCTGATCCATACCCGATGCCGCACTGCCAATATGCTGGCCATTGATAATAACGCGTTTTTTTAACAGGTAAGGCTGACCTTGACGGTCGGTGTAAAGACGCGAGCCAATCGGCACATGACCTTTTAATGCATCTTCGACGCTGTTCTTTCTATCGACTAATCTGAACTCCAGTGACGCGACCGCGCTTAAGGTTTTCTTTACACAGGAACTACATTGTACGCCAGGTAATTGCAAAACAATTCTGTCTTCACCTTGTTGCTGAATAACAGGTTCTGAAACACCAAATTCATTTACACGATTACGTAAGGTTGTAATATTCTTTTTCAGTGCCGATTTTTTACGTTCAACCAGCGCCACGTTATTCATGCGTAATGTTAAATAGTAAGCACCATCACGTTCATTGGTATCGATTGCCAGTTCATCAAGATTTTTTCTAATCGGTGCTTCAGCTTTATCTCGCGTTTCGCTATCGCGAAATTTCACTTCGATGCTATTTTTAAGTTGTTTAATCGAAGCGTAGCGAATTTTATCCTGTCTTAAAACACGTCGCACATCGCCGGTGAATGTTTCATAGGCCTGATTTAAAACAGTGTCCATGTCCACTTCCATCAAAAAGTGCAAACCACCACGTAAATCGAGACCAAGATACATAGGCATGGCATGAATATTTAACAGCCATTGCGGTGAAGCGGTAATTAGATTTTGTGCAACTGAATAAGAATCACCTAAAAAATCCCGCAATACGTCACTTGCCTTTAATTGATCTTCAATATTGGTAAAGCGAATAACCAGAATATCATCATCAATTTTTAAGCTAGTATAATTAACCGTAGAAGTTTTTAATTTGCCCGTAACCCTTGCCAGCAAATCGGCATTAACAACACCGGTTCGGGTTGCGGTTATTTGAACGGCGGGGTCGCTGCCATAAATATTCGGCAAAGCATACAGCGCACCAATCAGTATCACTAATAAGATTAAAACATTCTTCCAGAGCGCATATTTATTTATCATAGTGTGACTTACTTAAGGCATATCAGCATGCTTAAGTTTTTTCCTTATAAAAAATGATTCTTGAATTTAGATGCTAACAAATAGTTATTAATCTTTTTTTGCAGCTTTTATTGAACCTTTAGGTAAAACGGTTCCAACGGCATGCACCTGAAGTCTAATTTCAACATTCTCGGCAATTTCCAGTGTTAAATATTGCTCACCCACGTTGGTAATCTTCCCTAATACGCCGCCATTGGTAATCACTTCATCACCCTTACCAATTTCAGCCACCATTTTTTTGTGTTCTTTGGCGCGTTTTTGTTGTGGACGAATCAATATAAAGTAAAACAATACCACCATACCGATTAATAAAATAAACTGTTCACCACCCGGTTGAGAGGCGGCTTGAGACCCTTCTGCTAAAGCTTCTGAAATAAAAAAACTCATGGTTTCCCCTTAAATTTAATGTGTTGTATGTTGCGCACTTATGTAAGACCTACTTTAAAGTAACAACAAGAAAATAATGCGCTGCATTATGCCACAGACGGCACCGGTTTTTGTCGTTTTGCGTAAAATTCTGCAAGAAAATCTTTAAATGAGCCATTTTCCAACGCAGCACGCATTGTTGCCATAAGCTGCACGTAATAATGCAGGTTGTGGATGGTATTAAGCCTGGCACCGAGGATTTCACCTGTTTTATCGAGATGACGAAGATAAGAACGGCTATAGTTCTGACAGGTATAGCAGCCACACTCAGAATCCAGTGGTTGAGTATCCATTTGATATTGACCATTGCGAATTCTCACCATGCCCGTACTGGTGAATAAATAGCCATTTCGGGCATTTCGGGTTGGCATTACACAATCGAACATATCTACCCCGCGGCGAACCGATTCGACTAAATCTTCCGGGGTGCCAACGCCCATTAAGTAACGCGGCGCATCCTCAGGCATCAACGAGGTTAGATTATCGAGAGTATGCATCATTTCATCTTTTGGCTCGCCCACCGACAAACCACCAATGGCATAACCATCGAAGCCAATTTTGTTAAGCCCTTCAACCGAATGCTGACGCAAAGGAAGGTACATTCCACCCTGTACAATACCAAATAAGGCTTCGTTACGTGTTGAACCAGAGGCGGAATCCGCTGCCTTTAATTTATCAAACTCGACTTTACTGCGCTCTGCCCAGCGCAGGGATAACTCCATTGATTGCTGCGCCTGCTCAACCGTTGCCGGATACGGCGTACATTCGTCAAAAATCATAACAATATCGGCCCCCAGCGAATGCTGAATTTGCATGGATTCTTCCGGCCCCATAAAAATCTTGCTACCGTTTACCGGCGACTGAAAATGCACCCCCTGCTCGGTTATTTTGGCCGGTTTCATTTTACTTTTCGGCGCTTTAGATTGACTGCCTTGTGCCGCGCGCTTTTCACTGCCCGCGCCGAGGCTCCAAACCTGAAAACCACCTGAATCGGTCAAAATGGGTTTATCCCAATTCATAAAGCCATGTAAGTCACCATGTGCTTCAATCACATCGGTTCCAGGGCGCAACATTAAATGAAAGGTATTACCTAATATAATTTCGGCACCGATGGATTTAAGTTCATCCGGGGTCATTGCCTTGACCGCGCCATAAGTACCCACCGGCATAAAAACGGGGGTTTCGATAGTGCCACGCTTAAATTGTAATTGCGCCCGGCGGGCTGCACCATCGGTGTTGAGTAGATTAAATTTCAATGTTAGGGACTCGTTTTGAAAAGGGTATTATAAACTAAAAACAAATTAACCTCGAAGGACACAAAGGACACAACGAAAAGAATTTTTAAAAAATACGAATACGGTAAAAAAATCAATTATTGTTGGTTACAAACATCGCATCACCATAGCTAAAAAATCGATAGCGCTGCTCTATCGCATGTTGATAAGCCGCCATGGTAGTTTCATAACCGGCAAAGGCGCTCACCAGCATAATTAAAGTGGATTCAGACAAATGAAAATTTGTCAGCAAGGCATCGACGACCTTAAATTTAAAACCCGGCGTGATAAAAATATCTGTTTCACCTGTATACGCTTTAAGCTCACCATGATGGGCAAAGGCCGATTCCAGGCAGCGTACCGAGGTGGTTCCCACGGCAACCACTCGGCCAGCCTTCTTTTTCGTTTCGTTAATTTGCTCTACAACAGATTTATCAATGCTTATCCATTCAGAATGCATTTTATGTTCGTTTAAATTATCTACACGCACTGGTTGGAACGTACCAGCACCGACATGCAAGGTGACATTCGCAATTGTAATACCCTTTACTGAAAGTTTTTGTAAAATATCATGGGTAAAATGCAAACCCGCCGTGGGTGCTGCGGCCGCGCCGGGGGTTTTGGCATAAACTGTTTGATAACGTTCACGATCTTCAATATTATCCTGGCGCTCTATATAAGGTGGTAACGGGATATGGCCAAATTTGTCCAGCGCCTCTAAAACCGTTTCATTTTCCGATAAATTAAATGTCAGTAAAAATAAATCACCTTCTCGCCCCATCACCGTTGCGCTTAAAGACTCTTCCAGAAAAAGTTGTGCACCCGCTTTAGGTGATTTACTTGAACGCACGTGCGCCAGCACAGTTTTATTGTCCCGTACACGCTCAACCAATACCTCAACCTTACCACCAGTGTCTTTACAGCCAAGTAAGCGTGCCGGTATTACCCGCGTGTCATTCATAATTAATAAATCATCGGGGTTTAAGTAATCAATAAAATCAGTAAAAAGCTTATCTGCAAAACTTTTCTCAGCCGGCGAAACAACCAGTAAACGGCTTGATTGCCGTTCAGCCGCCGGTTGTTGGGCAATTAGGGCCGCAGGCAGTTCAAAAGTAAAATCACTGCGCTGCCAAAGCCTGTTCGACGTGTTTTGTTTATTATTTATAGGTTGTTTAGACATAAACGCGAATATTACAGAATTTACTTTTACAAAGCATGCAAAGATTACATATAATGCTCAGCTTGTTGGCTCGGTGGCGGAACTGGTAGACGCGCCGGATTCAAAAATGCTCGCGCCTACATATCCAATTGATTTTATTATACTTAATAGCTGTCATACTGGATAAAGTTGAATAAAGTTTTATGTTTTTGCTTAACTTAAGCACAACAAGTAAGATGCAATTGTTTTATGCCTGTGTGGTGAAATTGGTATACACGATGGATTCAAAATCCATTGCTAGTGATAGCGTGGCGGTTCGAGTCCGCCCACAGGTACCATCTTAAAACTACTTTTCTTCTAAGCACTAATCCCTACAAAAAATATTACATTTATGCGACTATGAGATAGTGTAGGGTAATTTCATACTTACTTACTCAAATTTAATATTCTAGATAATTAAAGTGTATACGTTACTGTATTAAAATAAATGAAAAGAAATATCACAAATAGTAACCGCGCGATAAGAAAAAGAGAAATTGAACATCAAGCTGTTGCAGTGACCGGTTGAATCCAAGCCTGTTATTTTTCGGGGGGATTACAGGTTCACCTTTGTCTTGCGCTCAGGAAGGCTTTGGATAAAAAATCATTCTCCAATGCTAACTCGCCAATTTTGGCATGTAGATCTTTTAAGTGAGCTTCATCCGATGTCTTTTGCTCCTGGCTACATCCAAACACGGTGTCAGCCTGATCCAGTAACTGGTTTTTCCATGTCTGGATTTGATTCTGGTGCACATCAAATTGTTCGGCAAGTTCTGCGAGTGTTTTATCTCCTCTGATTGCCGCCAGTGCTACTTTGGCTTTAAACCCGGGTAAATGATTACGTCTTTTTCGTTTCATGATTCTCTCCTGTGGTGTATAAATTACCCCAGGTTTATCACTTATGCTACTGTGTCATTTTTGGGGTCCACTTCTCCTTGAGCACGCATGTAAAGTCTTCACTGGTAAATTGGCAGCCTTGATCGCTGT
>CAZDEC010000003.1:0-64042 GCA_964504295.1 uncultured Thioalkalispiraceae bacterium
ATTCCACAAACCACCGCACCCGATGGCCGAACCGTTGCCGATATCGCCGCAATGAAAGATCCTGACAATACCGCCTCGGGTAGTGCCAATTACAAAACCCGGCCTGCCCGCTTTGTGCGTATCACCAAGGCCGTTCCCACCCCTGCCGGTATGGGGCAAAATGACATGGGCGAAACCGATTTTGAAATGCAACAAATTGTGGGCTATAGCGAAGTGGAACCCGATGGCTCATTTAAGGTTGAAGTGCCAGCCGATACCCCGCTCGCCATTAGTATTTTAGACGCTGAAGGTCGCGCATTTCAGCATCATACTAACTGGATTCAAGCGCGCCCAGGTGAAACCCGAACCTGTAATGGTTGCCACTCACCCCGCCGTGGTAGCGCTATCAATGCAAGCCCCATTGCAGGCAGCCATTCAAATGGCAATGACCTTGTCGGTAAAGCAGGCGAAACAATGGCCGAAACACGTTTTAATAAATACCCCAATAGCTACCCAATATTAAAAGACGACATCAAACACCCTTCTGATGTTTGGGCAACCGCAGCACAAACCGCTGCCACTCCGAGTAAAAATACCTCGGCGATTAATATTGATTATTCCGGGACTCCGGTTGCGCCGATCAATGGCGTTGTGAATTACCCTGAACATGTTCAAGCTATTTGGGATAAAGACAGAACGTGGTCGGGTGCAGATTTTAATGTTGACGGCGTCAACCTCACTAGTGGTGATACGTACCAATGTACCTCTTGCCACAACGAAAACACCCAGGATGATGAAACCAATCCGGTCTTTCAACGCACCGCCGGTTTAGACTTAACCGGCGGCATTGGTGGTGCGGGTTACCTCACGTCCTACAGCGAACTGATGGTGGGCGACCCACTACTCGATGCCAGTGGCTTACCTACCGTGACCATAGCGGCTGATGGCCAGGTCAGAATACAAAGAGAACGTTCTTATGTTTCTGTTGCAAGTGCGCGTAACAGTATTTTGGTCGCGGTTCTTTACAACGAGCAATTAAAATCCGGCAACCGTCAGATTACAAAAGGTGGTGTCCTCACCGATGAATCCATCGCCAATATCAGTCTTGACCATTCCTTTATGACCAATGCTTCTGAGCGTCGTGTTATTAATGAATGGATTGACTTAGGCGGCCAATACTACAATACTGCGTTTAAAGCAGATGCAAATAGCAATGGCATTCAAGACCAGGAAGAATTACGCAGCCCTGCTCGTGGTTTAAGCGCATCGGTATTTAGCTCAACAGTACATCCAATACTAATGCGAGCCTGTGCAGGCTGCCACCAGGCCTTTAATGATGGCGATAGCACTACGGGCACAGCCAACCAGGCATTCACTGGGCGTAACCGCTTTGTGTTAACCGGCAACCTCGAAGGTGATTTAAATATTACCACCACGATGGTAACGGATACCTCAACGGCGGCCAATAATAAATTGCTAAGCAAACCTACATCAACGGATGGCGGAGTACATCCACAAGTAGGTGGCGCTGCCGTTATGGCAACGGGTAGTGCGGATTACAATGCTATTGCTAGCTGGATAACACCATAAATATAATATAATAAAAAGTGAAAGCTTATGTCGTATCAAGCTATACCTCGCTACACTGTATTGTCATTGTCTTTAACTCTTTACAGCCTGTTTGCCTTAACAGGCTGTAAAGAGGTTGAAAACAAGGAAAACACTGGCGTTCAAACACTGAGTCAATCGGTGTTTGAATCTCAGGTCAATCCTATTTTTGATCTAAATATTGGTGGTAAAACTTGCGCCTCAAGCGGTTGCCATGCAACCCCTGGTGGTTCCGGTGGCTCGTTTATCATTTTCCCGAATGCAGCCGGCGATACCTTTAAACTTGCGGGTAACTTTAATGCTGCCAAAGGTTTTGCTAACCTGGTCGACCCAGCACAAAGCAAGCTACTGCTTGAGCCATTAACGGGTATATTTTCCAGTGTTGGCAGTCATGCCGGCGGTGATATCTTCACCCTGAATGATGCTAACTACACCATTATCTTTAACTGGATCAATAACCCCATCACACCATAATGAAAACTCATACAATTTTTAGCCACCTGTTATTCACATTATTACTCCTTAGCTCAGGTAACGCTTATTCGGCGAATGAATTTCAAAAAGTCACCATTGTAGAGGCTTATATTGAACTTCATACCGGCCCTGGCAGCGGTTTCCCTGTTTTTTATGTTGAAGAACGGGGTAAAAAAATACAGATAACTAAACGCAAAACCGACTGGTTTAAAGTTCACACTGATTCCAATAAAGTTGGCTGGGTAGCCCGTGCACAACTTGAAAAAACCTTAACCCAGGCCGGCGTTAAAAAATCCTTTAAGGATGTATTGTTAGACGATTATATAAAGAGTCGGCTTGAATTTGGTATTGCCACAGGTCTGTTCGAAGACGAACAAAGTTTTGTTCTGCGTATCGGCTATAAAATAATCCCAAACCTGACTTTCGAAGTTGCATATACAAAAATATCCGGCAAATTTTCAAGCTCAACACTTTATCAGGGCAATTTTGTTTTACAACTCTACCCTGAATCGCGCTTTAGTCCTTTTCTTTTAATAGGCTACGGTATATTTGAAAACGTTCCTGCGACATCGCTGTTGGCCGCAACAAGTTCGTCACTGGATATGGGCAATGCCGGTATCGGTTTTAAATACTACCTGACCGATAAATTTTATTTTCGCGCAGACGCAACCACCTACGTTGTTCTGGTCGGCGATAACCGAAGTGACGAGTATACCCATTTAAGCGTAGGCTTTTCCTTCTTCTTTTAATTGATAATAAAGACAATAATTATGAAAAAACTTTTATCGTTTATACTTCTTGGCAGTATCAGCAGTGGAACTATTATCACGAGCACAACGCTAATGGCAGCAGAAGCTGAACGCGAGCTGCAAACCCAATCCGAGCAGGTAATAAAACCCGAAATTGAACGCCGGGAAATAAAAATCCCCAATATTGACACTGAAAATTTTGAAGTTGGTGCCTACATCGGCCAGTACAGTATGGAAGATTTTGGCACAAAAGCCGTAACTGGCTTTAAATTAACCTACCACATAACCGAACGCGCCTTTATTGAAGGCACCTTTGGCAGCACCGAAGTTTCAGACACCACTTTTCGAGGCATCCTGCCAGGTGGTTTATTTCCGACCGAGAATGAAGTGCTCGAATACACTTATGTGGTGATTGGCTACAACTTATTCCCTGGTGAATTTTTTCCCTTCGAAGGCGTTGCCTGGTCAAGTGCCTTTTACCTTGTCGCTGGCGCAGGTAATACAACGTTTGTTACTAAAGATCACAGCACCACTATTTTAGGTGCCGGCTTCAGAATATTACCCAAAGACTGGTTTGCGATTCATATGGACGTTAGAAGGCATTCATTTGAATCCGATGTTACTGGAACAACTAAAACAATTAATAATCTGGAAATGACCTTAGGACTCGCTATTTACTTTTAAACTATTTATTTTATAAATAAAGCTTGGATAACAAACAGCATGAAAGATTCTAAAACATACAAATTAAAGTCCTTAGCTGGTTTAGTGCTTGGCACTTTAGTTTTCTTTAGCCTTAGCAGCATTGCCAATGCAATAAGCATTAATCAAACCGCGCCTGATTTCACTCTATCGTCATCAAGCAAGCAAAATATCCGACTTGCTGAATTGCGCGGTCAAGTTGTGATGATAAATTTCTGGGCAAGCTGGTGTAATCCCTGTCGGGTTGAAATACCTCACCTGCAAAAAATTTATGCTAAATATAAGGATATTGGTTTTGTTATTCTTGGTGTTAATATTGATAAAAACAAAACAAAAGCCAGTAAGATGGCACGTGACCTCGGCGCAAAATTCCCAATTCTTTTTGATAATAAACAACAAATCAGTAAATTATATTCCATAAAGGCGATGCCATTAACGGTACTGGTTGATCGTGATGGTAAAATTCGAAAAATTTACCGTGGCTATAAACCCGGTTACGAAAAGAAATATGCAAACGACGTTAGAAAACTATTACGAGAATAAAACATGGCAATCAAAACGATAAAAATAAATTTATTCTCAACGCATCGGCTCAATAAGGTGCTTATCTTGTCAGCCGGTATATTGCTTACAGGCTGCTCGTCATGGGAACCCTGGGTGCAACCATATGAGCGCGAAATTTTAGCCGACCCTATTATGAGTTTTTCAAGACAACCTTCCATTGATGCCCACTTCACACATGTCAATGATATTCGCGAAGGTTCACATGGGGCGAGTACCAGTGTTGGTGGGGGTTGTGGTTGTAACTAACCGAATTTAATCATGAGCCTATCAAACCTTTTTATATTCAGCATAATCAGCAAAAAAACCTCGGCAAAAGTGCTCTCTTTATCCAGCCTTTTGCTTGTCAGTCTGTTTGCTGGCTCGGTTCAAGCCGCGGTACTGGCAGAAGACAGGGCTGATGTGATGACCCATTTTTATTCTGGTGGCGGCGTAACAGCCCAGGGCCCGGCTATTTTAGTACGCAAAGGAAATGATAAGTCCTATTCTGCCTTCGCAAGTTATTATGTAGACAACGTCACCAGTGCATCCATTGATGTACAGGCACAGGCAAGCGAATACACTGAGAAACGTGATGAAGTTGGGCTCGGTGTCGACTATTTATATAATGACACCATCACCAGCTTTTCGTATAACAACAGCAAAGAGAGCGATTACCTGTCCGATTCCTTTAATATCGATATGTCTCAGGAATTCTTCAACGGCATGACGACCTTTAACATGGGTTATTCAACTGCAACCGACACGGTGATGCGGGTTGATAATGATTTTAGCCAGGGGCTGGATCGCTATCGCTACCGACTTGGCCTGTCACAGATAATAAGCAAAAACTGGATAACCAGCTTTAACTACGAAAGTATTGCCGAAAAAGGTTATCTCAACAACCCATATCGTGCAGCAAGAATATTTGGAGCCTTTGTACCAGAAAAATACCCTTCCACCCGAACAAGTGAAGCCTATTCTTTTCGGTCACTCACCTACTTTGACTGGCGGGGTTCCATCCGTTTTGACTATCGTTATTTTTCTGATACCTGGGGAATTCAAAGTGATACCTTCGAAATAGGTGTCAGTAAATATATAGGCGACAAAAACATTCTGGAAATTTCTTTACGCTTCTATTCACAAAGTAAAGCCAGCTTCTACAGTGATAATTTCCAGGCCGATATGCTTTACATGGCGCGCGATAAAGAACTCAGTACTTTTTCAAATACAAGCATAAAAGCAAAATACACCTACCACATGTTTGAACATGATAGCGGATTTTTTAGCAAAGGAAATATTACAACATCACTCGCCTATATCGACTATCAATACGACGACTTTACTCATTACCTAACCGGTGAAAAATATTCCTATCAGGCCGTAGTAGCACAAATATTATTATCATTATGGTATTAAAAAAACAGGTAACGAACCATGATTAAAAAAACTATCATTTCATTAATGCTTATACTCTTAACAGCAATAAGTAGCATCTCGGTGTTTGCCGAAGACAGTGCAAATGCAGGCGCACCTTCGGAGGAACTACGTTCCCTCGACAGCCAGATCCAGTCACTTAAAAAAGAAGTTCTGGATCTCAATCGTGATTTATTTATGCTGGAAGAAGAATTACTCTTTCCATCAAATACACAAATTTCGGTATTTTTATCACTCGACGTGGGCAAGCTGTTCCAGCTTGATTCAGTACAACTTAAACTTAATAACAAGGTTGTCGCTAACCATCTTTATACCAAGCGCGAAATTGCAGCCTTGAAACGAGGCGGCGTACAACGAATTTTTACCGGCAACCTGCCTTCAGGCAAACATGAAATTGTTGCCTTCTACACAGGCATTGGCCCAAATAACCGCACCTATAAACAAGGCTCAACAACAATTATAGATAAAACAAGCTCGGCACAATTTATCGAGCTTAAAATCAGCGATAACGTAACCAAACAACAACCTGTCTTTGAAGTTAAGGTTTGGGAATAAAATCCACAATGTTTAGAACTATGTTATTACTTAGCGCCACTACAACGGCACTGTTCTTAAATAGTGTTGTTGCCGTCGCCGGAGATAATAACGAGAAACTGGCTCCACAAGTTATTAAAGACCTTCGCTACGGTGAAAGCTTATTTAATTATTACCAGGATAAATATTTTTCGGCGCTCACCAACCTGATGATTGCTGATGCAAAGCAGCCTATTACCAACCAGGGCGATGACCCCGAACTATTAAAAGGCGGCCTGTTTCTAGCCTACGGACTGCACAATAAAGCACATGATATTTTTACAAAATTAATCAATGCCAACTTGCCTGTGTATACACGCGACCGGGCATATTACTATCTCGGCAAATCCTTTTATAAAAAATCATACTATGACCGAGCCGTATCCGCATTATCCAGTGTCACCAATACTCTACCCGACAACTTTAATGATGAACGCCTACATTTATTATCCAATATTTATCTGCGTCGCAAAGAATTTGACAAGGCACTGCATTTACTGGATAAATATTCAGATGAAAATGAATGGCCCTACTACGCTCTCTATAATATTGGCGTCGCACTAATACGAGAAAAAAAATACGCTGAAGGTATACAATATCTTCTACAGCTAAACGCTTATAAAGCTAAAACAGAAGAAATGAATGCTTTGGTCGACAAGGCAAATCTGGCAATTGGTTTTGCCTATATCCGTAAAGAGTCGCCAGAACTAGCACCAGAATACTTGCGTCAGGTAAGACTAAAAGGACCGCTATCTAATATCGCCTTATTGGGGATTGGCTGGGCTTATAGCTCACGAGGTCAATACAAAAATGCTCTGCGTCCATGGATAGCCTTGCAAAAAAGAGATAGCGTTGATACCGCCGTTCAGGAATCCATGCTCGCTATACCTTATACACTGGAACAAATTCAATCAAACAATAATGCTTTAGGCCATTATCAACAGGCCGTTGCTGTTTATGATCAGGAACTTAAATCCATTAGTTCTGTAATAAGCATTGTTGAAAGTGGTGAGTTAATCGCATCATTAACAAAAGTATTAAACGCCGAAGATGAAGATTATAATTTTAGATTAACAACACCGCCTGTCTCCGTTGCCACACCTTATATAGAAAAACTTATTGCAAAGCACGAATTCCAGCAGGCATATTTAAATTATCGTGATTTGCTTTTTTTACAAAAAGTACTTAAACGCTGGAGCACCCAACTGCCAGCCTACAATTTAATGCTAAAAGAAAGAAAATTGCGTTATCAAAGCAAGTTCCCTCAAATAAAAAATGACGCTCGCCTAAATAAAATCAACGTCCTAACCGCTGCTAAAAATAAATTTCGTAAAAAAATAGATCAAATAGAAAAGCAACAAGATATTTTTGCTCTACTCACTGCAAAAGAACAAAAAATAATGCAACGTTTAAAGAGTGCGGCCATTTCTATTGAAAAGCTAAAAGACAAACGCGATATTACAGAACAACAACATAAACTCCATATTTTAAAGGGTATGATGACCTGGAAATTATCGCGCGAATATATACCAAGGCTATGGAAGGCACAGAAACAATTAAAATTGGTTGAATCCGGCCTAAAACAAACCAAACAGGCAACCTTATCATTAAAGAAATCCTGGAACTCAGCGCCATCAAGATTTGCAGGCTTTAGCGAACGTGTTTCAGAAAAAAAATATCGCATTATTAAACTTCAAAAAAAATTACGTTATCTACTCAGCCAACAACAACGTTTTCTTGTTCTTATGGCGATGCGAGAACTTAACAATAAACAACGCGCTTTAAAAAATTATCATGCGCGCGCACGTTTTTCAGTTGCACGCCTGTACGACAAAATTGCTTTATCTGACTCCCCTGAAAATAATCAGGGAAACACGTCAGGAGATAAGAGCAAAAGATGAAGCCTTTATTTAAAGCTACAATGCTATCATTTATAGCCACCAGCCTACTCCTGTCTTGTACGTCAACCGGGCGTGATGCTCCAACCATTGGAAGCCTTGAAGAAAAAGAGCTGGTTATCAGTGAAATAAAAATACAGCCTATTGAACGAAGAAGCGTTATTGCCAAGTACAAGGAATTTTTGCGCAGCGTACCAGTGGAAGACATCTACAGTGATGCACAACGTCGATTAGCTGACCTCGAATTAATGTCTGGCGAGGATAAAAGTGTTTCTGATGACGATCCACTCTCGCCATCAGGCAAACAACAACTACGCTCGGCCATCAAGCAATATGTTCGTTATTTAAAAACACATAAAAATACAAAAGAAAATGAACTGGTTCTATATCAACTGGCAAAGGCTTATTCATTGCTCGCCCAGGCAAAAAAAGAACAACAAACACTTAACCGGCTTAAACGAGATTTCCCGCAATCTAAATACACAGATGAAGTTGATTTCCGTCGTGGCGAAACCTATTTTGTGCTGGGCAACTACAGGCAAGCTGGGCTAGCTTATAATGATATTGTAAAAAACAATAAACATTCCGTGTTTTATGAGAAAGCCATTTATAAATATGGTTGGACTCTTTTTAAACGCAACAAATACCCCCAGGCTCTAACACAATTTCTTGCTTTGCTTGATATTAAAAATAACCAAGGGAAATTAGACCGAGTTACCTTATCCGCCAGCATTAGTCGAAGCGAAAAAGAATTACTTAACGATGCCTTACGCGTGACCAGCTTAACCCTGACCTATCAAGATGGAGCTCGCACCCTAACTCGCCGATTACGCTCATCCGGCAAAAGACTCTATGAACCCCTTCTGTATCGCGCACTTGGTAAGTTATACCAGCAAAAAGATCGTGTTATTGATGCTGCCGAAACCTATATGGCCTACGTTAAAAGAGCACCTAACGATCCTGATGCACCGATATTCCATCAGGACGCCATTAGCGCCTATAAAAAAGGCGGCTTAAGTAAACTAGTTATTGAATCCAAGAGTGAATTTATAGAGCGTTACAATACAAAGAGTTACTATTGGCGCACACAAAATGATGAAAAACGTAGTTTTGTTAAACCACTACTTGCACTACACATGAAAGATCTCGCCACTCACTTCCACGCAACAGGTAGAAAATCACGAAAACGCAGCGACTACCGAATGGCAGCCAAATGGTATGCTGAATTTATTACCATGTTTCCTAATGATAAGACCAGCGCCAATATGAACTTTTTACTTGCCGAGTCTCTTAATGAATCAGGCCAATATGTAAAAGCGATTAACGAGTTTGAAAAAACCGCCTATGGTTACGCCAACCACAAAAAGAGTGCCGAAGCAGCTTATGCAGCCATTCTCATATATCCCAAGCTACAGAAAGTCATACAAACTCAAAAATCAGCAAAAAATAAAAAGCAACTTGTGTATACCTGGCAACAAAAATCAATTGCAAGCTCACTCTTGTTTAGCGAGAAGTTTCCACAGGATAAACGTGTCTCATCCGTACTAGCAAAAACCAGTGAAACACTTTATGCACATAAAGATTATAATCGTGCAAATCAGACCGCTCGCTTATTACTTAAAACCAAATCAAAAAGTACCTCAGCACTAGATACACGTACCGCCTGGATTATAATTGGCCATTCCGAATTTGCGCTTAGCAACTACGTTGAATCTGAAAAAGCCTATCAACAGGTATTACGTCGCACGAGGAAGAAGAGTCCTTATTACAAACCCATGCAAAAACGACTTGCTGCCAGTATTTACAAGCAAGGCGAGCTAGCAAAAGACAACGGAACACTCTCCGTTGCAATAGCACATTTTTTACGGCTTAAAAGTATCACACCGAATTCACCTCTTGTTGCAACAGCGCAATACGATGCCGCCACATTACTTATAAAAGACGGTAAATTAAAAAAAGCCTCGTCTATTCTAGAAAAATTCAGACGAACCTATCCTAAAAAGAAAAAGCTGCAACTCGGCGTTACCGAGAAGCTTGCCTTTATATACACCGAAACTAAACAACACACAAAAGCGGCAGGTGAAATCGAAAAATTATTAGCCACTCGGGGAGATGCCAACTTTAAACGAAATATGACGTTACAGGCGGCAAACCTTTATATAAAAGGTGGCAACAAGAAAAATGGCATGAGACTCTATAAAGCATACATCAAAAAATATCCACGACCACTCATTGAAGCAATGGAAGCACGCAATACGCTGGCCGAGCATTATAAAAAAACGCGTCAGCTAAAGAAATGGGGATACTGGTTGCACGAAATAATTAAAACCGATGCCAGCGGTGGTCGTCAGCGTACCGCTAGAACCAAATATCTTGCAGGGAATGCGACACTGGTCTTAGCCAAGCCACTGCGTACACTCTATAATAGAATAAAGTTAAAAATTCCATTAAAGAAAAGTCTGAAAAAGAAAAAACGTTTAATGCAAAAATCTATAAAGGCGTATGAACAAGCGCTTCAATATAAAGTAGCTGATGTATCAACCTCCGCGACCTATCAAATAGCTGAGATATACAATAATTTTGCACGCGCCCTGATGAAGTCACAACGACCTAAAGGCTTATCCTCAGACGAAAAAGAAGAATACGACATTTTACTCGAAGAACAGGCCTTTCCCTTTGAAGAAAAAGCCATCGACATACATGTCGCCAATGTGAAAAATGTCACTATCGGCATATATAATAACTGGGTTAAGAAAAGTTTAAAGCAACTATCGAGGTTACAACCCGCCCGCTATGCCAAGACAGAAAAAGTAGAGGGTTATATTGATGCGATTCATTAACATCATACAAACCAGAGTAAAATCTTTAATGCTTGTTGCCGGCATTAGCATTTTACTATCAGGCTGTCAGTCAAGCTTCCTCACTAAAAAAGATGCTGTGCCTGTCGAAGCCAAAACACAGGCGTCTTACCAGCGTGCAGTACTTGCAATGCGTTCCGGTCAAACACGACGTGCATTGCAGTTATTTAATTCAATTCATAAAATGTACCCCGGCTTTGCCGGCCCGCAACTCAATATTGGCTTAATGTATTTAAAAAAGAATAAATTATCGAAAGCAGAAAAAGCATTTAAACAGGCCATTAAGATTAACCGAGACAATGCCATCGGTTATAACTTGTTAGGCGTTGTCTACCGCCGCTCAGGTAAATTTAATGAGGCAAAAGATCAATATATGCTGGCAATATCCAAAGATTCAAAATATGCCAACGCACACTTAAATTTAGGCGTGCTTTATGATTTATATATGGATGACTTAAAACAAGCCGTTCATCACTACGAACAATATCAAAAACTAATCCAAACTGCCGACAGCAAGGTTTCTCGATGGATTATTGACCTTAAACGTCGAACTAAAAAAACACAAACATCTCAAAACAGAGTTAATCGAGGTAAAAAAGGATGAAATATCTTATCGTCACCTTACTCCTCTGCTTAAGCTCAGCTAGTTCTTCAAGTTATGCAGAGGATAGATTGAAAATGGATGGTACCGCCATTATCGGCAACCAGGAACTACCCAAGATACTTTATATTGTTCCATGGAAAAATTCGGAGGTACCCGATATGAATCAGCCACCATTAGAAAGTTTAATTGACGAGGCTTTGCAACCCATCGATCGTGAAGTATTTCAGCGCCAGGTAAATTATTATCAAGCCTTGCATGGTAATTCAGAACAGAGTAAAAAATAGTTTAAGTTTTATTAGGAGAATAATTATGTATACCAGTATTGTTACCTTCTTTCAGGAAGGCGGATCTTTTATGGTCCCCATTGCAATCGTGCTTGCAATTGGTAGCGCCATAGCCATTGAACGCTATGTTTATTTAACTCAATCACGCGCACGCAATAGAATGTTGCTGAAAAAAATTATGCCGCTAATGCAAAGCGGTGACTTCAAACAAGCTTATAATGCTTCAAACAAGTCTAACCAGCCTATTGCCAAAATTCTGAACTCTGGCTTATCTAAATATAAATCGGCACAGGACCGGGATGATATAGAAGCGGCCATGGAAGAAAGTATGCTGGAAATTATTCCCCGCCTTGAAAAGCGCACACATTATTTAGCCATGTATGCCAACATTGCAACTTTGCTGGGCTTATTAGGCACAATCATCGGCTTAATTAAAGCTTTTACCGCAGTTGCACAGGTTGACCCGGCATTAAAAGGTGAAATCCTTTCGACCAGTATTTCGGTTGCAATGAATACCACTGCTTTTGGTCTGATGGTGGCGATACCCCTGCTGCTCGTTTATACCGTGATACAAACAAAAACAACCGAAATTGTTGATAGCCTGGAAATGGCAACCGTTAAATTTGTTAACCTGATTATGCAACGCAAAAATAAATCGACATCATAATAATGAGTAGAATACGCAGCAGAAAACTTCGCCATCGGGAAGCGCCTGACTTAAACATAACCGCGTTTATGAATTTAATGGTTATTTTAGTTCCGTTTCTTTTAATTACGGCCGTTTTCAGTCACTTAACTGTTTTGGAACTAAATCTGCCAAGTTCAGGTGCGGCCAGTAAACATAAAAAACCTAAATTTGAGTTACAGGTTATTATCCGTAAAAATAGAATTGTTCTAGCCGATACTCAAGGCGGCTTAATCAAGCGTATTAATAACAACAAAAATGGTTATAACTATGCTTATTTAACCAAAACGCTTAAGCAGATCAAGTCACGTTTTCCTGATAAAACAAATGCAACAATACTTTCATCTCCAAATGTAAATTATGAAACCCTGGTCAATGTCATGGATGCGGTACGGATGTATCACGCAACCGAAGATGGTGAATTTATTAATGCTGAGCTCTTTCCCGATATATCCATCGGGGATGCACCTTAATATAAAGAAATAATAATGTCAGATTCTCGCCGCACAAAACGAATGGTTCGCCATCATAAAAGGAAAAAGTTTAATGCTTCCTTAAATATGGTGTCGCTGATGGATATTTTTACCATCTTGGTTTTTTTCCTGCTCGTTACTTCATCAGAATCAGAAGCCTTACCAACGCCAAAAGAAATCAAACTGCCTGAATCTACAGCGGAAAAAATGCCAAAACAAACCATCGTAGTCATGGTTAATAATAAAGATATTCGCGTTAACGGCGAATTTGTTATGTATGTTAAAACGGCTCTGCAAACTAGGTCTACCACGCTAAGACCTTTATCCACAATGTTAAAAAAATATATAAAAAGAGAACGCAATAAACAAAAAGATTCGGATAAGAAAAAGCGACGCCCAGTCACCATTATGGGTGATAAAAGAATACCTTATAAATTACTTAAAAAAATCATGCTAACTTCGGCACAAAATGATTTTAATAATATTTCATTAGCTGTTATTAAAAAGTCATCTGCCTTACCGGACACAAAGACAGGTGTGAAATAATATGGGCTACGCATCTTTTTATAATGAACCCATTCTACCCTGGTCTAAAACCGAGAATGATGTACGCTTTAACAAAATCCTTAAACGTACTCTTTTATTCTTTTTACTATTAACCTTTATTATTCCCTTTCTGCCAATACCCGAGGTGGAGAAAAAAGAATTAAAGCAAGTCGCACCTCGTTTAGCTAAGCTTTTAATTCAAAAGAAAAAACAAAATATTGCAGCCGCCAAAAAACCTGCTGCAAAAAACAAAACAGCTAAAAAGAAATCACCTAAGAAAAAAGCAAAAAAAGCCAAGAAGAAATCTAAAAAGCCTTCTATCAAAAAGAAAGCACGTAAAAAGGCTGCCTCAAGTGGTTTGATGGCTTTAACAGATGAACTCGCAGACCTGCGTGAGAGTTTTAATGTTTCATCACTACGCTCTACTAATCTGTCTAACAAAGGCAAGACCCGCAGCAAACGCGTAGCGAGTAATATCCTGACTTCTAAAGCAGGCCGTGGCAGTGGAGGTATTAACACCAACAGTTTAAGCAATCAGACAGGCGGAGGTTCCTTATCTGGCCGAAACCTTAGCGGCGTATCCAGCAATATTGGTGGCGGAACCGGTACTCGTCGAACGGCTGGCGGTAAAGCTGGCCGTAGTCAGGAAGAAATAGAACGCGTCTTTCAGCGCAATAAAGGCAGTATATTTTCCATTTACAATCGTGCTCTTCGTAAAGATCCTTCACTACAAGGTAAGGTTGTGCTTGAACTCACCATTTTACCAAATGGTAAAGTAAGCAAGGTGCGAATCTTATCCACTGAGTTAAATGCTAAACGCCTGGTACGAAAATTAAAAATTAAAGTGAAATCTTTCCGCTTTCTTAAAAAGGATGTTGCAACGGTTACCGTTACTTATCCGATCGATTTTCTACCATCTTAATCTATCGACGTAGCGAGTGCGTCCATGAAACATATCGTTGCCTATACGTTCACTTTATTTAGCTTTTACATTGGCGCTAATTTTTGTCCTGCCGCACAAGCAGTGGAGTTGGAGAGATTAGCCAAACCAGAATTTACGCTTGTCGGCACTATTGTTAGTAACAATAGTCAGGCATTTGCCTTGATCAAAAATCCTCAGCAAAAAATACAGTTTTTAAAACCTGGAGAAAAAATTCATGGCTTCATTCTAAAAACCATACACCGTAATAGCATTCAGCTAACGCGAGACAACATCCGTTACACACTTCGCCTACAACACAAAGTAGGCAAAACACTAGACAAACCAAATGCCAGGGCACTTATATCAGAGACATATATACCGATTAAGCAGGCGCTATTACGCCATATCAGGGATAACAGCCAAAAATGGCTAAGTGCAATTTCAATTCACCTGCAAGTCACCGAGGGGCTGATGAGTGGCTATAGCATTGAATCAATCAGCAAAATGCCATTTAATTCGGCTATCGGCCTAAAAGAAGGCGATATCATTAAAGCAATAAACGGTATTCCAGTAGGACAGTCCGAGCTTTTCGCCAAAACCGTCAATAATCTCCTTTCTGTCAGTGAAATATCACTGCAGGTTGAACGCGATCACATATCTCACATAATAAATTTCAGTATCAGAGAGTAATCTATAAGCTATTGAAATAATAAGGATTTTCTATTAAGGACTTCTGCACCAAACTTGACAAAAAGGCACATTCAAGCCAGATTTAGTAAGCATTTCGGCCTTTAAGGTTTTAGAACAAAAAAGAAATTGATAGCCATCACACTTCTTAAAAAAACAGCCTGAATAAGTTGTTTTTCTGGTCAAATGAGAAGCAAATCACACCCACTATCATATATATAGTATAAAGTTTACCTAAGCAGCTGTCTCTCGTATGATAAAGCGCTGATTATTCAGGTCATATCCAGCTAAACTGCTATGACATCTAAATTGTTAAGAGTTATTGCTTCATTATTCACACCAGAATGGCATTAACATATTGTTTTTATTGGGTTAATTAAATTTAAGATACTATGGCTACTGTAAATAAATATTTAAACAACAAATTTCTGAAGACCTTAGAGCCACTCAGTAAATTAAGTATTGATAAACTCACCGAGCTGTCTAATAAATCCAACGTTGAAACCCTACCTGCTGGACGCACGCTTTTTCGCCAGGGAGAAAAAGATAAACGCAGCTACTACCTAATTTCAGGGCAAATCGAGCTTCACACCAGTGGTGAAGCAAAACCCAGCATTATCAAAGCTAAAACACCCGAAGCAAAATACCCTATTGTGCAACAAAGTCCTCGCCCAAGTACGGCAAAAATCAAAGTCAATTCCGAAATACTTTCAATTGACACAAGCCTGCTTGAAATGCTGCTCGAATCAGATGAAAACCCGTCAGGCCATTACGAAGTAACCGAAATTAACAGCGAGGATGAAAATGGCTGGATGTTGAAGTTTTTACAATCTAGGGCATTCCTGCAAATTCCTACAGAAAACATCCAGAAAATTTTGATGTCTATGACCGAAGTCTCGGCAAACAAAGGTGAAACCATTGTCTCTCAGGGGCAAAACAACGACTTCTACTACATCGTTAAAAAAGGCAAATGCAGTGTCTGCCGCCGCCCCAGCCCATCAGCAGTAGATGTACAAATTGCAATTTTAGCGTCTGGTGACGGCTTTGGCGAAGAAGCACTCATAACTGAAGGCGCCCGGAATGCCACAGTCAAAATGCTGGAAGACGGCATTCTGATGCGCTTAACAAAAGAAAACTTTTTATCTCTGCTCGTGGAACCACTACTTGATTACATTCATTTAGATGAGTTGAAATCCAGAGCATCTGCAGGTGACCTGTTAGTTGATGTACGGCAGCACAAGGATTTTATGGCTAATCACCTCGATGGTGCAGTCAATACACCGTTATCAATGATTAGACTAAAACTAAACACCTTTAATACTGAACGCAATGTAATCGTTTATTGCAACGATGCCTCACGCAGCACAGCCGCAGCCTTTTTGCTTATTCAGCATGGTTTAACATGCAGTATTTTAAAAGATGGCTTTAAAGATAATCTCGCCATAATAAATACCTCAAACACAAGCATGACGAACATTATTGCCAACCTTGAAGCGGTTACTAATAAAAGGGATAAACGAACGCCATCAGCGGACAAAAATGTAACATCGCTTCCTCTGTCACAAAAAAATAAAAGCCATAAACTAAAAGAACAAATTGATGCGCTCAACAAAGAGAATCAGCAAAAAGAACAGATTCAAAAACAGGCTAAAGCTAAAAGTGAGGAATTGAAATCTCAGCAGCAGGCTTTAAAAGAAACGAAAAAGAAACTGGAACTGGAAGCAAAGAGAAATGAGCTGGCTGAAGAAGATAAGACCCGCCTAGAAAAAGAAAAAATCAGTCTCGAACGTGAAACAAAAATACTACGCAAAAAAGCCGAAACTGAAAAATTAGCGGCTGAACGGGAGCTTAAGAAACTAACTGCAGAAACTCAAAAACAGAAAAAAGCAATTGAAGCAAAGAAACAGGCTGAACTTGAAGTCCTTGCATTGCGTGAAAAAGCTGAGACTGAAAAACTTGCCGCCGAAGAAAAACTACAGCAACAAGCAGAAGAAACTCTAAAACATAAAAAAATTATTGCCGAAAAACAGCAAGCCGAACGTGAAGCACTGGCTTTACGCAAAAAAGCAGAAGCAGAAAAATTAGCAGCAGAACACGCATTAGAAGAACATAAAGAGCAACTGAAAAGACAACGTCAGCTCACAGAAGAATCGACTAGAAAAATACAGCTTGAATCAGAAAAAATACGCCAACAAGCAAACCAGGAGCTAGCTCAGTTACGTGAAGAATTGCAAAAAACTCGGAGCTCAGTTGAAAGCCGTGTTAAAGCTCTAAAAGAAAAAGAGAAAAAACAAGCTGAAGAAGAAATCCTCAACCGTCAGCAACATGCTAATGATGCTATTAAGGAATCCATAGAAAAAGCCCGCCAGCAAGCAGCAGCTGAAGCTGAAAAGGTTCGGCAGCAAGCTCTACGCGAAGCTCGAAGTTTACAAAAAGAAATTGAGCTAAAGAAACAAAAACTCGAAACCGAGGCTAACCATATACGTCTGGAAGCAGAACGTGACCGAGCCGCTACGTTAGAATTAGCTCGCCAGCAGGCACAGGAAATTGTTACGCGAACAACAGAAGAAGCTGAATTCATTAACATTCAACGACAGGAGTTAGATGAAGAAGCTGAAAAAATTCGCTTACTGGCAGAGACGGAAAGACAAGCTACTTTAGATGCTGCAAAACAGGAAGCGCATGACATAGTTCGAAAAACAGCCGAAGAAGCACAACAATTAGATTTACATCGACAAAGAATTGAAGATGAAGTATCTAGAATCAAGCTGGATGCCGAACAGAAAAGAGAACTCACACTTGAATCGGCACAAAAAGAAGCTGAAAATATTCGTTTAGAAGCAGAAAAATCTTCACGACTACAGACGCAAAAAGATGTGGAACAAATTCGCAATAAAACGCTTTTACAAGCCAAAGAATTAGAAAAACAACGCCAGCTAATGGAAAACAGCCTGAAACAAGCTGATGATATTCGTATACAAGCAGAAAAAGAAGCTGACCAAATCCGACTCAAAGCTCTTCAATCCAGCAACAATAACGTTGAAGAAGTTTCTAGCATCAATAAACTCGATATCAATATCCCCGCAGGGCTTTCTGCTCAAGAAGACATCCAGTCAAACTCAATCCCAACGATGGTCGAATCAGAAGCTAAATCGCTTGCACAGGAAATTGTTTCTAAACTCGAAAAAGCTGAAAGCAATCGCATAAAAGATCAACATACAATAAATAACAATACCGGTTTAAGTCTGGCTTCAGCAAGTCTTAAAAGACGCTCAGACGGCAGAATTGTATTAGAAGGCGAAGAAGATATATTTATCTTTAAAGAACCAAAGCAATATAGCGATACAGAATTACAAGAGTTAAAGAAGACCCTTGATAAAAAAGACATCCGTAATACGAAGGTTTTTTCTAAACCCGCAAACAATTCAAAAATAACAGATAAATCGACCAAACTACCTGAATTTACAATCGAAGAACCCGATTTTGACCTCGTCGATGAACTTCCAAGCCACCTGTCCAATAAGACTGACTCAACATCATCAGAATTTTCAGATTTCGAGCTACATCAACCAGACGTACGAACACAATCGAAATCTGCTTCTAAACGCCCAACGCAACGCCTTGTCGCTATCGCAGCAAGCATATTTGTTGCTATCGGAGTTGGAATTACTTTTCTCGGTATTAATTCCGAGCAGCCTGCAACATCAAAAATTGTTGCACAGCAAGAAGACTCATTTAAAGCAACCCGAGTTTCCGGTATCGCTACAAATAACATTGAAATAAATAAAAAAATAATGACAGAAGCAGAACTCGAATTTGAAAAACTGTTGAAAAAATGGAAAAAATCTCAAAGTAGTCCAACTACACAAAGCAACACAGCTTCAGAACCGGTCAACCAATAACCGTCGATAATTTATTCGACCTTAGGTAGGATAACCTGTTCGCTCTGTTGATCTACTAAACGAAAAACGCTTGCTTTAAGCGCACGTCCTGATTCATTTTGCACAACAACCGACCACTTGCCTAACAAAGAAGGATTGAGAGATAGACGTGAATAGACTCGCCACCGCGGACCTTTTACCTCAAATTTTACAACGGATTCAGTCTTATTATTATAAATCCATTTGTGTGTTATCGTCTGCCCTTCAAAATGTCGAAGGTCGGTAAAAAAAGAAATACTTTTAGCTGTGTTTTTTAAAACCAGGATCTGATCAACTGGCTCACGATCTATAATCTCTGTTGTAAAGATAGCTCTAGCTACAGTTTGCTTATTCTCCGCATAGCTAATACTGAAAAACACCAAGAAATTAATTACATATAATAACAAGATTGATTTCAATGTTAATTTCATATTGTAAGCCTAGCTTAATATTATAAACTTGCCAAATTAATTCTCCAGACAATCCATGCAATAAGTGCTATTGATAACAAGACAGGAAAAGTATAACTTGATTTACTATCTTGCTCCTTAAAATAACTTCCAGCGAATGACTGTGTCGACAAATGATTTTGCGATAGGTCTTTTAATTTATACCAGGCATTTAGTAAATTTTCTGAATGTAGTTGCGTATTGATGGCTATTTTTCTAATTTCTGAAATACTTTTAACCTGCTCAGGCTTACCCTTGGGGAAGTCACAATCACTTAGAAATACAACAAGACCAGAAATACTTGCATCCTTTACTAAAGTATTAACCGACTGTATATCTGAATCAAGTAACTGTAAAGTATTTTGGAATTTATAACTTCTATTACCTATTAATTGTGTCCACTGCTCAATGTTTTCCGCACAAAAAATTGTTCCTTTAAACTTTTTTAATATCACCAGAATTATTGAATTTTGACCCAGTACGATATAGTCCAGGAAAATACTTCCACCCACGCCATCAGGTAGAATGACCTGTTTTAAACACTGACTACCTAACGATTGAATCGTCTTATTTGTTTTACGCTCTTTTAATATTTTTTTAAAATGAGGCAAAAAAGCTAGGCATAAAAAAACACCCAAGACAAATGCAACAATAAAGGTAATATTAGTTTGGTCGTTAATAATAGAGCTATCGAAAGCTCTCTCAAAAAAACTCATTATTGGACTATCTCTCTGTGATAACAGGTTTGTAACCTGGGGTGAATACATTTATGATTGTTGTCTAAATTTATGTCTGTATATTAAATGGAACATTATGGTAACGCAATGTCGACTTCACAACAACAATTAGAGTTTTCAGAAAAAGTAATTTCAGCTTATGGGAAATTACTCTCAACAATGGAGCCATCATTTTACGGATTACCATTATCAAAACTCCCTTATACAATAATTGAAATTAAGGATGCAATTTATACGGTGTTGAATACTATTAATAATGACAACAAGGATATTATTGATAGCTTAACAAATGCTTATATTTTTCTCGGCCAATTTATATCCGATGATGAATTATTAACAGTCAATCAAGCGATGGACAATTTTAATAATTCAGGAGAAGCCTCTTCAGATACAAGCAATATTGAGCAAGCAGGTTTTATTACCAGTAAAATTAAACTAAAAATGGAAAATAATCTAGAAGAAATACAATTATTTCTAAGTAAAAGAACATCCCTGAAGAATTAATCCCCGCCCTCCTTGTGAAAATCAGTCTCCTCTGATGATCTTTTCAACTTCTGAAAAATCCATGCCGACGATACGAATAGGGTCTCGCTTACCTTTAACCCGAATATGAAGTTCGGAGGTACTCCAGTATTTTTTTGGTAGATCCTTATAGGTACATTCACTCATAACAAGATTCTTACCAATAACCTTGGTTGCGCTTTCCAGTCGAAAAGCAAGATTCACGGCATCCCCCATAGCGGAATTATCCTGACCTGCAGTTATTGAAGCAGCCCCGGTATTAATACCAACACCGATTTTAATCTTTTCCGTTACTTCAGGAAAGTCATTTGTAATATTTTCTGTTACCTTATTAATTTCTACTGCTGCTTTTAAAACACTATAAATTGTTTCTGTATCTTCAGCTACAGATTGCCAGCGGGCGAATACACAGTCACCTATAAACTTGTCGACCAGACCATGATTGCTTTGAATAACATCACTCACCCGACTAAACCAGGCATTCATCATTTTTGTGAGTATTCGAATATTAATCCGCTCAGATAATGTTGTAAAACCACGTATATCGGCAACCAGAATTGTAATTTCACTTATATCGGGCGTATCTGAAACTATTGTTTCCAGCATCGACTGCGTATCATTGCTCGATATACTTTTTTCAGGTTGTTCAAAATTAATTTCAAGACTACCAATTTTAAATTGATCGCCATTCTTCAGTAGCGTTGGCATAGAAATTCGATGGCTATTTAAGAAGCTTCCATTAGCACTACCGCTATCAACCAGATAATAATCATCATGACCGATCATACGGATCATTGCGTGGTTTCTCGAGACCGTTAAATCATCAATAACAATATCATTATGCAGGTCACGACCGATAGTAATAGCCGTCTTGCAAATGACTTCCTTGTATTGACCGGCATGTAAATAACTTAACGTCGCAGACATTTTTCTTACCGTTATAATTCTGACGCTAGTTGATATAAATTATCCATCTTACCCTGCGCACCCTTTTTATTTTAAGTCGCTGCAATCGCGACAATGGAATATTTCATATCCGTTAATGGCCGAAACAAATTGACGTCTTCCGCTGCTTTCATTCCCACAATCATATCATCATAATCGGGTGTATCGGCCTCTTCATGCCCCTGTTGGTAGTCTAGTGTCGCACCGTATTTATTCGTTACATAGGCAGCAACCGGTTTACTCACCTTATCTTTTTTATCTTGTTTAAATAATTTCACTTTATTTGAAACACGAAATAACCATGCTTGCGCAAAAATATTTGCCCGACGACGACGCTCCTTTACTGCATCGGCCCCCGGCTCAATCGTGCGGTCTATTGTAATATCTCTCATAAATTTTACCCGTGCCCGGCCTAAACTTCGATATAAAATAGTATAAAGATAACTGGCGATTTCCGGGCGCTTATCGGCTCCAATAAAAATAAAACCTGGCTTTGTCTGAGATTGTCGTGAAATATAGACCCGGCAGTCAAATGACTCCGCAACTAAATTCGATAAGGCGATAATCCAGAAAGCCGGTTTCGATGTGCTGCAGCTCTGGACGCTGACCTCATTCATCTGGTTGACTGACAGCTCGTACGACTCGATTTGCTCATCGTTAATATCATATTTTTTCATTAAGCTGACGGCCTGACGCAGTGCCGCAGCAGCTTCATTTGGGTTAGCAGATTCTGCTAGGCGAAAGCATTTACAAATCTTATCTATGATTTTATGTAGTGTCATCGTCATTATTAAAGTAAATTAATACATATACAGCATAACTCATTAATTTGAAAAGAAAAACACTAAAATTGTATTTAATGCTCTCCTAAATTAAAGAAAAAAACTTTCACAGTCGAACCGAAAATCAAAAATTGGCTATATTCCTTAAATAATATAGAAATCAGTTGTTTTGTGTGGCACCCTAGTTGAGATACACTATTACAACGATTTTCACGATTGATAGCTATGAATAAGCAAATTTCCGCCCTAACGGCTTTCCCATGCGTTGATGAAAACTTTATACGTGGTTTAAACCGGGATGCACAGGCCGCAAAACCCATCTCTGCGCAGCGCAGGCATGAGCTAATATCTCAGATAAAAGCCTTGTTAAAACAGCAGGATGCGGTTCTCGTTGCTCACTATTACACCGATAATGACATACAGGAGCTGGCCGAGGCGACCGGCGGTTATATCTCAGATTCACTCGATATGGCACGTTTTGGTAGTCAACATCCTGCCACCACTCTTATTGTTGCCGGTGTACGCTTTATGGGCGAAACGGCCAAGATTTTAAATCCCGAAAAACGCATCCTAATGCCGACCTTAAAAGCTGAATGCTCGCTCGACCTATCCTGCCCAGCCGATACCTTTGTGCCGTTTTGTGACGAACATCCCGACAGAACTGTGGTGGTCTACGCAAATACCAGTGCCGAGATTAAAGCTCGTGCAGATTGGGTCGTTACCTCCAGTATAGGGACTAAAATAGTTAAGTACTTACACGAACGAGGTGAAAAAATTCTCTGGGCCCCAGACAAATATCTGGGGCAGTACATTCAGAAAACCACTGGTGCTGACATGTTGTTATGGCAAGGTTTCTGTATTGTGCATGATGAATTCAAGTCGAATGAACTCGAAAAGCTGCGTCAAAAATACCCTGATGCCGATGTTCTGGTTCACCCTGAGTCGCCCGAAGAGGTCATTGCTCAGGCCGACGTAGTGGGTTCGACCACGGCACTCATCAATGCCGTCAACAACTCATCTGCAGATGAATTTATTATTGCAACCGATAACGGCATTTTTTATAAAATGCACCAGCTTGCACCAGACAAAAAACTTATCGAAGCCCCGACAGGTGGTGCCGGCGCCAGTTGCAGTAGCTGTGCTCATTGTGGCTGGATGGCAATGAATGGTCTAGAGAATATTGCAACAACTCTGGAACAGGGCTGCAATGAAATTTTTATCGATGAAGATGTTCGTGTTAAGGCTTATCAATCCGTTAAACGTATGATTGATTTTTCCACCAAATGAAAAGGAGGAAAAATTCTTAACAAAACAAGGTGAAATATTTTGGATTTACGCCGTTCCATTTATTTGCTTAGCACACCAACACTTATTACCATTTTAATGGTCAGTTGTATAACTGAAATAACTCACGTCACTCAACCCATATTTTTTGCTTTACCATTACTGCCCTACGTTATATTTATTGCAGCATTACTGCTCGCTTTTATATTTAACAATAATCGTGAGTTTATGATTATTGTTTTTTTAAGTATTATTTATTGGTTCTCGAGTAGTTTAATTTTTCAATCAAACACAATTTTAACAATAAATCAGCGTGAGCATTTAACCTACTACGTAACATTTTTACTACCTCTTAATTTTATTTTATTTTCCTTTACAAAAGAGCGCGGGATAGTCAGCCGATACGGAAGAAATCAACTTCTAATAATTGCAGCTCAATTAATTATTATTGCATTACTTTTAAAATACCCAATTAATATCGTTTTAACTTTATTCAATAGCGAGTATTTTAGCGTCCTCAGTCATCGTTCGGTTTATATCCCACAAATAAGTATTATCAGTTTTGAATTCAGCCTGCTCGTATTAGCATCAGCTATTATTCAACAACCATCTATTCGGCAAGGTGGCTTCTTCGGTAGTTTAATTCTTATTTTTTTATCTTATTTAAATTTTGATAATCCCGATGCCTTTAACTTGTTTTACTCTTTAGCGGCTATTATTTTAATATCAAGTATTATTCTAAATTCATATACGCTCGCATATTACGATGAACTAACAGGCTTACCTTCTCGGCGAGCATTAAAACAATACCTTATGTCACTTGGTTCTAATTATTCCCTTGCGATGGTCGACGTTGACCATTTTAAAAAGGTCAATGACACATATGGTCACGATGTAGGCGATCAAGTATTAAGGCAACTCGCAGGTTATTTAAGCAAAGCACCGGGTGGGGCAAAAGCATACCGCTATGGTGGCGAAGAATTTACAGTTGTTTACAATAATAAATCAGCCACAGAAGCAGCCGAGTATGCCAATGAATTACGCCAGCAAATCGAAAAGGATTTTTTTAGTATTCGAAATAAAACCGGCCAACATAGGCGCAGCCGTAAGCATAAAAAACAACGTTCTAAAAAACCAAAAGCATCTAAAAAAGATAAACTACGTTATACCGTTAGCATTGGTGTTGCCGAGTATCATGATAAACATAAAACACCTTTTGACACATTAAAAGTATCTGACAAGGCATTGTACACAGCCAAACAAAAAGGGCGGAACTGTGTTGTTGTTGCTACCGGCAAAGATTAAACTAGAATCCCAAATAAGATCGGTGTAACTTATTGACTTATCGCCTTAGAGGCTATCTCGAAAACATCTTTCGATAACGGTTTGCTATTCAGAATACGTTCAAACTGTTTTTTCATTAACCGTTGTTGATGCTCATTGTATCTTTGCCAGCGAATCATGATTTGCAATAATCTTGCTGCTATTTGCGGGTTGGTTTTGTCCAGAATCAAAACTTGCTCAGTTAAAAACTCATAACCTTCTCCATTCTCAGCATGAAATGCGACAGCATTGCCCGCGCAAAAACGGCCTATTACCGCTCTAATTCTATTTGGGTTGCTCATCGAAAATGCAGGATGTTGCATAAGTTCTTTTATATTTTGCAAAGCATTCGGCAAATCCGCCGAGGACTGAATAGCAAACCATTTTTCAACTACCTGATTATCAGATTGCCATTGTGTATAAAACTCGTCTAGAGCCAGCTTACGATATTCGCATTCATGATTAGCTAGAACATTCAACGCGGGCAGCTGATCTGTCATGTTATTTGCCGTCTGGAATTGTTGATAACAATGTTGTAAATGTTTCTCAGTCTCAAGCTCAGCCAAAAAAGCCAGACATAAGTTTTTTAAGTCACGTTGCGCCATCGCTTCGGCGGTAAACGCATAGTCGTCATGTGTTACATTATTGTGATAACAAGCTTCAAACTCTATTTCCAGATGTTCAGCTAATTCTCGGCGCACAAACTTTCTGACAGTATGAATTGCAGCAACATCGACAACTTTACATTGGTCGGCAATGTAACTTTCTGATGGTAAAGACAACATTTGTGCTGCTAGAGCAGGATCCATCTCTTTATTTTTTAACACTGAACGATATGCATCAATAACAAAATCATTCATTGTAAGTTTACCATTCAACTTTAGCTGTTCAATTAAATTCAGGAGCAGGTTAATAGCAATTTGTTGTGATGCATCCCAGCGATTAAACTCATCACTGTCATGCGCCATCAAAAAACCAAGTTGCTCATCGGAGTAGTTATATTTTATGATTACCGGCGCAGAAAAACCACGTAACAAAGACGGCAAAGGTTTTTCAATTACATTTTTAAACTCAAACGTTTGTTGCATGCCGGTTACTTCAAGCACCTTCGTCGTTGAGCTGGCTGTATCATTACCCACTAGATCCAACGGCATATCTTGTCCGTTAACATCGAGCAATCCGATTTTCACTGGAATATGAAAGGCTTTATTGTCTTTCTGGCTTTCAAGTTCAGAAAAAGATTGCTTTACAGTCAATAAATAAGTCTTACTTTGTTCGTTATACTCATCGCTAAAAGTTAAAACAGGTGTACCTGATTGATTATACCAATTTTGAAATTGACTGAAATCTCTGGCGTTACTATCTTCAAGCGCTTTTACAAAATCCTCGGTCGTCACTGCTTGTCCATCATGGCGAGAAAAATAGCAGTCGGTTGCTTTTCTAAAACCTTCGCCACCAACCAGGTTATGCAACATGCGTACAATCTCTGCACCCTTGTTATATACCGTAACCGTGTAAAAATTGCTGATCTCAATATAATGGTCTGGACGAATAGGGTGTGCAAGTGGACCCGCATCCTGGGCGAACTGATGGTTACGCAATACATTAACATCATCGATGCGCTTAACCGCACGTGAATTTAAATCTGCTGAAAACTCCTGGTCTCTAAAAACGGTAAAACCTTCTTTTAGACTTAGCTGAAACCAGTCCCGACAGGTAACCCGGTTGCCAGACCAGTTATGGAAATACTCATGGCCAATAATACTTTGTATATTATAAAAATCAGCATCGGTTGCTGCTTCAGGGCTAGCAAGCACACAGGATGAATTAAAAATATTCAAGCCCTTGTTTTCCATCGCGCCCATATTAAAATCATCGACCGCAACAATCATAAATATGTCCAGATCATACTCTCGACCATAGGTTTGCTCATCCCACAACATTGCCTGTTTCAGGCAAGCAAGTGCAAAAGCAGTTTTATGTGAATTGGCTTCTTCCACATAAATACGTAGGTCAACCTCGCGTCCAGAAAGGGTTGTAAAACTGTCCTGTTTATAAATTAACTGGCCAGCCACTAACGCAAATAAATAACAGGGTTTTAAACTGGGATCATGCCATTTTGCCCAATGCTTACCATTATCTGAATCACCACTTTCAACTAAATTACCGTTTGATAAAAGCACTGGGTAGGTTTTTTTATCGGCTACCAAGGTCACCGTGAACTCAGACATAACATCGGGACGATCAGGGAAATAACTGATACGCCGAAAACCTTCAGCTTCGCACTGTGTACATAACATCGCACAGGAAGCATACAAACCTTCCAGCGCTTTATTTTTATCGGGGAAATTTTTAACTTTGGTTGTTATTGAAAATTGTTCTGGAACATTAGCAACAATTAAATGTTCATCCGTTAAAGTATAGTCGGATTCGGCTAGCTCTTTACCATCAATATTAATTTCCAACAACTCAAGTAACTGACCATTTAACAATAGCGGCTTATTCTTATTTGCCTTTGTATTTCGTTCAACCTGTAAAGTAGAGGTTACCAGCGTTTCAGTTGCATCTAATTCAAAAACCATTTCCACTTTACGAACAAAATAGTCCGGTTCTTTATAATCTTTTAAGTAAGTCGTGCCGGGTGGATTATTTTCTACTTGATTGGCCAATGCTGTTCTCCATGTTTATTTAAGGTTTTCGATAACTACGTCCGCGCCTTACTGTCTTTTTACCGAAACGCTGGTTTACCTCGTCGGCAATCGTATCAATATTTCGTTGTTTTTTCGATATTGACTCTTTATTTTCATTCTGTGCAAACATATCTATTTGTTGATTTGCATCGGGTTGATATGCGATTGAATCATTCTGTTTCACTTTATCATTGTCTTTTATTAAGCCGGATACAGCAATACCAATAAGACGAATGGCAGATTTATTCTCCTTTCTTGCCTTAACAAATAAACTGATCGCTTTATCCCGCAATAAGTCCGTTTGATTGTCCGGCTCACTCAAACTTACAGCACGTGTAATTGTTTTAAAATCCGGGAAACGCAATTTTATGCTGATTGTTTTTGCTTTATAATCTTTAAAACGTAGCCTTGCGGCAACTTGCTCACATAAATCTGACAGGTATGATCTCAATACACCCGCATCATCAACATCATTCTCAAAAGTTGTTTCATGTGAAATGGATTTTGTTTTTCTTTCCGAGCTGACCCTGCGAATATCTTTACCATTCGCCAGATCCAGAAAATGTTGCCCACTATTACCAAATATAGATTGCATAAATACCACGGACTGCCGGCGAACATCGGCAATAGTTTCCAGTCCATACTGGCTGAATTTTTTCTGGGTAACTTTACCCGCCCCCCACAAACGACTAATCGGTAAAGGATCCAGAAATTGCTGCTGTCTTTGTGCAGCAACATACACAAAACCATTCGGTTTATTGATATCCGAAGCAATTTTTGCAACATACTTATTTTCTGCGATACCGACCGAGCACACGAGCTGAGTCTCGCTTAAAATATCATGCTTGATCATCTCACCGATATTTTCAGCATTTTTAAATAAATGTTCACTTGCCGTCACATCCAGAAAAGCTTCATCAAGTGATAGCGGTTCAATTTCCGGGGTATAGCGATAAAAGACCTCATGTATTTTATGTGAAGCTTCCACATATAAAGGCATACGAACAGGCAGACAAACTAACGACTGACATCGGCGTTTAGCTTCAGCAATCGGCATAGCACTACGAATGCCAAATTTTCTTGCATTATAATTTGCTGCCGCCACCACACCACGACCTTCTTTACCTCCGACAACAACGGGCAAAGAAGCAAGTTCGGGGTGCTCCCTGATTTCAACCGAGGCGTAAAACGCATCCATATCAACATGAATAATCATTGTTTATTTTTTCTGTAGATGATATTAAAAATATTTAACCACGAAGGACACAAAGGACACGAAGAAGTCAAAATATATTTTTTATCTTTCTTTGTGTTATTGATAGTTATATTAAATAACTTAAATGTATACCTTTAGGTGTCTTCGTGGTTAATAAAATATAATTTATCACTGCTATCTCGTTAACTTTTGAATCGGGAGTTAAGGTAGGACAATTTATATAATACCGTATCGCCTTAAAGCTGATACTGATTTTTATAATAGGACTGGTATTGGATAACTTTTTTTATGTAGCGACGGGTTTCACGATAGGGAGGGATGCCATTGTAATAGGTCACTGCTTTTTCGCCTGCGTTGTATGCAGCCAAGGCAATGCTTAAACGGTTTTTATATCGATGTAATAAGTAACTAAGATGTCGAACCCCCGCATCAAGATTTTTCATTGGGCTGTATAAATCAAAAACCCCATACAGCTCTGCTGTTCTTGGCATTAGCTGCATTAAACCCGATGCACCCACTCTCGACGTGGCATTGGGGTTAAAATATGACTCGGTATGCACAACCGCTTTTATCAATGCGGGATCCATATTATGCTTTTTCGAGATCATGTTAATCAGGTCATCAAACTTGTTTGAATTTTCTGACGGCTCGATAGCAACCGAACTTGTCACCGAACGGCCAATACCGACAACTTTTTGACTCTTTTTAACTAATTTAAAGGTTCGATCAAACTTCGGTCTATCAGTAATAACACGGCTACCATCCGGCATCTGGTAGACGTAATAACCCGCCGAGATAGAATGACTATAAAGAGTCAGCGCTAAAAAACTGATAAACATTGAAAAACTTCGGCTCGGAAACATCGAAATACCTGTCTAAATTCTCCGCTAGGGGATTACGAGTTCATCGTTGTTGCACACCGGCAATAAAACAAACACTGTATAGAATAATGCCTTATTTTCGATGCAAAATATAGACCGATTCATCTAATCTATTCAATCCTTTGGCAGCAAAATGGCCATGCTCGGCTAATACATCCATGCGTTCCAGCTGCTGTATATTAAAACCTTGCGCATAGTCAGCAGCGAGTTCATCTTCCAGAACAGCAAAAGGCGGGCCAGCCATCTCAGACTGCTCATACTCTAACGTGACCAGTAGCCTTGGCTGAGAGGGACACAGTAAATTGATATGCTGACAGTAATCTGGCCGCATCGCCTCGGGTAAAGCAATAAATGAAGCACGGTCATAAACCGCTGCCACATTCACTAACGGCTCCTTACCGAGCTTAAAAAAATCACCACACACCAGGGTAATTAAACCTGTCTGATAAAAAGTGAGCGCCTCTTTTTTTACCTTAAAGGGACTTAAATTATTTTCCTCAAAAAAAGCATCAACCGCCAATTCACTCAACTCAATGCCTAGAACCCGGTAACCCTGCTCGGCCAGCCAGACTAAATCGTGGCTTTTACCACACAGCGGTACAAACACCTGTTGCCCCGGAGCCAGCTGCATTTTATCGGCATATTTAACCAATAATGGATTCACCTCATCAAGATGAAAACCAGTTTTACCTTGCTGCCAGCGCTGCTGCCAAAATGATGCTTGCATTAAAAATCTCTCTCGTTCTTTACTTAAAATCTTATATACTGGTAACAATTCATTAGTGAGTGAACAAACTATGTCACCTGAAAGCCCCAAACTTTACCATATCGATAGCCTTGAATTAGGCCCAATGGAAAATTTTATTTACCTGATCTCAGATACCAAAACCAAACGCGCCGCAGTCGTCGACCCCGCCTGGGACGTCGATGCCATTAACCAGCTTGCTGAACAAAAAGGCGTGACCATTACAGATATTCTTTTGACCCATTCTCATCACGACCATATTAATGGCATTAGCGCGTTGCTGGAAAAACATGATGCTCAGCTGCACCTGCTAAATGCCGAAGCAAAATTTTGGGGAGAAACGCTGCAAACCCCCACGCTCCATCATGGTGGCGATGTGTTTTCCCTTGGCGATACTCAAATTGAAATATTACATACCCCAGGACACACGCCTGGTTCGGCCTGCTACAAAATAAATAACGACTTAATCACCGGCGACACAATGTTTGTGTTTGGTTGCGGCCGTTGCGACCTGGCCGGTGGCGACCCGGAACAAATGTACACTACGTTAAAGAAAATGGCCGAAGAGCTGCCCTCCTCCACTATCCTGCCTGGGCATAATTATGCCGTTAAGACGACCTGTAGTATGCATGAACAAATTGAAGGCAATCCATTTATGCACTTTGATAGCTCAGTTGATTTTGTACAATACCGTATGCATGACCATGACCGTACGCGCCAGAGTCCTTATTCAAGCATGCATAAATAGGAATTTATGCCACAAAGGGCATGAAGAACACGAAAAAAAAATTTAAAAAGTGATTCGGATTATTTTAGGTATCACTGCCACTAATAAAATACAAACATAATTATTTTTCTTCGTGTTCTTTGTGGTTAAACTTACTTCTCAGCAACCAGATAAATCATCCACGATTCCTGATTTTCAACTTCGGCTGTTTCGTAATAATTACCGGTGCCTTCGAGTTCATCATCGTCATCATCTGCATCCACATATTCTTCCCAATAGATGCGTACATTTTTATAGCCCGACTCTAATAATAATTCCTTGATTTCAGGAATGCCCCAATGCCGCCACTCATACTTAAAGGCGTTATCCATGCGTGAACCATCATCAAATTCAAAATGAATCGCACAGGCCATATGACCATCAATGGGGTTAAACGAAACATGTTCCCAAATATACGTCGCCTGCAAATCTTCAAGTTCGGTTTCTTCTTCCAGAACATCTTCGCATTCAGTACCACCGAAAAGATCCAGAATAAGCAGGCCATCATCTTTTAAACCGGCCTGGGTTTTTGCAAAATAATCACGCAATTCATCACGCTTTTCAAAAATACAGTAACTAAAATTAAAGGCACAGGTAATGTCTACTTTTTCGGCCGATACATTACGCACATCGTCCTTATAAAGGGTAATTCGCTTCGCAACGTCTTCGCCGGCAGGTTCAATATTATGTGTACGTCCCCATTCGAGGGTCTCTTCATCGTAATCGACTCCAACAGCGGTTCTTTGTGGGTCGCCTTTGCACCATTCTGTTGCTAAAAAGGCTGTGCCACAAAAATCTTCTCGAATTGAAACAGCATCTCGGTTTCTCAGTGCTTTAAAGGTTTTCTCAAAAAAATCGACTTCGGCCTCAGGCGCTTGCACCGACTCCTGATACAAAACATGACGATCCGCCTGTTCAGCGAGGGTTAATTTAGGTGATTCAGATGAATTAGACATTACTTTCCCCGATATTATTCTTGTAAATCATTTAGGCCGAATTATATCATTATTGGATAACAATCGGGACAAATAGGCACGTATATATCCTGTAAATATCGCAATGACACTGTCTACCTTCCGCTGCAAAATGCTAAAATACGCCTCTTTATTCATTTGGTGATTTCACATATGTTGGTATCAACTCAAGTTGTTCAGGTAGGGAATGTTTCCATCGGTGGAGAACATCCTGTTGTCGTGCAATCGATGACCAATACCGACACAACCGATGTCTATAGCAGTGTTAAGCAAATTATTGAGCTATCAAAAGCAGGTTCTGAACTAGTTCGTTTAACCGTCAACACCATTGAGGCCGCCCAGGCGGTTCCAGCCATAAAAGAAAACTTACTCGCCAAAGATTGCCATGTGCCACTGGTGGGCGACTTTCATTTTAACGGCCATAAGCTGCTCGAATCGGTGCCAGCCTGCGCCGAAGCCCTGGATAAATATCGCATTAATCCCGGTAATGTTGGCAAGGGTAAAAAACGTGACGGTCAATTCGGCAGCATGATCGAAGTCGCCTGCAAATACGATAAACCTGTGCGTATTGGCGTTAACTGGGGAAGTTTAGATCAAAGTTTGCTCGCTCGCATGATGGATGAAAATTCAAAACTTGCTAAGCCACTGGATAATAGGCAACTTATGCATCAGGCCGTGGTTTCGTCCGCGCTAGAAAGTGCCGAGCAAGCTATTCAGTTTGGTCTGGATAAAAATAAGATTATTCTGTCCTGTAAAATGAGTGGCGTACAGGATTTAATTTCGGTGTATCAGGACTTATCGGCAAAATGCGATTACCCTTTGCACCTCGGCTTAACCGAAGCCGGCATGGGCACCAAAGGCGTGGTTGCCTCAACCGCGGCACTGGCCATTTTATTACAGCAGGGTATAGGCAATACCATTCGTATTTCGCTTACCCCCAAACCCGGTGGCGACCGTTGTGAAGAAGTCATTGTGGCACAGGAAATTTTACAAAGTATGGGGCTGCGCGCATTCACCCCACCCGTCATCGCCTGCCCCGGCTGCGGCCGTACATCCAGCACCTACTTCCAGCAACTCGCCCAGGATATTCAAACCTACTTACGCGAACAAATGCCACAATGGCGAGGCAGTCACCCCGGCGTTGAAAGCATGCAAGTCGCGGTAATGGGTTGTGTTGTCAACGGCCCAGGCGAAAGCAAACATGCAAATATCGGCATTAGCCTGCCCGGCACCGGCGAAAAACCCGTTGCACCGGTTTATGTTGATGGTGAAAAAACCGTAACCTTAAAAGGCAATAACATTGCAGAAGAATTTCAACTGATTGTTGATGAGTATGTTGTTTCGCATTATAAAAAATAATTTTTTAACCACAACCTTTTAAAACTATAATTCAGTCATACTCCGTTTCAACCGCGCCATCTACCTGTACCGGATTCACTCTAATAATATGGTGTCCCCATTGATAAATACTCATCCCCACTAATATCAATGCTGAACCGAACCAGACCATCACGGGTATAATTTCATGGTTTAACTGACTGCCTAACACCAAAGCAATTACCGGGGTTAATAAAGGTATTAAACCAACCCGACTCGCTGAAATATTTTGCAGTACATAGTAAAACAAAATAAAACCAATTACCGAGCCCATAACACCTAAATAGCTAATAGACATTAAAGAACGTTCGCTTATTGAATCGGGCCAATGTTGATCAAAGACAAGCCAGCTAATCGCATACATTGGCAAGCTCACTAATAAACCACCATAAACAGCATCGAGCGACTTAATATTACCCTGCACCTGTTTCATCCAGACGGTACTGCTTGAATGTAATAACATCGCCACAAGAATTGCACCGATTCCAACAACCGACAAATGACCAAACGACATACCACGTAAAAATATTAGCCCAATACCAACAAGCCCCAGGATTAAACCAATCGCTTTGGTAAGACTAAAGGCTTCTTCTTTCAACCAGATAATAGCGAGTAAACCGGTCACAATCGGTGTTAAGCCAAAAATCACCGAGATTAAACCGGAGGCGACAAATTGTGCCCCCCAATAAACACTCAACATCGAACCAAAAATACCAATGGATGAAACCAGATAAACCTTGATTGTTTGACGGTTCCATTGCAGGCGCCGCGACATAAACGACATAATAATGGCGCAGACAAGAACCGATATAAACATTCTAGCCGAAACACCAAAAAGAAAGCCTGCACTTTCACCACTCCACTTAATCGCCAACGGTGTTGTAGACCAAATTAAAACAATCCCTATATAAGCTAATGGTACCGACATGTTACTTTCCTGTTTACTTTGTAAAGATGACTCTATTAAAATTTTATACTTACGAAACAAAAAGGCCACGGTTTAAAACGGTGGCCTTTGGTATTGAATTTATTGGTGTGGTTAACTTATTTTAATTCAAACCCTCCGGCACGGCGTAATGGCATAACAACAATATTCAGCCACGCAGCTAGTTTTGTCGCCATGAGCTTAAAGCAATGGCGGCACATAGGAGCGGTTATTAAATTAAAATATATCATTGTGGTCAGTGTGAGTTACAAATCTGTTTCTGTCAAGTCAGTTTATTTTTATATTTGAATCGGTATAAAAATAAAACCATTTGGATTGTGTGATGCTTTCAAGTTGTTGCATAAAAGCCTCTGTCGGCACCGCTTCCTGTAAATAGACGTTCATTACTTGCATAAAAATATTTCCCAGTCCGGATGCCTTACGCCAGTCTAAATCAGTCGGGCTCAGTGCCATATCACAATGCGGGCAATTCAATTGCCAGTGCCTATTTAAACGCGCAGCATTGTCAGGCCAATCCGAAATGACTTTTCGACATTGCTGGCAACGTGGCACTGTTTTAAGTTTTTCAAATTGCCCGGCATGATACATAAAATTAGTTTGCTTGCTGGAGGACAAGCGGATAAAACAAAAATCTGCTGCATCATTTTTTTGCAACTCAGCAGGCGGCTCAAACTCAATATAAGGGGAACAGCCCATAAAGGTAATCGAGCTAAGAAACGCATCGCCAACACAATATTCATTATCGCTAGCCAATGCCGCCTCATTGCTAGCAAATATTGGCCTGGCAATAAAATGTTGCTGGCTTAATGCCTGTATCACCATTGGCAGCCTTACATCTGTATTAGTAGAAAACACCAGGCGATACTTATTCTCTGTATTTAACAAAATTCTAATCCGAACAATAACTTAATGATTACGGTCATTTTAACAGTAAAAGAGTCACTTTTCTCGACCGAGCCAATCAAGCAACAAATTAGCATGTTTACTGTTAAGTTATATTAAAGTCCTTTAAAATAGCATCTTTTAAATTATCATACCGAATATCACCCAACCAAATATCACCTAATAGTTGAGCAATATCAATGTCAGAAGAACAAGTTAACGAACAGGAAATACTCACCATCATGAAGCGTATCCTTACCGATATAGCAAAAGAAACCTTTACCCGTCCAGGTCTGCGCCATCCACTGTCTGACGATACCATCAGCAATATGCGTGAGTGTCTGAAACTGATTAGTGTTCGCGAAGTGACTTTATCTGGCAATAGCGACGATGTGAGCGCGAAACGCCCACGTTATATTGACGAACCGAAGAAAAGTGTTGTGGTTTCGATGCAGGATCTAAAGAAAAAACCTTCGAATGACAATGATTCTTCCACCTAGTTAAGCTCGCTGCATATTCATCGAGAAATGATTTTGAGAAGCATAATATTGAAGATGTATTATACTTAAAATTCTCCACTTAACATACCTAAGATATTGCAGGCAATATGGATCCACAAGATCAAGCTAAAATTCAGCATCAAATATCTGAGCTTATTAATGAACATCGCGATCTTGATGAAATCATCATAAAGCTCACCGAAGCGCGAATGATAGACCAAATGCAAGTTACCCGGCTTAAAAAACGAAAATTAAAACTAAAAGAGCAAATCCACTATTACGAAGATTTACTCATACCTGATATTGAAGCTTAAACCTGTTTTTATCTTTATTCTCTAATTTAATTTCTTCTTCATTTTCAAATAGAGACCCAGCATGTCTAATCATGACCTCGACGTTAATTTATTTATCTCAACACAATGCCCACATTGCGCGCAAACACTTGAGCTGCTTACAAAAGCAATTAAACAGGGAACGATCAGCAATTTAAACATTACCAACCTCAGCTCAGTAAACAGCATAAAAAAATATACACACATACGTAGCGTGCCATTTATACAATTGCAGGATTTTGAATTTAGCGGCAACATAAGTCAAACAGAAATTGATGCCTGGGCAAAGGCACAAAAAGATGGCTCACTAGCAAATTATTATTTAACAAATTTATTAATGGACGGCCAACTGACTAAAGTAGAGCGATTAATTAAAACCAAACCTGATTATTCCCTGGAGCTGATTAATATAGCTAAAAATAATGAAACAAAAATGCAGGTACGCATTGGTATTAATGCTGTTTTTGAATCACTCAGTAACGAATTAGTGCAAGCACCGCAAAGCAGTAATATTATTCAAACGCTAATCGAAGCATGCACCACAAAAGACCCGGCCATTCGTGTCGACCTTATTTATTTAATATCGCTTCTTTATATTAGCCTTAAGGAATTACAACTTAAGAATAAAGACTTAAGCAGCTTTATTAAATCGCTTGAAAATGACCCGTCCGATGAAGTTAAAGAAATTATTGCTGATGCAATCAATTAATTTAAAAACACGTTAATATTATTCTTCTAAACAGGCCTGTACCGCAGTTGATAACGCCGCTTCATCAACAGGAAAAACCAGAGTATAAGGTAAGTCAAATCGATCTGTTACGCGCTTAAATTGATGAGCAAACTCTTTTTCATAAAAAATTATTAATTGAATCTGCGGTTTTTTTTGCAGTACTGCAAGCAGTGTTTCCAGATTGCTGATTCTATCTCGAAAATCAGATTGATAATTGAATTCGGCAACAATAATATCCGGGCTGTTTTTTTTGAGGATTTTAACCGCTTTACGCATCGAATCAGTTATATCCACATCCAGGCCAAACTGGCTGTATATCCGGCTAAAATCAGGATAACCCCCTAATTCCACTATTGATAGCAAGGTCTTGTTTTTTAAAAGCTTATCACTCATATCGTTATTATTTCCAGATGTCTACTTCGTAAATTATACCAAGCCGAACCTATCACCATAAGGGTACTTCAATATTGTTGTAAAACAATCTAAAATATAGACTCTGAACGCATGTGCAATCAATTATATATCATCAACGAGGTATGCACCCCGCTGACGACCAGAGGGGAGAGCTCCGCTTCTCCCCTTTGGAAACCCCAACGGTTTTGTGCCCGCCGCAAGCGGACGGGAATCTAGATTTAATAACAGGACTCAAGCTTATGCCTTACTTTCTATACAAAATTTTACCCAGTGTCTCTAATCTTGTAAAAAACATTGAACAAGTTGGCCAATACAAAATATATAAAGAAGCCAAACAGGAAGCAAAAAAATTACGCGTAGAGAATGAAGCGGATACCGACACAAACTACCGCATTATTTTTGCCGAAAATGTTATCGAGGCTGAAGAGCGCTTGCATGAAAAACGTCCCGATACGGTTGTTAAGGAGTGGGAAAAATAATTTTGGTAGCGTTCAATGGATGAAGATGTTTATCGTGATACTTATCGAAATATTGTAACGATTAAATGTGTTTTCGAAAAAGCCATAAACTCACGCCAAACAACGTGCAAGCAGGCAAATAAAATTCGTCTGGCCGACCGCGAGGCCGTTGCCTATCGCGATGATGTAGCACGCCAAATATGCACGGGCTTTCTGGAAATTTTGCGCACTAAAGCCCTGTTTGCTTTAAAGCTGCAAGATCACTCTAGCCCACTACCACACGCCAAAGAAATAAAGGTTCAAATGGGCTGCATTATTGGTTTAGCACTCGATAAAAAAACGGATGTTATCAGGGGGCAGAAAATTGAAAACATTCATGGCTTAATTCAGACTAGTCTGGAAAAGTATCAGTCTCTGGAAAACTTTCCCTATGAAAACCTAATGCGTTCTATCGTTAACTATGAAGGTCGACCGAAACGCAGCCATAAAAAATAATTTCCAATAAAAATAATTACACTCGCTATAAGTGCTAGGCGTTAACCTGCCAGTCATACGCACAATCAAGATGTGCTCGAATACGTTCCACGCCTGCAATCCCCTCGTCTAACATAAGTTTGATGGGAGACTGATTATTAAAACGCTTATTACTGGTTTTTATCCATAACGGGCCCATTGCCGGATTATGTGGGTAAGTAGTATGCAAAGCATGGTGAATACCAACAATATGTTCAACTCGTTGGTTTAATTCTTCTTCGTCCGGAAAAGCCCGGTCTTCATGAAAACGACGCATTCCACGAACAGGCACTTTGCTAGAGAATGCTAAAAAACTATGCTGCTGGCGCGGATTTAATCCCCAGCTCTCAAGAATTTTCATTATCATTTTTGTTAGTGATAAATGATCTTCTTTACTTAATTGCTGCATGTTCGACCCCGGTAACTCTATAGAAAAAGTATATTTAACCTAAACTCGGGATAAGAGAAACGAGTCATCTAAACCCTCCAACACGAGGATAGGAAGCCTGGGTAGATAACGACGGAATTACTTAACCCGAGTTCAGGCTATTTAATAAACTATGTAAAACCAGATTATTTTAACAATTATTTAGTAAAAATTCTGCTGTTGTCTAAGTATTTGATTATTATAATAGAATTTTATTAACCATATAATTACAAGGTTTAAAATTTAATAAGTGGGGTCGAGTAATCAAAATGCAGCATTTGTTGTTCATTCAAAGCGGCATAGACAACCTGTAAAAAGCCCATATTATGATCAACCGCTCGGGCAAATTGATAGATAACCTCAACCGATATCTTTTGAATGTCATCCTCTGACATTTCCGGTGAAATTCGACTATAAATAATAAACCTTAGAACAGCGACCCGTACAAGTAGCATTTGAATATAAATAAAGGCACTCGGCAGAGTAATAAACCATTCTCGGTAAAAACAATTAAGTAAATATTTTATCAGATAGTCTTCAACTTGTTGGTGGATGTGGTTTGAAAAAGTCTGATAACGCTTCCGAAATACTGCCGAAAATTCAGTCGCATTTTCAACAGCAGTATAATCCTTGTATCCCATCTGTTTAGCAGAATCGTTGAAAACCTCAGCAACCATCTCCGAAAATTTTTCATTGGGTGACTGTTGCATTTTTAACATTAAAATTGAATAGATAACAATACATGCAAGTGACTGATCATTTTCGTACTGAGACATAAAATGACTCACGGAGTGCTTATAATCTAAATCAAACACATGTAGACGATAATTATCTAATGCATCCGAATCCAGCGTTATGCAATCTTCAAAATAAATTGTTGAAATAGAATGCGAGTAACTGGCAAGAATATATAAGCGTGTATAATAATCGCAATCTGTTAATTTAATAATATCAATAAACGTTTGCTGTACATTCTTGAAATACTTCTCATAAAGAGAGCTTTTATCCGTCAACGACAAATGTCGATGCACGGGGGTTTTTTCACGGCCAGGAAGAATAGTGCTATTTGCTTTTAACATCACATGGTTTTCGATATCTTCTGCTAAACATAAACGCACAACTTCAGGACAGGACAAGGCACCACTTAATTCCTGCGTTTTATTTTTCTCTGAAATTATTCGGGGATAAAAAGCACATATATCCGAAAGAATATCGATACCTTTTTTAAGGTGCTGTAAACACTGCGATTTTTTATTTAAGTAGGGACAAAAACCATTTTTATTCATTTGAATAAAAGCAAAATCTTTATCCGATGAAATTTCCGAATCGTTCAATATGACCGAAGTTGAAAATATTTTTTTTTCTTTTGGGCTTACCTCAGCCCATTCAGCCATACGTTCATAATGAATCTTATCAATTCGTACATGCCAGTCCTGGCAACAGGTATCCTCACACTTATCTGCAATACATTTAAAACTTTGCATATACGGCAAGGAGTATAATTCAGACATCCAGATATCCTGTTATTGTTATATATAAAGCGATTACGTTGTTCGGCGAGCAGCATTAAAACGAACTAAAATCATGCCGCAATATTTTTTACCCTGATATATTTCTACCCGAAAAATTCTTGATTGCTTATCAACCGAATAACGTTGACGAATATATTTTCTCTTAATGGTATAATTACTCTCATCACGTAAGCCTTTACGAGTAAAACCAATCACATTCACCCGGTAACCTTTTATTGAGTGTACATTAAAATCTCTTTTAACATCGACCATGCTGCCCAGACTTATTTTTTTAACATCACCGTCAACCGACATTTCAATATTATCCAAAGAATTATCGTATTCAAAATAAGATGGTTTTAAATAGGTAATATTGCGATTACCATAACGTACATTAAAACGATTATTTTTACTGACAACGGCAACGAGTGGATTGCCTGCAATATAATTTATTTCGGAATCCTTCTTAAGTGGTACGTAATTTAAACGTTTGCGTGCATTGGTAACGTCTAGCAATACTTTATTATCATAAAAAGCTAGCTGTAATTTATCATACATTGCTCTTTTTATATCCGCCCCTGTCAATTTGAAGTTTCGTTCAAACTTAATCCCTATTTTATTCATAAAAGATTCAAGCACCAGCAAATGATAGTAAGCTCGTCGATGGGTTAAAAAATTCTTACTAGCCTCTACCCCAAAAGCAGGCTTTGAATGATTAATTGCAAAATAGGTGAGTGTTTTTTCCATTTCTTTATCACCCAAAGCGGTATGGGTATTTTTTAAACGATAATGATGTAATGGCTGACCAATATGTTGATTCACACTTACGACAACATCTCTGGCTATTTCTTCCAAACGGCTATATTGGCCAATACCCACGGTTGCCTGGTCTATAATCAGGCTCTGCCCCCAACGGTTAGGATTATGCTGTGAATCAATATATCGTTCATTATAAAAACCACTGCCATCGTGTAAATTTAAAATTACATCAACATCGGGTGAAGTTATGATTTGTTTGATCTTTTGCACCGTATCAAATTCAGGATCATTAGATTCTAACTTCGAGAACTTGCGGTTCATATCGCCATAAACACCACGCGAGCGTTTAATAATACTTTCAAAATTCAAATTAGGGACTATCCAGACCTGGCCTTCGGTTATTTTATAGTGCGTCACCAGCAATGAAGCTGCCGTAAAACCACCCGGTTCATCACCCTGAATACCACCAATAACCAATAGAGTTGGTGCCTTTTTGATAGCTTGTTTTACAAAAAGGTTACTATTCGATGGCTCGGGCCCATTTTTATGTAGGCTAAATTCCAGATTGGGTAATATGGCATAGGCACTACCAAGCACACTGTTAAGGAAGAAAATCAGTAAAATTTTATATCGCATACCGGGCTGCCGTTCAATCTGTTTTGCTAATACTATAGTTCATTTAGCATAATAATATCTCAGGTATTCAGGCTCATTCCTGTCGTTTGACAAATATCCTTTATAGTCCAATATATAAGAAGTTGACGATAAAAACACTTTAATCTTTCATATTTAGGAAATCCGGTACACTCAATGGCTCGATTGTTATCAGCATCACGCGCAGCATCAATTGTTGGTGTACCACGCGGCACTATCCAAAAGCATATTCAAAACGGAACGCTCACCAGTTTTGAAGGTAGAGTCAAACTATCCCAGCTTGTCAAACTTTACCCTGATTCTCAGATTGAAAAAAATGACATGACAGAAAAAATGGAAGGCTTTATCACTAGCGCTCTTAAACGTGCACGCTATGCTAAATTTCAAAAGCTTATTTCACCTGATACAGCCACACTTGCCGCACGTATCTCGTCAATTAGCCAGGAATTATCAGAAACAAAATCGGCACTCTTCCACTATGAACAGCTATTCGATAAATTACAGCAGTATATTTCTGCTGAATCAAATCAATACAGCACGCTTATAAAATGGCTTGCAGATACCGATAAAAATATCGTCACGAACCATCAGGAAATACAAAATTTTATTCAAAAAGATAATTTTTTGCGTGTTATGGCCGCACAAGTGCACATCATTCCCAGTGGACTGGAATATTTTGTAGAAGGCAAGAATTCAATTCTAGAATCAGGCCTCACCACCGGTAGCGCACTCAACTATGGCTGCCGCAATGGAAATTGTGGAAAATGCAAAGCAAAGCTTTTATCTGGAAAGATTAAACAAATAAAAAAACATGAATATGTTTTTACTAATGCACAAAAAAGCCAGAACTTTTTTTTAATGTGCTCAAATACAGCTGTTACAGATATTGAAATTGAGGCAGATATAGCCGGCAATGAAAATGATATACCACAACAAAAGCTAACCACTAAAGTTAAAAAAATTGAAGATATCAACAAATATGTTGCGGTACTAACTTTAAAGACCCAACGCACTAACCGACTCCGATTTTTAGCCGGCCAGCAAGTTTCACTGACACTAAATAATAATCTCACTGCAACACTTCCAATTGCAAGTTGCCCTTGTGACGAGTCCTTTATTCAATTTCACATTGAGAATAACGACTCGAATTTCAGTACTTATATTAACAAATCGGCAAAAGTAAATGATACGATTAAAGTTGAAGGTCCTAATGGTAATTTTATTTTAGACAATGAATCAGCAAGACCAATTATTTTTATTGCCATAAATACAGGCTTTGCACCGATAAAAAGTTTAATTGAAAACGCACTGAGTCTTGAAGTGGCTGAATATATCCATTTTTACTGGATAAATACACAAACCGAAAAACCTTACTTACATAACCACTGCCGAGCATGGAATGATGCGCTGGATAATTTCAAGTACACCCCCATAAATATCGCCCATCTTTGTCATAATGCAATCCCGGATCAGGATGTTTTTTCAGCCTGCCTTTCAAATCTGATTAAAGACCACGCCGATTTAGCAAACGTTGACATATATGCTTCTATACCTGCCGCATTAAGCCCATTTACAAATTCATTTTTAATGTCGCAAGGCATGGATGAAGAGCAAGTGCATATTTATCACTATGAAAGCTGATTTTAATCAGGATTCAGGTTCTTCAGCTAACCAGGTATTCAATGCATTCACTACTTTGGTCGCTTGGTCACGACTTGATATATTAAATTTTGATTTATATTGATATTCACCATTACGCTTTTGATAGCGACGGATGCTAAATTTGTCAGGGCCAAATTCATCAGTTTTTCGGTCTAAATCCTGATAACGAAAGATGATGGTCGACCAGGCACCTTTCGTTAAAATAACTTTATCCAGTTCTTTAGATACAATTCGTCCATCTTCTTCATAATTAACAGTCAGTTCATCAACGGTAGTTGCCATGCTTATTCCTCTGCTACAGGTTAAATAATTATACAGGTAGAATTATAACGCGAAATGCTAACGAGTGAATAGCACGTAAAGATAAAGCTGATTTTTACTTCGGAAAATTGGCCGCATAGTGTTCGATCCACTCTTTTGCAGCTTCATCATTCGCTAACTCTCGACCTTCATTGGTTAACACCTGATTTCGATAATGCATAATATGACAAACCTGTTCGACCATTCTTAATTTAAATTCATCACCTTGATCAGCGAATTCCAGGCCAATCATATAAAACCGGCCTGATTTTCGACACCAACAAACCGTCGCACGCGCTTCAAACTGAGGTTTAATGCTATTAATCTTTACTATCATATTTTTACTTTGCGTATACGGGATTGATGACTGAAACATTAAACCACCAAAGCTGACATTTTCCATTTTTTCTATTTTCAAGACATCATCGATGCTTTGCGATAAAGCCAAGGGGTTCGTCTCTGGAATTAGCTCAATGGGAATATCCGCAGGGTGTCGGATATAATGACGTTTAACTTTGTTCTTACCTGCTTTAACGTTCTTTACTTTCATTTTAGCCACTACTCGGGGTGCTACCCCCTTCTTACTTAACATGTTATATTTTGTTACCTGTTACCTCTGTAACGCAAAGCAAAAACTGCGCCAATTATATTGGCGCTTGAAATTTGACGTAAAATAAAATAATAAAAAAACATTTCCATGCCAAAGGCTTTCCAGCAATTATTACTCAAAAATAAACGTAACTTGTCAGTTTTTCTACTGCTTACATGTATTTTATATTTCAGCCTTATTTTATTTGCCAAACCAGAAAAAATATTCGCCGCTTTTGCACAACTTAGCCTATTAAACTGGCTAAGCATATTAAGCGTTTCTTTCACTAGCTATTTTTTGCGCTTTGCACGCTGGCACTATTATTTAAGGTACTTGCAGCACCAGATTCCTTTCATGCAACATTTTTTATATTATTTAAGCGGCTACGCATTAACAATAACACCGGCGAAAATTGGTGAAACAATACGTTCCACTTATCTTGCCCGGCACGCAGTTCCCTATACACAGTCAATTGCCATGTTTTTTACTGAACGATTTCTCGATGTTGTGGTTATCGCGCTCATCAGTTTATTTGTATTGCAACCCAAACTAACAAACGGTCATAACAATTACCACTATTTTATATTGTTAAGTATTTTTATCACCGTCAGTTTTATACCACTACTGCGACAAACTTTTGTCACCCAATTTATTGAGTTTCTTCGCTCTAAAATTAGCTGGCAGCATCTCAATAGCCTTCTGAAACATCTTGGCCGCTTAATTACCACAGCAAGAGAATTATTTGCCCTAAAACCTGTTTACACGGGACTATTTCTCGGTGCAATTGCCTGGGTAATTCAAGGTATTGCTTTTTACTTTATCTTAACAACATTGAATGTTGATATTACATTACAACTAAGCCTTGGTATTTACGCCATCAGTCTATTAGCCGGCGCATTAAGCTTTATACCCGGCGGTATTGGCACCACCGAAGCCGTAATGACGTTACTGCTTAGCCTGTTAGGCATGGATACCGCAACCGCCATAGCCGCTGCGCTTATCAGCCGCTTATCAACACTCTGGTTTGCGGTAAGCCTGGGGTTTATCGCAGCCACTATTTTGAGTATTAAACAGAATGGTTGATTTTTAAATTAAAAATACTCATTGCTGCCCCGCTAACGTCCTGACAAAGGGCATTTGTACCTGAACTAAAGGAATAAAAGTAGGCAATGGCTTGTGAAAACATGAGAATAAGGTGGTTAGGTCATTGCGAACGATACTTGCTAGGTTTTCTCAGAAAAAACACGGATAAATATCGGTAAACAATCCATAAACCCATCCTTAACGTACTAATACTTATGGTTGTTATTTTAAATTCACCCAGTAAATGAAGTACAGTTATTCACAAAAATATATTTTTAGTAACTAATTAAAGATTGTTTACCAAAAGCCGATAAGTGGAGTAACAAACTTACTTAAATATAGAATTTGGTATTAATTAGCAAGCTTTATTATGAACGAATGCTTCCAAACACTACAGGGCTATATCAGTCAAAGGTGTACAGCCGGTGGAGGGGATGGTCAATTATGTCCTCGATTTAATCTAGCAGCATTAGTAACGGCAAGTCTCACTCTAGTACATCTTTCAGTCTACATGGCAATATGCGCAATTTTTACTTAGTGGTATCGCGCCTCGATTCAAAATCTTTCTTACACGCTTAACGCGTAATAATAAATTCAAGAGACTCAATCAAATTTTTTACGTTTTAAAATCATGACAGGTAAAAAACATCTCAAGGAGAGATAAAATGAAAAGTTTTAAGCACTGGAAAATCGCCACCAAAATGTATTCTGTCTTAGGACTGATGATGGCAATGCTGTTATCGCTAGGACTTTTTGGTTTGTATCAAGCCGATGCCATTAACCAGCGAGTGGATAACCTTTATACACAAGAACTGGTACCACTGGAAACAGTCGATGATATGAAAGCCTCGCTTTATCGTATTCGTGACCGTGTCGGGCGTCACTTGTCTGAACCCAATAGACAAGCTATACACGAGAAAGCGATAAAAAAACAGCGTATACGACTGGATAAAAACGAAACAAGTTACAAAGAGTCTCGATTGAAGGTTCAGGAAACGGCTTTAATGAAAACCTATGCTAAGCAATCGGCACTTTATTTTAAATTACTCAATAACAAGGTTTTACCGCTTAGCCGAGAAGGAAAAATTGAAGCCGCTGAGGATGTACTTTACGGTGAGGCTCAAAAATCCTTCCGCTTAGCACGCGAAGCCGTGAATAAATTAGCAGATTATCAGGTTGAGCGAGCTAAACGCCGCCATACTAATGCTGAGCTGGCTTACAAAGAAATGTTGCTGTTGAGTATTTCCATTATTATTGCCGGTTTAATTTTGGCTAGTTTTACCGGGTGGTATTTAGTACATAGCCTGACCAAACCTGTTTATGCTATGCGCAATGTGCTTGAAAAAATGGATCAAGGCGATTTAACTCATCAGGTTAACTATCAGTCTGATGATGAAATTGGTGAGATGGCATTTACGTTAAATAAAAGTATTTCTTCTCAGCGACAAATGATTGAGACGGTTGCCAGTACAGTAGACCAGGTTGCAACAGCCGGTGAAGAAATGTCCGCTGTCACCATGCAAACCAGCCAAACCATTGAAGAACAACGTAGCCAAACAGAGCAAGTGGCCACCGCGATGAATGAAATGACCGCGACGGTACAGGAAGTGGCGGCCAATATTGCCAATACTGCATCGGCGGCGAATGAAGCAAATGAGCAAACCACAGAAGGTAACCGTGTAGTACAACAAACCATTGATGAAATTGACAAACTTGCCAAGCAAGTTGATATGTCCTCACAAGCCATCAACCAAGTCGAGCAGCATAGTGAAGCTATTAACACCGTACTTGATGTGATTAAAGGCATCGCCGAACAAACTAACTTGTTAGCGCTTAATGCGGCGATTGAGGCCGCACGTGCCGGTGAGCAAGGGCGGGGGTTTGCGGTTGTTGCCGACGAAGTGCGCACCCTTGCCGGGCGTACTCAGGACTCCACCACAGAAATCAATGAAATGATTGAAAAACTACAAAGTGGTTCAGCAAAAGCGGTCGAAGTAATGGCACAAAGCCGAGAGCAAACCAAGTTGGCGGTGGAATATGCTTCACAGTCAGGTACCGCACTGCAAACTATTGCCCAAGCGGTGGATCAGATTAACCAGATGAGCACCCAAATTGCCAATGCCGCAGAAGAACAAAGCTCGGTATCGGATGAAATTAATCGCAATATTGTATCCATTAACGATATGTCGAATCAAACGGCCGATGGTGCGGCACAAACCTCCATCGCAAGTGAAGAGTTGGCGCATATGGCCAGCGAGTTACAAGCTTTAGTTGGTCAGTTTAAATATTAGGAGAGCATTATGGCGAACCCAATGCAATCGGTTGATGAACGTACCCAATTGGCGGGCACCAACCGTTTAGAAATATTGTTATTCAGTTTGGGGATTAATGAAAACAGTGGACGGGATGAAGTGTTTGGTATCAACGTGTTCAAAGTACGTGAAGTAATGCACACCCCCGACATTACGCAAGCGCCGGATATGCCTGATTCAGTCGAAGGTATGGTGAGCTTACGCGGAGAAACCATACCGGTAATTAATTTACCGCAGTTTTGTCGCATCGCCTCGAAAGAGAAACCAAGTGTTTTAATTGTAACTGAATACAATCGGCATATTGTTGGGCTGCTTGTGCATGCGGTAGATTGTATTAAGCGCATGGCATGGAATGACGTTCGGGTGCCACCGCCTATGATGGCGAATAAGCATGGTGGCCTGGTAACGGCGGTGACCGAGATTAAAGATTTAGGCTTAGTGATGATTATGGATGTTGAAAAAATATTGGCTGATACCACTGGCTATGCCGATGAAGAAACGTTGTACCAAGGAATAGACAAACAGCCAGAAAAAATCACCATTTTATTTGCCGATGATTCCATTGTGGCACGTAAACAAATTCAGCGTACATTAGAAAAAATGGGGATGAATTACATTGGCACGCTCAATGGCAAAGAAGCATGGGAACGACTTTGCTCCATGGCTGATGAGGCTGAGCGCACAGGTGAAAGCCTAACGAATAAAATTCAACTTATTCTTACCGATGTTGAAATGCCGGAAATGGACGGCTATGTTCTAACACAAAAAATAAAAGCCGATGCACGTTTTAAGGGTATACCGGTTGTTATGCATTCATCATTGACGACGGACTCTAATATAGCACTGGGTGAACGTGTGGGAGCAGATGCTTATGTGGGTAAGTTTGTGCCACAAGAGTTATCAGCAACGTTGATTAAAACAATCGAGAACGCGGCAAAGTGAAAAAATTAATCAGCTTGGTGGAAGTGATTGCTCTAGTAGTATTTATAGCACCACTGCGTATATCAGCAGAACCCATACAGCCCGACAGGCCTGGCTTTAGCACAGGGACTTATACGGTAGAGTCGGGGGTAAGTCATATGGAATTAGGTTTTCAATCTGAATATGGCAATAATGTGGGTGATCCAGATACCTTTACCGCACCATTATTAAATTTTCGAATAGGTTTAAACACAACAACAGAGCTCAATATACTTGTTGATGGTTGGAGCCGCGAGCGTACCAGTACGGGCAGCGTAACATCAAGCAGTGACTTGCTAATTGGTGCCAAGCATCGATTGATAGAGCGTGAAAACTACAACCTTTCTTTTTTAGGTTTTATTTCGCTACCGACCGGTAATTCCCCTGATTCCGGTTATTTTACTCCCTTTGTTGGTTTGCTATGGGATTATGAAATCAAGTCGGATATAAGTGCATTTGGTACCTTTCAGTTTATCTCTTTTGTGGAAGGTGATCAGCGCTCCAATAATTTTCAACCAGCAATTGGCCTAGCTTTTTCACATACAGATAAGATAGGCACCTATATCGAATATTATCGCGATATGTCACTTAATTTAAGTACAAAAGATATTGATATGTTCGATGCGGGTATCGCTTACCTGTTAACAGATAATATACAACTTGATTTTAATTTTGGCATTTCAATCGACCGTGATTCTAGTGATTTTGTCGGTGCGGGTTTCGCGATACGGTTCTAAATAAGCACGTATTAAGGAATAGCATGCTGCATTATATTGAAAGTAAAATTACCCGGAAAATCTCTTTTGGTATTGCAATTTTAATTTTTAGCAGTTTATTGGTTGGTTTGTTTAGTTTATGGAGTGCACAGAAAAATAAACAGCGACTAACCAATATGTTTGAGCAAGAAGTAGCAGGGCTTGAAGAAGCGGATGATATAAAATCAGCACTTTATCGAATCCGTTCAGATTCTTTGGAGTATATACTGGCTGCTCGAGAGTCCACACGAATCCGACTAAAAAATGAAATTAATAAACAACAAGCCAGACTAAGAATAAACTTCAAGAAGCTTTATAATATAGGTTTAAATAAACAGGAAAAAAAATTTATAACTGATATTAAGCATTATTCGGATCTGTATATTTCAATGCTTGAAAATACGCTATACCAGGCAGTTGAACACGGTAAATTGACGCAAGCTGAAGATATTGCACGTCATGAAGCCGTGACTAAACTTCGTTTAGCACGAGCAGCAGCCAATGACTTTATGGCCTATTCCGTACGCCGTGCGATGCAGCGACAGATAAATATGGAATCAGACTATACGATTTTTATGTGGATTATGGTTGTTTCTTTTATGCTTATAGCCATTATTGCTTTAATTATTCTAGGCTATTTTCAACGTAATATCGCAAGGCCAATTACCCAAATGACAAATGCCATGAGAAAATTGGCACAGCGTGACTGGTCAGCATCCATTCCTGCGATAGATAGAACAGATGAACTGGGGGCGATGGCAGCAGCAGTTAAAATATTTAAAGAAAATGGCATTGAAAATGAAAAACTAGCAGCAGCTGAAATTGCAAAGGAAAAAGCAGAGGCTAGGATAAAGGCACAATCTTCATTTATGTCAAGTATGAGCCACGAATTACGAACACCAATGAATGCGATACTGGGTTTTGCTCAAATACTGGAATCAAGTACCAAAGACCCCTTAACTGAAAAACAGAAAACCCATATAGGGTATATTATCGACAGAGCTATGAAGCTGATGGAGCTGATCGAACAGGTATTGGCTCTTGAAAAAATTAAAGATAAGAAAGTTGTTTTCTCGAGTGAATGGATTAAAGTTGAAGTCATTTGTAGAGAATGCCTGTTGTTGGTTGAAAAACAAGCGCAAGCACGCAACCTTAGATTAGAAACCAAACTAGATGCGGGTTGCCAGATTCAAGCCGATGAAGATTATTTGAAATTGGTTATTTATAATTTATTGACTAATGCAGTGAAGTATAGTGATGAAGCCAGCACGGTTTTTTTGGAATGCAGGCATGTTCATGAAAGTAAAATAAGGATATCTGTGAATAATAGTGGTGATGGCATCGCTAAAAATGTACAGAATAAAATTTTTGAACCTTTTAATCGTGCAGGTAAAGAAGATAGCAATATTCTGGGAGCAGGTGTTGGTCTGACTATAGCCAAACACCTGACAGGGGCGATGAATGGCCGTATTGGAGTTGAAAGTGATAAGGGCGAGGGATGTTCATTCTGGGTTGAATTTTCAAATAAATAAAAGTGCGTATGGCTAATATATTTTTCATAGTATTACACTGAAAGAATTTTAGTACATCTATTTAGTATGAGTTTAGTGTTAAAAACAGATTGGCACGGGTTGGAATAAATGAAAAACAGGCAACAATATATTTTTAGTCGTGCCAGCGTAATTTATATAGCTTTGGTTACTTCTGTTATTGTTACCATTTTAGTTGGTTTGTACAGCATAGAAAAGGCTGGGGCTATTCATCAACGTGTTAATAATATATTCACTCAGGAGTTAAAGCCACTTGAAACAATCGAAGATATAAAAGCATCCATGTATCGTATTCGGGAGCGTGTTGGTCGTCATATTACAGAGCCAGAACGATATACTATTCATAAAGAAAAAATCAATGAACAATTGGCAAGGATGGCGCGTAACAAAAGTCTTTACCAGCAAACCCGACTAGATAATACAGAAACCCATTTAATCAATGAAATGAACGCTTTCTGGCAAGATTATATTGATATTATTCAGACACAAGTGTTACCTATAAGCCAGCAAGGTAAGCAAGAGCAAGCAGAAGATATCCTTTATGGACCGGCACTTGACGCTTTCAGAAAAGCAAGGCAGGCACTCAATAATTTATCGGATTATCAGATTCAACGTGCAGAGAAGCGTCAGCATAACGCTAACCATGCTTACAAGCATATTTTGCAGCTTATACTTGCTATTATAATTGGCAGCTTATTGCTTGCAATTATATTAATTATTCGTTATCGGCAAACGCAAAAAGCAAAAAAGTATAGTGATTTGATTATACGCAATACGGCTCAGGGAGTGATGATAACGGATAAGCATCTGAAAATTATATCTGTAAATAAAGCCTTTGAAAATATTACAGGTTATTCCGCCGATGAAGTGTATGGTTCTACACCAGCAATTCTTTCTTCGGGTCGCCAGAATAAAGACTTTTACAAAACCATGTGGCAAAGTATCAAAAAAAATGGCTGTTGGGAGGGTGAGATATGGAATAAACGTAAGAACGGTTCTGTTTACCCTGAGTGGTTAAATATCATGGCATTCCGTTCAACAAAAGGGAATATTGAGTCTTACGTTGGTACCTTTATTGACATTAGCAAACTAAAAGCGGCAGAAGAAAAAGCCAACAAACTGGCTTATTATGATGAATTGACTGGCCTGGGTAATAGTCATTTATTGGAAGAAAGGCTGAGTGTTTTACTGGAAGCGGCAAAGTTTAATCAACATCAGGTGGGGTTGATCTTAATTGATATTAATCATTTTAAAGATATTAATGCCAGCCTTAGTAGACACGGAGGTGATATATTGCTTAAAGCAGTGGCTCAGCAACTTGAGCGTGAAGCGCCATCTGGGGCTTTAGTTGTACGTTATGATGGCGATCGTTTTATGGTTGTATTAACAGCAAACCATCTAAGTTTTACTCGGTTTACTGCACAGTTGGCAGCTTTTATCGATACGTTAAATAAAAATACAACTTTTCCAGTTTATAATGAAGGCAACACGATAAAAGTAAGCTGGTCTATCGGTATAGCCAGTTATCCAAGGCACACAACAGACGCCAATACTCTGATTCAGCAAGCGAATATTGCTTTATTTCATAATAAACTAGAAAAACATAATAGTAATTATACTTTTTTCAAGAATGAATTTAGTGAACAGACCAATCACCAATATCAACTCGGGTTGGGCATTGCTAAAGCCATTGAACGAAATGAACTGTTTCTTGTATTTCAGCCTCAGGTAAACCGAGAAGGTGATGTAACTGGCGCAGAGGTGTTACTGCGTTGGAAAAGTAAAGAATTTGGTTTGATTCCACCGGATATATTTATCCCCCTTGCGGAGGAAAATGGCGATATTATTGAAATAGGTCAATGGGTATTAAACAACACGATATCACAAATAAAAGCATGGCAGGAAAACAATCGAAATATTTCAGGGTGTTTCAAGCGGATAGCTATTAATGTTTCGCCACACCAGATCTTATCGGCTAATATTATTCAAGAGTATTATGAAGCTGTCCGGGCGAGTGGTTTACAGCACAATTTAATTGAGCTTGAAATAACTGAAACAGGTATGATGAATTGTTCAGAAAATATTATTGCTAAGCTACAACAGTTGTCTGAGCAAGGTTTTAGTATCGCTATTGATGATTTTGGAACTGGCTATTCTTCATTAGGCAGGCTACAAAATTTCCCAGTAGATATACTAAAAATAGATCGAACATTTACCATGCGGATTCTGGAGAATCAAGCGCAAGCAGCAATAGTTCAATACATTATTAATATGGCACATACTTTAAATATGGAGGTTGTTGCCGAAGGTGTAGAACATAAAGCTGAGGTTGATATGCTGATGGAATTTGGGTGTGATATTTTCCAAGGTTTTTACTTTTCCAAACCATTAGAGGCTGATAAATTTATAAACTATGTTAGAGATAAATGAAAACGTTTTTAAAATGTGATTACTACATACAATGATTCATGTTGGTGACTTAGACAAATCAATACAGTTTTATACGGAATTACTTGGTATAAAGCTACTCCGCAAAAAAGATTATCCAGAGGGTAAGTTTACCTTGGCCTTCGTTGGCTATGGTGATGAAAAAGATAACACCGTTATTGAATAAAAAACTTCAAGAATATATTTTTCGGGGCAAAAAAAATCCTGCTCGAAAGCAGGATTTTTATTAAACGAATCACTAATTTGTTTATTTAAACTTTTCTTCTCGCAACAAGCAATAAACCTAAAAGACCAATCGCAAGTAAATAAATTGAATTAGATTCTGGTACGCTCGTAGGACAGGCATCTTGATTAATTGAAAAGTTACCAAAACCCCAGATAAAGTTAGGGTCGATAACAACAGAGGTTAAAGTAGTACAACTCCCTACTTTGTTATCGGCATAAACACCAAAGCCGGGGGTATTCGTACCACTAACGGCAAAATAATCTTTTGCTGTAGTCACAGTACCCGCCGAACCCACAGTTTGTGATGATGCAGTAAGCCAGCCCTGAGCAGATTTATTCGCACCGACATTAAATGAAAATGCACGCGTATTTTCCGGTAATATAATCTCAACCCAGCTCAAGCCACTAATCAGGTATGTATCGTAATCAAACGTTTCACCATTAACCCACCAACTATCTGTATCGGCAGTACTACGCGTCATATTAACAGCGGCTCCGCCAATATCAGCAAAGTTTAGAGTGCCGCCAAAAGGTGAGCCTGTGCTTGATGTTGTGCCACTTAAGCCACTTAAACCAAAACCTGTCATCCCAAAACCAGCAATAGTTGTGGGAATAGAGGTATTTGAACTATATGAATTAATAGTTGAACCAGCAGAAGCTTGCACACTCGAAATCTGTGCAGCTAAAACAAATAACAACGATAAAAGCCCGACCCTTAAAAATTTCATTTTAATCACCTTAAAAAATTGAAATAATAATTCTTGTTTTATTAATATAAAGAAGTTTACAAGATTAGATCGCGTTGCGGTATCACACAAACGGGTTAATAAATAACCAGGTTTTGACGAATGGGTTAACCCTTTTTGCCTGAAAAGTACTCAATAGGCCCAATACCCTCCCCAGAAACTAAAAACTGGGGGTATTTCATGAAATTAACTCGCGCTCATGTTAGCGAAACTCTAAGAGAAGATTATTCATACTCGGTATACTTAGCCGCACTCCCTTGGCATTTATCCACAGGATATTTTGCAGCATTACGGCTAATTTTTTCTGCCACCACAGCATCAAGATCGACACCCAGTCTGTCTGACAACCGAACTAAATAAATAAACACATCGGCGACTTCGTATTGAACCTCATCAAAGGTTTTTGTATCGAGGTTTTCACTTTGTGCTTCGGTTAACCATTGGAAATGCTCCATTAATTCTGCCACTTCGACATTCATTGCCATCACTAAATTTTTGGGTGAATGAAAACCCTGCCAATCTCTTTCTTCTGCGAAATTTCGTAGTTGTTTTTTTAGAAAGTTTAAGTCCATATTTTTATTTTTTCCTTAGCGTTTTTAACAAAACATTTAACCACCGAAGTCGCTGAGGTACGCGGAATTAATCATGTTTGTCCTACAGTTTATGCCAAATAATATTGCCACTCTATCTCTATCACCCGCATTTACGTTACGCAATAACAAAGAAAGCCCGCAAAACGGGCTTCTATCTATACCTGTTGCATTAACGGCGAATAGCTTAGCGTAAAACGATATTACGGCTAACATCACTAATACGTTTATTGAGGTCGAGAGTTAACCACTCGTTAAACGCTAACATTTGTATCGTTCCATCGAGATATTCAATGACAACGCGTTCAATCTTTTCTTCAAGATACGAAAGCATTTTCACCTTAATGAGTTTGCCTGTGCTTTTTACATACCATTCACCTACAACCGGTGAGTATGAAGTAACCATAAAAATTCTCCCCTGCACTGCGTGAAATGTTTAATTTTTTTAATTTCTTGTATCAGTAACAGGGGTTTATTCTAACAAATACTTTTAGCTCGCGGCATATTGAAAAGCAAAAAGCTTGCAAAATACCGTTATATCAGTGTTTCATTAATTATTTTTAATACAACAGCTTAGAAATGGGTTAACCCAAACGGGTTAAGACTATTAACCCAAAACATTAAAAATAGTTTATTTTTAAACCTTAATGGCAGCTTAATTTATTCATCTGTAACACAACCTTCCGAGGCATTTTTTACCAGCTTAATATACTTAAATAAAGTACCACGCGTGGCTTTATAGGCTGGCATTGTCCATTGACTAAGTCGCGCTTGCATTTCTTCTTTATCAACGGCAACATCCAGCACTAATTTTTCTGCATCAACAGTAATCACGTCACCGTTTTTAATTAATGCAATCGGACCACCTTCCTGTGCCTCGGGTACCACATGACCAATGATAAAACCGTGTGAACCACCGGAGAAACGGCCATCGGTAATCATCGCCACATCATTGCCTAAACCCGCACCCATAATAGCGGAGGTTGGGGTGAGCATTTCAGGCATACCCGGGCCGCCTTTTGGGCCTTCGTAACGGATCACTATCACATCGCCTTTTACAATTTCGCCGTCTTCTAGCGCCTTAAGCATATCTTCTTCGGCATCATAAACTTTGGCCGGGCCGGTAAAGGTTAAACCTTCTTTGCCGGTAATTTTTGCAACTGAACCACCGGGCGCAAGGTTGCCACGTAAAATACGAATATGGCCAGATGCTTTAATCGGCTTTTCAAGCGACATAATAATTTTTTGGCCGCCTTTTAAGCTGGGCAAATCAGCTAAATTCTCGGCAATTGTTTTGCCGGTTACCGTTAAGCAATCACCAATGAGTAAACCTTTGTCTAACAGGTATCTCATCACTGCCGGAATACCGCCAATGTCTTGTAAGTCTTCCATAACGTATTTGCCACTGGGTTTTAAATCGGCAATAAACGGCACCTTGTCACTCACCGACTGAACATCATCAATGGTTAATTCAATATCCACTGCGCGCGCCATGGCGATTAAATGTAATACGGCATTGGTTGAACCGCCTAATGCCATCACCATCACTAATGCATTTTCAAACGCATCACGGGTCATAATATCCCTAGGACAGATATTTTTTTCCAATAAATTCCTGATCGCTGCACCGGCTTTAATACATTCTTCATGTTTTAATGGGTCTTCTGCCGGTGTTGATGAGCTGTATGGCAGGCTCATGCCCATTGCTTCGATCGCCGTTGCCATGGTATTCGCCGTATACATGCCGCCACAGGCACCCGCACCCGGGCAGCTATTACGAACGATATTTTGACGTTCCTCATCACTAATACGCCCGGCAATAAATTCACCATAACTTTGAAAGGCTGAAACGATGTCGAGTGTTTTTTCCTGATAATGGCCAGCACGTATCGTACCGCCATAAACCATTAGAGATGGGCGATTAATGCGCCCCATTGCAATCAGCACACCTGGCATATTTTTGTCACAGCCCGGCAGGGAAATATTGGCGTCATACCACTGGGCATTCATTACCGTTTCTACCGAATCAGCAATTAAGTCACGCGACTGCAGGGAATAACTCATACCATCCGTGCCCATCGAAATACCGTCACTCACACCAATCGTATTAAAGCGCATACCCACTAAACCCGCTGCCTGTACACCTTCTTTTACTTTCGTCGCCAGCTCGTTCAAATGCATATTACAGCTATTGCCTTCGTACCAGACACTGGAAATACCCACTTCAGCCTTGTCCATATCTGCTTCCGTTAAACCCGTACCATAAAGCATGGCTTGCGATGCCCCTTGCGATTTTTGCTGGGTAATACGCGCACTGGTTTTATTTAATTTTTCTGGAGTTGAATTTTTACTATCTGACATAACCGAATATTCCTTAACATTGACGCAAAAACAGGCCTAAAAACTTTTGGATGCGAAGTATAAACTTTTTACCCCATCGCTTCACGCTTTCAATATTTATAAAAGAAGCTACTTTAAAAATACTTTAGCAATGCGTATAGCCTGCCGATATGCTAGGGTTAAAGGTATTGGTTGAGCAACTCTATTATTTTAAATACAAAGAGTTACAATGCCTTCCTTACAAATAAGATGAAGGTATTTGGCATAATTCCTGTATGACTCTATAAAGATGCACACTAAAACACCACAATTTAACGTTTTACTGACGCTTATTTTAAGCATTATTGCTCTATTGCTATCGTCAAATCTCGCTTTTGGCTTTTCCGATACACAAAAAATTGTCAACCAACGCTATCAGTATGAAGCCGCTCAACGCGCTTTACGCCTCGGTCACCGGCAAACCTATCGGCGCTTGGAACAAAAGCTACGTGATTACCCGTTGCACACCTATCTAAAACTCAATGAATACACCCGCACCCTATACACACAACCTTCAAGTAAAATTAAAAGCTTTATCAGTGAAAACGCCGGTACTCCGGTATCGACCCGTTTACGTCACCGCTGGTTAAAAAGCCTGGCTCGACGCGGACGTTGGCAGCTTTTTATTGATAATTACTATTCTAACAATGACCGCCGTCTGCAATGCCAATTTGTCAATGCGCTGCTTAAAACATCCCAACCAGAAAGTGCCTATGCGGTATTGAGAAGCCTTTGGCTAACAAGCAAGTCTTTACCAAGGCAATGTGACCAGCCTATCAAAAAATGGCGTAAAGCTGGGCTGCTAAGCAATGAACTGGTTTGGCAACGCATTCATTTAACTATGACAAAAGGCCGTTCTCGACTGGCCCGTTACTTAAGCCGTTACTTAAATAAAAACGAGCGTTTCTGGGTGAGCATGTGGTCGAAGATTCGGCGTAACCCCGAGTATTTACTAACAGCCCACGCCTATTTTCCTGAAAATGCACGCCCCAAAATGCTGCGTTGGATGATAGCCGATGGGCTTGCACGTATGGCACGCAAAGACCCCAAACAAGCGGCCTCAATCTGGCAAACGTTTGAATCGGAATCGGCGTATGACTTTAAAGAAGCAGAAAAAGAGCGGATTTTACGCCGCTTATCCATAGCCTTACTTAAAGAAAACACCGACGAAGCGCGCACCTGGATAAGCAAGCTCGATATTAATTTAAAAGACGACAAACTCAGCAGCTGGCATGTGATGACTGCAATCCGAGACCAGGACTGGGCATCGGCACTCGACTGGATAAATCGACTATCTCCTGAATTACAGCAACAACCCAAATGGTACTACTGGCGGGCGCGAGCACTCGAAGCCGTAGGCGAATTAGACGAAGCGCGTAGCTATTATTTAGTGAATACCGACTCACGTAATTACTACGGCTTTCTGGCCGCTGACCGTATTGGCCAGGTATACCAACTGGGTCACCGGCCAATTGGCTTCAGCACGAAAAATATGAACCTGATTGAAAAAATCCCCGCCATCTCACGAGCGCGTGAACTGCTCGCATTAAAACGTGCCGCTGATGCACGGCGTGAATGGAATTATGCCGTTGCGCGAATGAGCCACCCTCAAATGTTAACCGCCGCACGGCTGGCCTCTGAATGGAAATGGCCAGATCGGGTAATTCAAACCCTCGCACAGGCAAAATACTGGGATGATCTGGAGCTGCGTTTTCCACTCACCCATCAAAAACTGGTTATCAACCAGTCTCAAAAACAAAAGATTAACCCCGCCTGGGCCTTTGCGGTGATACGTCAGGAAAGCGCTTTTACACCGGATGCTAAATCGCATGCCGGTGCTCTTGGTTTAATGCAGCTCATGCCTCGCACGGCACGGCAAATGGCGCGTCGTCTACGTGTGCGCATGCGTAATACCAAAAGGTCACTGCTTAATATCGCCACCAATGTTCGCCTAGGGGTTGGCTACTTAAAGCGAATATCAGACCGCTACAACGGCCATCCTGTACTTGCTACTGCCGCTTATAATGCCGGAACATCGCGGGTTAAATCCTGGCTCCCTGAGGCCGGTACGAGCGTGCCGGCAGATCTCTGGGTAGAAATGGTGCCCTTTAATGAAACCAGAAACTATCTTAAGCGAGTACTTACTTACACCGTAATCTATGAAAAAAGGTTGGGGTTACCCGCTGCCACCTTGCTTGAACGCATGCTGCCTATTGGGCGTGATCTGACTATCGCCAAACATAAAACAGGCAATCGTCCCGCCTCTTAATTGCCGCTTCTGAGCCACTCAAACTTATTGCCTAGCGGTAAAACCAGGTCACAAATCCACCAATACACCGGCAATATTTAAGCCAAAATCTCGGCCAGCGCACAAAAATAAATTTAATAAATGCGTTTTATCGCCGATACTTACAGAGAGTTAGCACCACAACCCTGACGCCGAAAATCGACGATAATTCTTTTTTAATTATCCCTGGAAAAACGGCCAGACAAAGCATTCCCCCCACACCCATCATTTGGAGGTCATTAATGATGTTAATTGTAGTCGCCGCAGTATCCGCCAGCGCCATTTTGAGCTATATCGTTTTTAAGCTTGGGTTTTATATTGGTAATCAAATGGGCCAAACCCAGCACGTGCGAGAGCATCTTGAAGAAACCCGAACACAACGCCAGACCATTAATCCGCAGCATATCGGCTAAGCCAACAAGTACAGCACTTAACCTGAACTAGGGATAAGAGATATCAGTTATTAAACGAGGACAGGAAGCTGGGGTTACCAAAAAACACGCATCCGTGGCTGCTCGACTGCCGCGCTGTCCGGTGGAGAACGGCAGAATTTGTTATCCCTAATTCAGGCCAAATAATCTCTTCAACTTTGGCGCGGTTCCAAAACAATTAACTACAGTTACCACATAGAACGAGTTTTCTTTTTTTCTATATCCATTTTTTTACCCATTAAACGCTCCCATAATTGAATCCCGGCAAACCGTTCGACGGTTTCGGTTGATACAAGATAACTCTCTAATGGCATATCAACTTTTTTATTGGGAATAATAAATGACCACATTTTAAGTTTGCCGCGATTGTTTTCGGTGAGTATTGATTTAAAATACGCCGGTGGAATAGGGATAGGGATACCTTTGTCTTCGGTATCGCCGATGCTTTTTACTTTTTTGTCAAAATCAAAAATAGGCCCGCTGAGCACATAGGTTTCATATACTTTTTTATTGGCATCCAGTTCCCTTACCTTCGCTTCTAGCTGGCTCCAGATACCGCTATTAAAACTCCTGTTTTGGGGTGACATATTCGAAAGCAAAAATGTTTCACTATTTTGCAGATCTGTATCCAACTTATCGGCACTGGCAACCAAATGGCCTCGGGTCAATCCAGAGCCTTTATACACATCTAAATCGGCTCGAAACATTTCGGGAATACGAAAATCAGGTCGGAATTTATCAATCCGTTTTACTTTTTCTGGAGAAATGTATTTTCTGTCGGGACTTATAATTTCCAATGCCCATTTTGCCTGCCTAAAATAGTAGGAATAACCAATAAGATAATAACGATTAAATAAAATTTGGTCGGCAGCAGGAATACCGTAACGCGTTTCGCGTCTTAAACTGGGAATTTCGGACATAATTAAACCCTCCTTGATGACTATGTGGTTTTTGGTATCTAATTACCATACTACAAATAATGCTTTAGATACGCTTGAATATTACCAAAACGAGGCCTTGAGACAGCGCTAAACCAATAGCAAACAGGAGCATAACCGTCATAAGGCTCCCTACATTTAAGCTATATTCACCTTAAAATCAATAAGATGCGCTCATTATCTATAATTAACTTGAATTATTATCTTTAATTACCTAATATTGTTAATGTAAATCAAAGTTCAGCTAAATAGGGGATATGGATATGAAAGACGAAATACCCACTTACGAAGTCGAAGAAATAAGCTTAGAAGAAGCCGTAAAGATAATAGCGAGTAGCGGCAATTAACAACAATAATGACCTCCTAAGCTTTGTGTAAGCCAACGAAACCACGGCTTGTTTTTTGAGAGCAACACTAAAAAAGCCCGGTAAAGTACCGGGCTTCTTTTTATTATAACAACTCAACAACCGATTTAGCGTTCACCCAACAGCAACGTAATAAGCTGATCTTCGAGTAAAATCCTGTCGGCTAATACCTCACCAAGCTGTGATAAGTCATCGGCCAGTTCTTCAAGATTGTTACAGTGATCAGAACAGTCGTATTTCTCATTGAATGCCAAAATGACTTTAGTCATATCTGAAATTTGTGGATAAACTTTTGCAGCAAGGCCGCTAATATCAGATCGCCGTTCAGTGCCATCATCAATAAACCGATAAAGCTGAAAATGCGCACTCGCGGTATAATCGACAATCGCTTCACAGAACTCCTGAAGCATTAACTGGCTTTCACGGTCCGGTTTAAATGGACGCATTTCTGCAAGTTGATTAAATAGTGAAAGACTTTCCTTTCTCGTTTCTAATAACGTATGTAACTGTGAATGTGATTCACTACGACGTTCCTGACTTGCTTCGAGTGTACCCAACTTTATACCCCTTAAAATTCAATGCACTAGTAATTATTTCGCTAACTATGCCTTGAATAAGGTCTTGCTAGCAAGTACTTTTTGCATCAATTAACCATTTATTACAATGGTTATTACTGGCCAATTTCAACCTGAATCGCATGCCAGCCTTTAGGGCCTTCTTCGGCCTCGTACTGAACCGCCTGGCCTTCTTTTAAGGTTTTGTAACCTTCTGATTTAATTGTAGAAAAATGTACAAAAATATCTAAATCACTGTCATTGGGTGAGATAAAGCCAAACCCTTTACTATTATTAAACCACTTCACTTTCCCTTCGATCATATCTGCTTGACCTTCCATCTATAATTTTTATTATGATATGTTTTTTCTTATCTATTTGTTCAGACCAAAGTATACGCATTCTAAGGGCTCAAAAAGGTATGTCCGTCACATTTCAAAAGCTAACCATAAACGGCTGTCGTCCTGATTTATTTTCCACGACAGCTTAATGATGCTTAAAATTCATATATAATGAACAATAGATAAATCGTTTTCATCCAGCTGCAATCACTCCAACCAGACACAAATAACCATGAATCGTCCTGAATTACTGCTGCCCGCCGGCACCCTTAAAAATTTAAAGTATGCTTTCGCCTATGGTGCCGATGCCGTTTACGCCGGGCAACCCCGTTACAGCTTACGAGTAAGAAACAATGACTTCCAGCTCGACAATTTAGCAAAAGGCATCGAACATGCTCACTCACTGAATAAAAAATTCTTTGTTGCCAGTAACTTAATGCCCCACAACAGCAAAATTAAGACCTATATGGCCGATATGGAGCCCGTTATCGCCTTAAACCCCAATGCGCTTATTATGGCCGACCCTGGTTTAATTATGATGGTACGTGAACGCTGGCCGGAGGTGCCGGTGCATTTATCGGTACAGGCCAATACGGTCAACTATGCGGCGGTTAAATTCTGGCAATCTCTCGGCTTGCAGCGCATTATTTTGTCGCGTGAACTCTCACTCGGCGAAATTGAAGAAATCCGTCAACAATGCCCTGATATTGAGCTAGAAGTGTTTGTGCATGGTGCCTTGTGTATAGCCTATTCAGGGCGCTGCTTGCTTTCCGGCTATTTTAATCACCGCGACCCCAATCAAGGCACTTGCACCAACGCCTGCCGCTGGGAATATGACGTGCAGCCTGCCGAAGAAAATATTATGGGCGACGTGCAAAAAACCGAGTCTAAAAAAATTGAGTTTGATGCCATGGCGGCGATAAAAAACCCACCTGAAGCCTTCGCCGAAAAAGAACCACGCCACCCTCTAGCCGACAAGGTCTACGTGATTGAAGAAAAAAACCGCCCCGGACAATATATGCCTATTCTGGAAGATGAACATGGCACTTATATAATGAATTCCAAAGACTTACGCGCAATTCAACATATTGGCACCCTTGCTAAAATGGGCATCAATTCATTCAAAATTGAAGGCCGTACCAAATCACATTACTACGTCGCCCGTACCGCCCAGCTGTATAGCCAGGCCATTAATGATGCTATTGCCGACCGTGAATTTGATGCCAGCTTATACGGCAAGCTTGAAAACCTCTCCAACCGCGGCTACACCGAGGGCTTTTTAGAGCGTCACCCGAATCAGGAATACCAGAACTACCTCAGCGGCGTTTCCAAATCGGTGCAGCAACAGTTTGTCGGCGAAATAACCGGCTATGACGATGCACTGCAAATGGCCGAAGTGGATATAAAAAACAAGCTCTGTGTGGGTGACAGCATCGAAGTGGTGTCTCCGCACGGCAATATTTCGATGATACTGGAAAAAATGGAAACCTTAAAAGGTGAACCGATTGAACAAGCTCTTGGTAGCGGTTACCAAATCCGTTTTCCCTTACCAAAGGCAAATTATCAACGCGGGCTTATTGCTAAAAATTTAGCTCCATAAGTTTTTGGCTGTTTAATTAACCTGAACTCGTGATAAGGACGATAACACTTAAACTTTCGACCAAGTTTAGACCATGAAGCCGAAAGGGCGTCATAAAACCGTCTGCCGCAAGGCAAGGATTGTTCCCGACAATCCTATTGCATTTCCGCGTCCTTGGCGGTCAGCGCGGCA